>JAZOLQ010000001.1:0-32868 GCA_045653185.1 Eubacteriales bacterium
TACCGACTCAGTGCGTGTTCGCAAGTCCCCCGCAACAACAGCGCGGGCAAAGGCGATCCACAACGAATTGACCGACGCGGCAGAGGAGCTTCTTCGCTTGGCAAAGAGCCGAAACGGCTGCGCAAACAAGGACAACGCAAAGCTTACCTCACAGATACGCGCCCTCATCGACAAGTGGAAGTGATAAAAAAGTTAGTTGGTGTTAGGAGATTTTAAGGGTGTGAGACCCTTTTGAGGATAGTTAGTTTATGTTAGGAGAAAGGCGCGAGAACCTTTTGAGGAAAGGTTCTCACACTCTCCAAACCTTTTTGAAAAAAGCTTCTAAACTCCCTAAATATTGTTATACTTAGGGGTAAGTTTTTTCTCTAATGTAGAAACACGGCGGACAGCAGGCAGTGCCTGCCTTGGGTCTTCGGGTGTCGCATATTTTAACCTTACGGTTATCACACGACGGTGAAATATGCTGTAAACACTCGCAAGTAACCGCCGTGTTTCTTTTTATTATATTTGTTATGTTGTTATTGTAGGGACAGACGTCCTTGACTGTCCGTTTTCCGCGAAAACACTTTAGTTAAAATCTTCGGGGCGAATGTAATGATAGATTTATGTGTTGATGTGAGAGGAAAGTTAAGCAAAAACTAACCACTAAACAAACATACTAAAAAATCAGAGCTGACCCATGGGTCAGCTCTGATTTTACATTATTTTAGGATTTAAAATATCGAGTCGGCACTCTGCAAAAGCTCTGCGGAGAATTTTTGAATCATTTCAAAATTCTCTGTTCCGATTTTTTTCTCAGCTTCGACAAAGGATTTATAGCCCCTCTTGTCCGCGCCGTGAAGGTCGCTTCCGACAGCACACACCGCGCCGCTCTCTATATATGGCATGAGCCTTCTTCTCAGAAAGAAGGAAGCGAGCGAATCGGCGTTTATCTGCGCCTTTGCGCCAAGCCTTAAAAGGTTCTCTATTTCCGCCTCATAGTGCCGCATATATCTGTCGATGTGAGCAAGCACCACCGTATATCCGCCGCCGAGAATATTCTCCACGCTTTGCAGATATCTGCTCCAGCCTCCGGACGAGGGCATTTCAAGGAGCAAGACCTTCGTTCCTCTGATACAAAGACTCTCAAGACTCGGCATTTTGTCAAGCATGTCGCAAACGAGGACCTCCGCGCCCAAGCAGACGCGCAAGCCTTGATATTCCTCCTTCAGCGCCGCAAGCCTTTCTGCCGCCGTATTCACCGACGAAAGAAAATCCTCAACGTTATGTACGTGTGGATAGAAGTGCGGTGTGGCAACTATCGTCCCGACTCCGCCCGCCTTTACAATGCTCAGCTGTGTCCTGGCTTCGTCAAAGCTATTTGAGCCGTGGTCAACGTGTGGCAAAATGTGTGAATGAAAATCTATCATCTGATACTCATTCCCTTTTACTCTTTTGTTTTAGAGCTGTTCGTTGCGGATCTGGCATATCTGTTGTATCTGTTGTATCTGCTGTATTTGCTATACCTATTATACTTGCCGTATTTACCTGTATACTTGACGCCGAACATTCCTTCCTTATAGTTTACGTCATCAAGAACTATGCCCACGACCGTTCCGCCAACGTTTTCAATATTATCTATACATTCCTTAATACCGTTTTTGTCGGTAACGTTTGCGCGGATAACAAAAATATATCCGTCAACGCAATTCACCATAGAAACCGCGTCGGGAACAACTGCGACAGGCGGAAAATCGATGAAAATATAATCGTATTCCTTTTTCATCAAGCCCATAAACTCGCCCAATTTAGAACTGAGCACAAGCTCTGAGGGGTTAGGCGGAATATGACCGCTGGGAATGATGTTGAGATATTCGTTGTCTGTCTTTATGATCGTCTCATACGGATCTGCAACGATACCCGAAAGTATCTCGCTGAACCCGCTTGCGTCTTTATCATAGCCAAAGAACTTGTGTTGCACAGGGCAACGCATATCGGCGTCTATGAAAAGCACCTTCTTCTGAGACTGCGCAAAGGAGTAAGCAAGATTTGAAATGACCGTACTTTTTCCCGAGCGTTCTCCGACAGAAGCGACACCGTATACAGAAGCGCCCTCGCCTTTTTTAGGGCTGTAAAGTATATTCGTTCTCAAAAGACCGAAAGCCTCTCTTACCGCAAAAGGAGTGTCTTTATTTATGAGGTTGTAGTTATCTTCCAAACCCGACAATTTCATTTTTTTCTTTTTCATAACTCTCTCCTATCAGATCACTCTGTATACCATGAAGGAATAATTCCAATCAAAGGATACTTCTCGGTAAACTCCTTGATATCGTCCTCGTTCTTTACAAGGGTATTAAACAAGCCGAACAAGAAACAAACACCGTAGGTAAGAATTGCCGCAACGAATCCCGCAAGGATAACGTTTTTAGCAAGGCTGGGCGAATCGTGACCGAGCGCCACGTGCGGATAATTAATAATACTTACACACTCTACCGTATCCTTCTCTTGCGCCGCCAATTCCTCTGCCGTATTTCCTTCAAACATCCACGGCTTTGTTACTCTCTGAAGGACCTCGGGCGCGTTCTCGGAGATATACTTAGCGATTATGTATGCGTGCTCTTTGTTTTCGCTGGTGATCTTCACCTCAAACATAGAGCTTTCCGGTTCGACATTTGAGCTTATCATTTTTCTTATTCCGTTTGGGGTATATTCAAGCCCATACTCTTCCTTTATGTCCGCAGTAAGCGCGTCAAGCATCTCGTCACTCTGAATTATCCTGATATAGTCATTCGAGAGCTGCGCGCTGGCAGCGAGCAACGAGGACTGCGTATAATCGGCAGAGGTATTTGCGTTTATAACGTAGAAGGTTATCGAAGAGGAATACTCCTTCTTTATTACGTAATGGGTGAACAAGCCCATAAGCAGCATAGCCGCCAGGGATATTATGATTATCTTTATCCATGATTTTTTAAAAACCAGCCAAAGCGTAGAAAAGGTTATTTCGTTATTCATTAAAGGCACCTTTCATTTATTAATATCATTAGGCATAAAATACGCCGTTTACATTATAACATTTTACGACATAATTGTCAATATGATTGAACGCGTTAATAATTTAAAAAAGCTTGCAATTTATGAGAGTGGGGGGAGAAATTTCAAAAGCATTTATCTTTTCTTTTTGATTTAAAAAATTCCGACAAAAGCTCGGCGCATTCCTTTGCGCAAACCCCGCCTGTCACCTCAAAGCTGTGATTGAAGGGATAGCGATTTATATCTATAACACTGCCAACAGCGCCCGCCTTTGCGTCCTCGATACCGTATACGACTCTGTCGATACGCGAGTTCACGATAGTGCCCGCGCACATCGGACAGGGCTCAAGCGTGACGTAAAGCGTCGCCCCGCAAAGTCTCCACGAGCCTATCCTTCGGCAAGCTTCCTCTATCGCAAGCAGCTCGGCGTGAGCTGTGGAGATGCCGTTAGTCTCTCTCAGGTTATATGCCTCGGAGATTATTTCACCGTCTCTTACGATAAGCGCGCCAACGGGAACTTCCCCCATCATCGCCGCCGTTTTCGCAAGCTCGATAGCTCTTTTCATGAAAACTATGTCTTTATTATTCTCCATCAGGCAGTGCCTCCGCTCATAGCCATCAGCTGTGTCAAAAGCAAGAATGACAAGAGGAGTGTCAAGGTGACGAAGGTCACGATACCCGGAGAGAAAAATCCTCTTATCCTTCCCTTTTCCACCGGCTTGCTTGAATAATCGCGCGACTCCTCAAGCAAAACTCCAAAGCTTCCGTCCTTGTATTTTCGGCGCTTTTCGGCTCTCATTTTCTTGATATAGCGAACAAGACATATAATAGCCGCAACGGCAAGCAAAATCTCAAAGGTCACTATGACCGCCATGGCAACATTCTCCTCTGCGTTTGCGAGAAGGACCTGATTTGCCACCGAATACGCGTTATTGAAGAAGTGTATCAGCATCGGACACCAAACAGACCCTGTTTTGAGATACGCGTATCCCATAATAAATCCCGCCGCAGTCGTATAGAGAAGCTGATAAGGATTTTGATGCATAAGACCGAAGAGAATTGAACTTCCCACGAGCGCCATAGCCTTGCCGTACGGCTTGAGATTTGAAAGCACCGTGGCTCTGAACAAAAACTCCTCGGCGACAGCGGGAACGATAGCCATCGAAATAAACATCAAAGCTATCTCGTACGGGAAATAGTATTCACCCGCGCCTGCTCCCACAAGCTCAGCGTAGGCCTCCGACGTGCCGAATATATCCATTATAACCACGTTTATATTTCCGACCGCCTGAGTCACCCACACTCCGACAGGGATAAGCAAAAGCGAGGTCGATGTCAGCCTTCCGCTTTCCTGCTTTATAGGCTGAAGCAGTCCTTTTTTCCTGAGACTGCGTCTTATTATTATGGCAGGCAGGATAAACGAAGCCATGTATCCGACGATATCGAATATCACCGTATCAATAACATTATAGGTGTCATACGTAAGATTTTCAAACAAGACCGCCGAGAGCGGAGCTCGCAATATCTGTATGCCGTTTATCATTGCCAAAAAGATACAAAGCCCAAAGCCTATACAGTTTGAGACGCTTTTGTATTCTTTTCTGTTAATATCCATAATTTTACCTCCGCGGTAAGTTATTTTTCAGCGCCGAATTTATCGTTGTAAGCGACTATTGCCGCCTCTATTATCTCTATCGCTTCCCTGCGGCTGAAAAGCTCCTTGACCGCGGTCTGCTTGTTTTCAAGCTGCTTATAGACCGTGAAAAAGTGCATTATTTCATCAAATATGTGTGCGGGAAGCTCGTCGATAGACTTTATCTGGTTATACGAGGGGTCGGAGAACGGTATCGCGATTATCTTGTCGTCAATAGCTCCGCCGTCTATCATTCGCATAACTCCTATCGGAAACACTCTGACAAGCGTAAGCGGATGAATAGACTCGGCGCAAAGCACGAGCACGTCAAGCGGGTCGCCGTCGTCAGCGTAGGTCCTCGGTATAAATCCATAGTTTGCGGGATAGTGAGTAGAGGTATAAAGCACTCTGTCAAGACGTAGAAGCCCTGTGTATTTGTCGAGCTCATACTTGCAATTACTTCCCTTGGGTATCTCTATGACAGCGGAAAAATCCTCGGCGTTTATCATAGAGGGGTCAATATCGTGCCATATATTCATAGTAATTCCCCTTATTGTGATGTTATTTTATATAATCAAATTCAAAATCGTATATTGATACAGTGTCTCCGTCCTTACAGCCCTTTGCCTCAAGCGCCTCAAAAACTCCGCTTCTCTTAAGCACGTTCTGGAAGAAATTCAGCGACTCGTAATCGTCAAAGTTGACCTGTCCCATAAGGTTGTAGAGCCACTCGCCCTCAACGATATAAAGGTCGTTCTGACGGCGTATAACAGTCTCCTTCGCGCCCACCACAAAGTCGTCCTCGCTCTGTACCTCGCTGTCATATATCTTAAGCGGAGGAAGCTCTTCGAGCATTTCGGCAACACGCTTTATCATGTCGTCAAGCCCCGCTCCCGTAGCGGCGGAAACGTAGAAAAGCTCCCAACCGTTATCGGCAACAAAGCTCTCAAAAGCCTTGACGTCAACCATTTCAGTATCAAGCGCATCGCTCTTGTTTGCGAGTATTATCTGCGGACGCGAAGCAAGCTCGGGACTGTAACGCTCAAGCTCATAGTTTATAAGCTTTACGTCCTCAATAGGATCTCTGCCCTCAAAGCAGGAGATATCAACGACGTGAAGCAGAAGTCTGCATCTGTCAACGTGGCGCAAGAACTCATGTCCAAGCCCCGCTCCGTCAGCCGCGCCCTCGATAAGTCCGGGGATATCCGCCGCGACAAAGCCTTTTTCTCCGCCTGTCGATACAACTCCGAGATTTGGAGAAAGCGTTGTGAAATGGTAGTCGGCTATCTTTGGCTTTGCAGAGCTTATGCGCGCAAGGATAGACGACTTTCCAACGCTTGGGTAGCCTATAAGACCGACGTCAGCGAGCATCTTGAGCTCAAGTATTACCTCTCTCTCCTCACCCTTCGTACCGCTTTTCGCGAACATCGGAACTTGGCGTGTAGGCGTTGCAAAATGTCTGTTGCCCCAGCCGCCTCTGCCGCCCTTACAGCAGATATAGTCAGCTCCGTCGCCCTCTGTCATATCGTGTATTATCCTTCCGCTCTCGGAATCCTTGATAAGAGTTCCGGGGGGAACAGGTATCACAAGGTCGTCCGCGGTAGCTCCGTGGAACTTCGCGCCGCCGCCGTTACCGCCGTTCTGCGCTATAAATTTGTGTCTGTATTTGAATGCAAGCAGGGTGTTCGTACCCTTGTCAACACGGAAAACGATATTTCCGCCGTGGCCTCCGTCTCCGCCGTCAGGTCCGCCGTGCGAAACGTATTTTTCACGCCTGAAGGAAACCGCTCCGTTTCCTCCGTCGCCTGCTTTTATATAAATCCTTACGTTATCTACGAACATTTATTGTTCCTTTCTATATCTCTTTTTTGAAGATATCCCGACAATTTGAGAGCTTAGAGCCTCAAAAATCCTTTATATCTCTTCGCCCTTCATTCTGATTATCAATTTTATCGGCGTTCCCTTAAATCCAAAGGTCTGGCGCAGACAATTTTCAAGATATCTCTGATACGAGAAGTGGAAGAGCTCGGCATCGTTACAGAAGATAACGAAGCTCGGGGGCGCTACGCTGACCTGCGTCATATAGTATATCTTAAGTCTCTTGCCCTTGTCAGACGGGGGCTGTACCTTCATCGTGGCCTCGGCAAGCACGTCGTTGAGCATACCTGTGGATATTCTCATCATAGCCTGATTGTGAACGTATACTATATGCTCGTAAAGGGTATTTATTCTCTGCCCCGTAAGCGCCGAAACGTAAACTATCGGAGCATACGGCATATACGAGAGCGCTGTCTGTATCTTCTCGTTATACTCGTTGACAGTCTTGTTGTCCTTTTCTATGCTGTCCCACTTGTTGACAACTATTATACAAGCCTTGCCCGCCTCGTGAGCGATACCCGCTATCTTTTCGTCCTGCTCGGTAATTCCCGTGCCCGCGTCTATCATTATAAGGCAAACGTCTGCTCTCTCGACCGCCATGTGAGCGCGGAGAACACTGTATTTTTCTATCTTATCGTTTATCTTGGAGCTTCTTCTTATTCCCGCCGTGTCGATAAAGGTAAACTTTCCGTATTCGTTCTCTACCTGAGTATCGACGGCGTCTCTCGTCGTTCCCGCGATATTTGAAACGATAAGCCTTTCCTTACCGATAAACTTGTTTATTATCGAGGACTTTCCCGCATTCGGCTTGCCTATAACGGCTACCTTGATGCTGTCGTCCTCCTCTTCCTCCTCGTCCCAGTCTCCGACAGCCTCGACCACGGCATCAAGAAGGTCTCCCGAACCGCTTCCGTGAATAGAGGAAACAGCTATCGGCTCGCAATCAAAGCCCAGCTCGTAGAACTCGTAAAACTCAAAGGGGAGCGCGCCGACGCTGTCACACTTGTTGATACAAGGAACTATCGGCTTTCCGCTCTTCTGAAGCATTACCGCGATATCTCTGTCGTCAGCGGTAAGTCCCGTGCGGACGTCACACATAAATATGATAACGTCAGCCGTCTCTATCGCTATCTCAGCCTGAAATCTCATCTGCTTGAGTATTATGTCGTCGGTCTTAGGCTCGATTCCGCCCGTGTCTATTATTATGAGATGCTTGTTTCTCCACTCGGTCTCGCCGTATATTCTGTCACGCGTGACACCAGGGGTATCCTCAACTATCGAGCGTCTCTCTCCTATAAGCTTATTAAAAAGTGTGCTCTTACCAACGTTTGGTCTGCCCACTATCGCAACAACAGGTCTTGCCATATCAAATTCCTTTCTTTAAATCCCAAGTATTGCGCAAACGAGGTCGTCGCCTCGGTTCTCCACCGCCCCCACGTCAACTCCGAGAGCTTCCGAGAGCTCCTCGGGCGTCTTTCCGACAAGGAAAAGGTCTCCCTCCGAGCGAAGCGTTGCCGACGGTATCAAAAGGCACTCTCCATGCTCCTTGCCCCTCAGCTGTTCCGCCATATCAGTACACGTAAGAAGTCCCGATACGGTTATCTGCTCGCCAAAAAAATTATTCTTTATCGGATATACGTCTATCTTAAGTCCGTCAACTCTGCCCGAAATAAGCGAGCAAAGGCGGGAAATGTGGTCGTACGCCGCGTATCCCGTGGCGACGGAAACACTCCTCGGCGCTGAAAATTTATCAATATATTCTTCGAGAAAATCAAGCTCGGTACGAAATTCGGTCTCAAGCTCGGTCAACATTCCAACTCCGTTTTCTATCTGAGCGTATTCCTCGTAAAATTCATCGTTTGGAAGCGGAAGCCCCGCTTTTATATAAAGCTCGTCAGCGGGAAAGAAAAGCCTTGTGCCGTGCCTCTCAAGGCACTCGTCTCCAAAGGCTGTCACCTGTGCGATTATCTCGGCACACTCCTCGGGCGAGTAGGATTGCAAAGGATATAGCCCGTCCCTGAATTTCGTAAGTCCCGCGGGAACTACCGACGTGCTCTGCATCGCGGGATAAAGACGCTCAAGGTCGCGCATACTGCGCATAAGCTCATCGCCGTCGTTAAGCCCTTTGCAAAGAACTATCTGACAGCAAAGCTTGATGCCCGCCTCTGCAAGTCGGTCAAGGTAGCCTAACACCTCGCCCGCGCGCTTGTTGTGCACCATTTTCACGCGAAGCTCGGGATTTGTGGTGTGCACCGATACGTTCACAGGAGAAATGTGCATCTCGATTATCCTGTCTATATCCTTGTCGCGAAGGTTTGTAAGCGTGATGTAATTTCCGTGAAGGAAGGAGAGCCTCGAATCGTCGTCCTTAAAATAAAGCGACTCGCGAAGTCCCTTCGGAAGCTGGTCGATAAAGCAGAAAACACACTTGTTTTCACAGGAATGCTTTTTATCCATAAGCGGTGTTTCAAAATCAAGACCTATGTCGTCGTATTCCTTTTTCTTTATCTTGAATTCGAGAGGCTTGCCGTCTCGAATGACCGAAACGTTTATCAGCCTTTCGGCAAGATAAAAACGGTAATCAAGAACGTCGTTTATCTCTCTGCCGTTTATAGATACAAGTATGTCGCCCGCAAGAAATCCAGCCTTGTCTGCCCTGCTGTGCTTGATAATTCGCTCTATCTTTACCATTTCCCTCACCCATCTTTTCGCCAAATTGCCCCAGTACGCCATTGTACTATACATTATTACATAATTATATCATATATATATCTTTTTGTCAATGGCGGAGAAGCAGGAAAGATAGATTATGCTGTTGTGAGGATATTGCGAAAATTGTTTGCAAGGTGAGGGGCTTGCTCCTCACCTTGCAGCCACTGCCTGCTGTCTGCCGTGTTGCCACATTAGAAAAGAATATCCCATTTAGCAAAACAATATTTAGAAAGCATAAAACATTTTTCAGGAAGTTTCTTGGGGGAGCGCGAGGGGGCTTCTCCGAAAAGAAGCCCCCTCGCATAAACTCCAAACACAAACTAACCCTTTGCTATCTTAACAAGAGCGCTTGTGCCGAGGCGATGAGCGCCGAGGGCGATGAACTTTTCGGCGTCCTCGAAGGAGCGAATACCGCCTGCGGCTTTAATTTTTGTATCTTTGGAAACATGCTTAGCGAAAAGAGCTATATCCTCAAAGGTAGCTCCGCCGCCCGCAAATCCGGTAGAGGTCTTGATAAAATCTGCTCGGGAGTCTGAAACTATCTCGCACATTTTTATCTTTTCCTCGTCGGTCAGCACGCAGGTCTCGATTATAACCTTCAATAGCTTGCCCGAGCAAGCGTCCTTGACCGCGTTTATCTCGTCGAGCAGCTCGTCGTATTTCTTATCCTTGAGCATGCCGATGTTAATTACCATATCTATCTCGTCAGCGCCGTCTTTCACAGCCTCAGCTGTCTCGGCGCATTTTACCGCAGCGGTATTGTATCCGTTTGGAAATCCGATGACCGTGCAAACGGGCAGGCGTCCGCCCAGATATTCTGCCGCCGCCTTCACGTACGAGGGGGGGATACAAACCGACGCGGTCGAGAATTTGAGACCGTCATCGCAAATCGTCTTTATCTGTTCCCAAGTCGCTGCCCTGTCAAGCAAGGTGTGGTCGACCATAGAAAGTATCTTGTCTCTTTCCATACTCACTCAGCGCTCTCTTTCTCGGCCGTTACGCTCCACGACACGATCTGCTTTATCTGTTCTATATCAGTCTTGGAATATTCTATCGTTATCTTGTCGCCGTACTCGATAAGAACTATGCTCTCATCGTCAGAAACCTTCTGTTTATAAAGGATACCGTCAGCATCACAGATATAGATGACCGTGTTTCCGTCGACAACAACTGTTTTCAACATCTGTACGGTTATCTCCTTAGTCTCGGTAGCTACCTCCTCGGCAGGCGGAGCTTCCTCCTTTTTGATTATGCCGTTTTCCTCAAGGAGCTTGATATAAGCCTGCTTTGCCTCTGTCTGATTATTTCCCGTAGCCACGATACTGTAATTTTCAACGTTTACGAGAGCGCAGAGCTTAACAATGCCGCCGCTGTCCTTGAGCACCATAATATAGGTCGCCTCGCCCGAAACGTTGATAAGCGACGGGAAGGAAGCAACGTATCCCTTTTCCTGAACCTCACCCTCAGCCGCGTGCATAGCGGAATACTCCTCAGCGCCGATAACGGGATAGAACTTGTACTCACCTGTTCTCGCGTTACTGATGATAAATCCGATGTTACTCTCGTCAGCGGTTACAGAGGTAACGCCGGTGAAATACCAGACGTCGTCACCTATCATGATAAATCCGAAATCATCGGTCGTGACCTTACAGTCCTTGTTTCCTATAATGGTGTTCCAGTATCCGTTCTTGAGCATACCGAACCAGTCGTATTTCTGTGTCGCGAGATATCCGTTGAAAACGTTGTCCACCCACGAGGGCGTGTCGGCAACGCTGTATATCTCAGATGTTCCGTCAACGGGATTGAAGATTATCACCTCGTTTACGTCCATAGCTCCGAACATTCCTATTCTCGGAGCGACGCAGGCAACGATGTAGTAGGGATTTCCGTTTTCATCTATCTCAAAAACGATATCGTTGAATATCTTTGTGGGATACTCAAAACGAAGCTTTCTTGTGAGGTCGTCACCGAAATACGCGCTGTCCACGTATTTCATAGGCTTTTCAAATTTTACATACTCAGCGTCGCTGTTTACAGGGTCTACCTTGACGTATCCGGGGATACCCGAGGCTCTGTTGTTGAACCACTTGAAAAATCCGACGTACTCAAGGTTAGTCACCTTAGCGGGCGCGCCAACGTAATTTATCTGCGAATATCTGCTTCCCGCCTCGTACTGAGACACGACATCGGAAAGCGCGCCAAGCGTTCTGTTACCGATTATCGTGGCCGAGCTTGAGTCCATAAGAGCTATATTTGTTACCGTGTCGTTCTCTGGCATATCCTCTTCAAATACCGCCTCGGGCACTTCTATAAGTGTCGAGTAAGCCTTTGCGTTAAAGAAGGTCGAGGACGCAATGTTTCCGACAGCCAAAACCACTACGGGCACTGCCGCCGCAATGAGTATCCACTTCAGCGCGCCCTTTTTCATAGCCGAGAAGCTGAACGATTTATTATTTTTCATAGTCTTTACGCCGTCAGCAGCGCCAAGAAGCAGGAAGGTCACTCCCCATACTATAATGAGGAAGAGCAAACACACCCAAGTTTCCTGTGAATAGGGGTTGATAGCGGGCAAAAGGAAATAAAATCCCACAGCCGCCACTAGCAACGTAACTAACGTCGCAATAAGTATCTTCGTTGAATTTTTCATAATATCCTCCGTTTAATTGATTTATAACTCACTGTCCGTCTTGAAAATCGAACAGACATTTTCCGTCAACAAGCCTCAAGGCAGCATCGAACTGATTTCCCTTTTTCGAGACAAATCCCTTTATCTTGACGGTCTTACCCTCGCTGAGCAAAAGCTTCGCGTTCGACACCGAGATAGCCCTGCCGCATATATAAGCGTTTATCGAGAACTTACAGCCCGCCTTGTACGCAGTACAGCCGTATCCGTAACGCCCACGCATAACGTCAGAGGAGCAAAGCGGACATTTTCCGATAATATCTCCGAAAAATCCCGTGTCTATATCCTCGTCAACAGGCATCTCGCGCCTCTCAAAGCATCTGCCTATCTCGTCCTTTGCAAGCGAGACGGCATCCTCAACGCCGCAGTCGCCGCGATATACCTTCTTAAGCGCCTTTCCCATTTCGCTCGTCTTGAATTTATCCATAATTATCTGCATACGTTCAAGCGACTCTATAAGGAATATTCCGCCAGGCAAAATGGTATATACATCCTTTTTCAGATTTATATATTCACTTTTGCGCGCATTGTCTATAATTCCTGTTCTCGTTGCCTCTGTGCCAAGCTCAACGCCCTCAAGCATCGCTCGGTATTCCGCCGCGTCGTCAGCGCCAACGCTGTCGTCGATAGCCGCCTTCTCGTCGCGGAAGGGATTTTTGAGATAATTGTTGAGCGTCTCTATTGTGTAATGCTTTGGCGGAGAGGTCTCCTTCTCGACAGGCTTGAAGTCTATCTCTACTCGGTCTCCCACAGCGAGCGCGGGAAGGAGCTTATCCTTTTGAGTGCTGTCGTCGTATTTCGTCCAGCCCTTCTCAAGTATCGTCAAGCCCTTCAGGGTAAATTCCTCAAGCTCGCCTACCTTGACCGTCATCTCAACACGCCTCACAACACAGTCCTCCGAGCAGAAAACCGCAACAAAACGGCGTATGACCGTTGAATAGACCTGCATCTGCTTCTCGGTGAGCTTTGATTTGTCGGGAATCTTGTAGGTCGGCGTTATAGCCGAGTGCGACTCTATCTTTGAGTCGTCAAAAATCGTCTTTTTGTCCTTAAATACCACGGGATATCCCATTGTAGCGCATATCCCGACTATCTTTTTTATCTTGTCCTTCTCGGCGACAGCCAGATACTCCGAGTTAGTTCGGGGATATGTGAGATACCCCTCCTCGTAGAGCTTTTGAATTATCTCAAGGCTCTCAGCCATAGACATCTTATATTTCTTTCCAAGCACGTTTTGAAGCTTGGAAAGCGAGTAAAGCTTTCCTGGCGAGACGGTCTCCTTTTTGCTCTTTATGTCGCTTACGTAAGCCTCGCAGGCGTTATACTGAGCGCAGACGCCCTGCGCCTTAGCAAGCTCGGCAGAGGAAAATTTGCGCTTTGAATTAAGCTCGACGGCGTATCCCTTCGTCTCCTCTTTACTGCTTATCGAATAATATTTCTCGGGCACAAAATTTTTTATTGCCATATCTCTGTCGTATATCGCCTTGACTATCGGCACTATAACTCTGCCGACACGCAAAAGCGTACCCGTCTTAAGCGTGGCGTATCTCGTGAGATTTACTCCGTAAAGCCAGTCTATATAGGTCCTCGCAAAGCCCTCGTTGGCAAGGTTGTCGTATTCCGCGTCGTCCTTCATATCGGCGAGCGCCGCCGAGACGGTCTGCGGAGTCTGGTCGGGAAGCCAAAGCCTCTTTATCGACTTTTCTGTGTGAAGCGCGTTAGCAATGCACAGACGGACGATTATCTCTCCCTCTCTGTCGGCGTCCCCCGCGTTTACTATCGTGTCAACGTCCTCTCGGTTACAGAGAGCCTCAAGTATGCCGAACTGCTTCTGCACCCCGCTGTCAACGCTTCTTTTCGAGCCGTCACGTCTTAGCTCAAACTTGAATTTGTCGGGAAAGCACGGGAGATTATCCATCGTCCAGCGTGAATTTTCACTTGCCCGTCCGCTATAAGCCTCAACGTCGGCAAGAGAAAAGAGGTGTCCAAACGCCCACGAGACTATATATCCGCCGCCTTCGAGATATCCGTCTCTGCGCGACATATTTCCGATAGCCGCCGCTATATTTCTGCCAAGGCTCGGCTTTTCGGCTATTATCAGAATCATTCTTCTCCCCCTTCCCAAAACTCCTTACATTACAGAAAAAGAGGCACGAATGCCTCTTTTTCTGTTTGAGTGACTTAACAGGCACTCTTATTTTTTAAATATCAGAGATATTTCTTTATCGTTTCAGACGCATTTTCCGCAGGCATAGAAGCAGTTACAACAACGTTGATAGCTATCTTCTCGGAAATAGCAGCGAGCTCGTCAATAAATTTGTCGAACGCCGAGTAATCGTCATTACATATCTTCAAAGCAGAATCTATGTAAAGATCTGTAACGTCGTGATTGCTTGCAAGAATTCCCGCAACAAAACCGTAAAGTGCCTGAGCGTCGCCTACGAAATATTCGTTAACGTCAATAAGTCTTGCGCGATACTTTATATCAAAACGGAGCTTAACTCCTTTTTCAATACATACAACATCTCCATGAGATTTTTCGACAGATTCATTAACAAGGTTGATAAGAGCCTTTGTTTTTCCTGTTCCTTTAACTCCGATAATTACTTTTAACATGTCGGACCTCCAATATAAATACTGAACATTTTATATGCTCAAGAACATTATAACTCATTCAGCAATTTTTTTCAAGAGTATTTTTTATATTTTTGAAATTATTTAACAATTACTTCAATCTTGCTTCAAGCTCTGCCTTCTGAGCCTCGTAGCCGGGCTTGCCGAGAAGCGCGAACATATTCTTCTTGTACGCCTCAACACCTGGCTGGTTGAAGGGATTTACGCCGAGAACGTATCCCGAAACACCGCAAGCGAACTCGAAGAAGTAAAGGAGATATCCAAGCGAGAATTCGTCCTTCTTTTCTATCTCAACAAGAATGTTGGGAGTTCCGCCGTCGATGTGAGCAAGTATTGTTCCCTTCATCGCGGTCTTGTTGACCTCGTCAAGCTCAACGCCCGAGAGGAAGTTGAGTCCGTCAACGTTAGCCTCGTCGTAAGGAATTGCAAACTTGGAGTCGCAAGCCTTTACAGATACTACTGTCTCAAAGAGATTTCTCTTTCCGTCCTGAATGAACTGTCCGAGAGAGTGGAGATCTGTCGAGAAGATAACAGATGCCGTGAAAAGTCCCTTGCCGTCTTTGCCTTCGCTCTCGCCGTAAAGCTGCTTCCACCACTCGTTGAGCATAGCCGCGTAGGGCTCGTAGCTTACGAGTATCTCTGTATCTTTACCGTTGCGGTACATAAGATTTCTGTATGCAACGTACTTCATACAAGCGTTCTTTTCTATGTCAGCGGTAGCCTTGAATTCGTCGGATGCAGCAGATGCGCCCGCCATAAGAGCGTCTATATCAATGCCCGCAACAGCTATCGGAAGAAGTCCGACCGCGGTGAGAACCGAGAAACGTCCGCCAACGTTGTCCGGTACTACAAAGGTCTCGTAGCCAGCCTCGTCAGAGAACTTTTTGAGTGTTCCGCGAGCCTTGTCGGTGGTAACGAAAATTCTGTCCTTAGCTCCGTCAACGCCGTATTTCTTCTCAAGCATAGCTCTGAAAACTCTGAAGGCGATAGCGGGCTCTGTGGTAGTTCCCGACTTCGAGATAACGTTTATGCAAACGTCCTTCCCCTCGCATATCTCAAGAAGCTCGTTGAGCGAATTCGCGCTTATGTTACAGCCCGCAAAATATATCTCGGGCGTATCCTTCTTAAGACTGTTATACATATTGGATCTAAGGAATTCAACAACTGCTCTCGCGCCGAGGTATGAGCCTCCGATCCCGATAACTATGAATACGTCACAGCTCTTTTTTACCTTCTCTGCCGCAACCTTTATTCTTGCGAACTCCTCTTTGTCATAATTTTTAGGAAGGTCGACCCAGCCAAGAAAATCATTTCCCTCGCCAGTGCCTTCAAGTAATGTCTTGTGAGCGGCGTTTATCTCGCTCTGAATATCAGCAAGCTCTTTTGCGTCAACAAATTCTTTAATGTACTTGTCGTTTAATGTTAAAGTCATTTTCTACCCCCATTGTTTTATTTTAAAAATAACTATGGTACAATTATACACTTTTTTTATTCAAAAATCAATAACTTTTATGTAATTTTTATATATTTTTTATAAATATCTTCAAGATATCGCCATTTTTGAGAGTATCTTTAACATAAGACCCCAAAAATCGATCTTTTCGACCTCCTCCGAGGCGACAATATCGCTCGCTCCGAGCTCTGTCCCGCCCATCTTATAGACCACCCTGCCGACTCGCTCTCCCTTCTTTATGGGTGCGGCAAGTGTCTCCTCAAGCTCTATCTCAAAGCTCACGCTTGAGAGGTCGCTCTTTTTCACCACGCAGGAAAATTCGCCGCACTCGACAGCGCAGCTGCTCTTTACTCCGCCAAGCACCCTCGGGGCAGCAAGCTCAGATACCGCGTTTTTATAGACGGCATAGTTCGCAAAGCCCCAGTCCAAAAGCGACGCCGCCGCGGCGTTTCGCAAATCTCTCGTGGGGGCTGCCATTATCACGCATATCAGAGAAAGTCCGTCTCTCTCTGCGGTGGCGGTGATGCAGAACTTTGCTTTTGAGGTCGAGCCTGTTTTAAGTCCCGTAGCGCCCTTATAAAATCTTATGAGCCTGTTTGTATTTGTCAGCCCAAACTCACCGCCCCTCACGCTATCCATCCAGATAGAGCTGTACTCGGTTATCTTTTTGTGCTTTATGAGCTCGCGCGACATAATTGCGATATCCCTCGCGCTCGTGACGTGATTTTGTACCGTGTCGTCAAGACCGTTGGTATTTTCAAAATTGGTGTTTTTAAGTCCCAACTGCTTCGCTCTTTCGTTCATCATCTCAACAAATGCCGTCTCGCTTCCCGCGATATGCTCGGCAAGCGCGAGAGCGGCATCGTTTGCAGATGCGATTATAACGCTTTTCAGAAGGTCCTCAACGCTCATTTGCTCACCTTCCTTGAGATATATCTGCGAGCCGCCCATCGAGCAGGCGTGCGCGCTCGCCGTGACAGTGTCCTCAAGCGAGAGCCTTCCGTCAGCTATCGCCTCCATAACAAGTAACAGTGTCATTACCTTCGTAACAGATGCAGGCGGGAGCGCCTCGTCAGCGTTCATCTCATAAAGCACCTCGCCGGTGCTCGCCTCCATAAGTATCGCCGAACGGCAGTCAAGCCCCATCTCTGCCTTTCCACTCTCGCTTTCTCCCTCTGCCGAAATCGGCAATAAAGCAAAACAGAAAATCATACTTGCCGTAAGTATAATAGCTACTACCCTTTTTATCTTTCTCATATTACCCCTCCCGAAGCTTTATATTCAAAACATTATATGAGAAAAAAACTAAAAAAATACGGATAGTTAGTTGGTGTTAGGAGAAAGGTCCTTGCGCCCTTCTCCTAACATACGCTAACTACCCAATAAAGATTTTCTGATACTGTTTGCCTTGGAGGGCATTATCGAGAGTTGGTCTGAGAAGTGAAAAATCCGCAATTAAAGAATGCGGCTTTTTTATAGGATCGTCCTGAAATAGCGGGACGAAATATACGAATTTACGTGATAGGAGAGTGGCGATATTTTTAAGATTAGCAGAAAGGGCGTCGTTTGATGCGAGGGCTATCACAAGCGGTCTGTTTCCGCGCAGGTGCGCCTTTGCCGCCATACATACCGAGGTATCGGTTATCCCCGCGGCAAGTTTTGCCAGAGTATTGCCCGTGCAGGGGCAGATTATCATCGCATCAAGCGAGAGCTTTGGGCCGAGCGGCTCGGCGTCCACGATACTATGGATTATCTTGTGCGAGCAAAGCGTCTCTATCTCCTCGCAAAGCTCCTTTGCGCTTCCAAATCGGGTATCGGTGGAATAGACGTTTTCACTCATTATCGGAAGAACGTCATACCCGAGTGAGATAAGCTCCCTCATCTGCGCGAGCGAGGCTTTGTGCGTGCAAAAAGAGCCGCATAGAGCGTAGCCTATCATATGTCCACCTCCTCAACAAGCTTTTGTACGCACTCGGCAACGAGAGCGCCCGCGCTTTTGGGCGCGTATTTTCCGGGCAGAGAGGTCGCCCAACTCACGTTTGCGCCAAGCTCCTTAGCCGCGCGGATATCCACTCCGCCGGGGGCGGACGCAAGGTCAACGATAAAGGTCTTTTTGTCCACCTTTGAGAGAAAATCACGGTCGAAAAGCCAAAACGGAACTGTGTTGTAAATGACATCGTAGCCCTTCTCAAGCGAGCTTAGCCAATCCTTTTTATCGGGACTTATCCTGAGTGTGCGGCAGCCGCAGGACTGCGCCCAGGATATGTCGCTGTCACGCCTTGCAGCTATCGTCACCTCAGCGCCTATCGCGCAAAGCAGCGAGCAAAGGTGCTTTGATATCCTTCCGTAGCCCGTTATGGCTATGCGAGAGCCTCGAATGTTTTTGTCAAGCGTGTTCATCGCAATACTCAGCGCCGCCTCTGCCGTCGTGTAGGCGTTTTTTATCTGAAAATCCTCCGACTCGAAATAGTCGAGGACCCTGACACCGTTTTTTTGCGCCGCCGCGGCAAACTCGGCGGGTATCTTACCGCCTATCACAGTAGCGGACGGGGGAAGCTTTTCGGCTATTTTTTGTAGCTTAGGCTTCTCCGCTCCGTCACATAACGGACAGAAAAGCGACGTCCCATCACTTGAGGCGGGAAGCGGAAGAATGACGATATCGGCGTCCTCAAGCGCTTTTTTGAGGTCGTTTGAATATCTGTACAGAGGGCTGTTAGCAAGCGCGCTTTCTCTTATGCCCCAAATATTTATGTTATCGTAACTTGCCGCAAGCATCTCTGCCAGCGCAAGTTGCCTGAGATCTCCTCCGAGAATAGAAATTTTTGAATGTTTTTTCATATCATAATGTCCTTTCAGTTGTTGTATAAGCATTAATATAATATGAAAAAACGGGACGGATTGTCAATCGAGGACAAGCTCAAAGAGAAGCTTTTTCTCATCCTTCGGAGCTAGATACACCGAGGCGTCTCCAAGCTCTGTCCCCGAGCGGATATATAGCTCTCTGTCCGCAAAAAGAGCGGCTTTCAGCGTATGAGGGTCTGTTTTTATATCCACCTTATCGGAAAAATCATCTTCGTGTCTGCCGAATATGAGAAGGTCGCTGTTAAGCGTTATTTTCTCTGTGAGCGCTGTGTTGATACGGTCGGAATTCAGATAGGCGAGAAGCGAGTCTCTGTATCCGAGCGTGACGCAGAGCGACTCTCTTTTTTCGTCGTTGCTTTGGCGCATCACCGCGAGATACGAGCCGTCGAGCGTGGGTATCTTTTCGGCATCGCCATAAAAGTGCACGTCCACTTTCGCCTCGGAGGCGAAAACGATGATATCGGAAGCCAGCGCCCTCTCGTCCTCTGTCTCGGGATAAGGCAGATAAATATCCTTTACAAGCTCATGCTTGAAGAGCTTTTCAAGGGCGGCGGGGTGCTTTTTGTGGTAATGCGTGACGATGAATTCGTTTATCTGCGTAGCCATCTTCTCAGAACAGATGTTTTCCACAGAATACAGAAAAGAGTTCGAGCCATAAGACAGGTCGCAGAGCGACGCGGAGCTTCCCTTTGTGATAATTATCGCCTCATTGTCATTTTCGGCGTAAAAGCTCACGTCAAGCTCGTTTGCGCGCAGGATATTATAGCCGAGCAGACAGACAGCAAAAAGGGCGCAGGATATGAGCGGCGGCAGAAGAACAGTCCACTTTTTCCTGAGCTCTATCAGCAGCATCACGCCAAGAGCCAGCGTCATAGGTATTATAATAAACGGCACAAACGGATATCTGAGCGACAGCACAGCGCCCGAGATATCCGAGAAAAATTCGCAGAGCGCGAGAATAAGCTTTGCGAGAAGCGACAGGAGCGAGATGAAAATACTGCCAAGCGGAAGTCTTGCCAGCGCCAAGGATATCGGAATGAGCGTGACAAAGAGCGTCGATATCGGCGCGAGCAAAGGATTTGAGAAAAGCGAGACAAGCGATATTTCCCCGAATACAAGCCATACTACCATACATGTAAACGTATTGCATATAAAGGTCAGAAGAAGCGCTAGAAGAAGCTTTTTCGAGAAAGCTTTCAAATATCCCTTCGCGCTTTTCGGCTCTCTTTTTCTGAAGCGGGCGGATAGCGGAGAATAGACTGCGATTATACCCAGAGTTGCGAGGAAGGAGAGCCACAGTCCAACGTCTGTCACGGCGCTCGGCGACAGGAATATGATAATCGAGACCGATAAAAAGAGCGCGGTAAGAGAGTCATGCTCCTGTAGGAACAAAAAGCTGAAATAGACGCAGAGCAGCATTATCACGGCTCGGGTCGCCGAGAGCGCAAATCCTGTCATTGAGAGAAAGAGCAGGGCGACCAGCGAAAGAATGACCGAGCGAGGCTTTTTGTCTATCGAGAGTCCGCGCATTATCAGTTCGGCAAAGCCTATCAGCACCGAGATGTGAAAACCGCTGACGGCAAGCAGATGCGAAACGCCCGCGCGCCTGAAATCCTTTATGACGTCAGACGGCATATTGCTTTTGTCGCCAAGGAGAAATCCGCGGGCTATTGCGGAAAGCTCTTCTCCAAATTCGGCGTCGATATAATTTGCGACAGAACGGCGTATATTTGAGAAAAAGAGCGACAAGGAGAGATTGTTTTTCGATATCAGAACACAGCTGTGCTCCTCATATATCTCCGCGCCTATAAATTCGTTTCGCACGGTGGCGGGAGATATATCGGTCTCTGTATAGATAAGGTCTCCGACCTCAAGCATTACGGCAGGGTCTGTGACAAGCGTTGAGGAAAAGCTTACCCTCTTTCCGTCTATCTCGCGTATAGTCACAGAATATTCGTTTGACGCCGTATAGGAGCTGTTCACGTCGGTAACGAGCATCACCGCCTTGCGCTCTCCGACATAGGACTCAGCCGAGCGGCGACGCAGGTCTATACCTATAAACTGCGACATGACGGCAAGCAGCGCAAAGCTGAGACAGAGCGCGCCGAAAAGCCTTTTGGGTGAGTTCTTTTTCAGAAAAAGAGCTGTCAAAAGGCAGATGAAAAGCACCAAGATAAGAAAGGTCTTTACTTTGGTCTTTGCAGTATAAGTTAAGAGCGACGCGGTAATAAATATGACGCAAAGCGCCGCAAGGGGTCTGTTTTTCAAAAGCTTCATACTATATCTCTGTCGTCGGCTGTGATTTTTTGATATATAAATTTTATCATAAAACTCGTAATGTGTCAAATTTTTGGGGGCGGATAAAATATAACACCAGAGATGTGATGGCTATATCATAAAAAATATTGACAACAGGCGGGATATGATGTATAATATATTTGTATGGGTATTTTTGGTCAAAGAAAAATAAAAAAGCAGTATAAACTGCGTGGAGATTTTTATGAAAATGATTAACAACCTCAAGGGCGCTCGTCCGCCTAAGGTAATAACAGACCTCAGACATCTCGTGGTGTCGGGCGCTGAAAGCTTTGGAGAAAAGACTCTTTATTTTTACAAGGATATAAACGGTGAGGTAGCCGAGTATTCGTATCTTCGCCTCAAGGAAGAGGTGGAGTATATCGGAACAGCCCTTTATAAGCTCGGTATATCCGATAAGAGCGTCGCTGTCAGCGGAGATACACATCCAAGATACATTACGACCTATATATCGGTCGTATGCGGAAACGGCTGTATCGTTCCGATAGACAAGGAGCTTTCCGTCGAGGCAACAGTCGACTTTTTGCGCTTGGCTGAGTGCGAGGCGTTCGTATACACAAAGGCGCAGAGAGAAAAGGCTGAAAGAATAGCCGAGCTTATGCCCGAAATGAAGTATTTCATTCCGCTTGAAGCAGACGGAGACAGCGTTTTCTCCGAGAAGGTCATACTCGTCGAAAACCTTATAGATATGGGTAAGGCGGCTCTTGAAGAAGGCTGTGAAGACTATATAAACACAGAGCTTGATATGGAAAAGATGTCGGCGCTCCTCTTCACCTCGGGTACTACGGGAACGAGCAAGGGCGTAATGCTTTCGCACAAAAATCTTGCGGCGGCTACTAACGCGTCGGTGCTTTCTATGTCCTATGACGACAGAAACACTTTCGTCTCGGTTCTTCCCCCCCACCACTCCTATGAAATGACCTGCGGCCATTTCGCGATCATGGATATTGGCGCGCAGATATTTATAAACGATTCGCTCAAGCACGTTATGAAGAATTTCCAAAGCTTCAAGCCCAACGCCTTGATGCTCGTTCCGCTCTTCGTTGAGACGATGCACAAGAAGATATGGGAAGAGGTCAGACGTCGCGGAATGGAGAAGCAGCTCAGAACGCTTATGAAGCTGAACGGAGCTATGCTCGCGTGCAGAATAGACGTGAGAAGCAAGCTCTTTAAGCAGGTAACAGGCGCGTTTGGCGGAAATCTTAAGAGCATCGTTTGCGGCGGCGCTCCGCTCTCTCCCGATCTTATAAAGGACTTTTATGCCTTCGGTATCACGGTTCTTGAGGGATACGGAATTACCGAGTGCGCTCCGCTCGTTGCAGTAAACTCGCCCGGAAAGGTCAAGTTCCACTCTGTCGGAACACCCGTCAAGGGCTGTCAGGTAATGATAGACAAGACCGAGAACGAGGAGACAGGCGAGATACTCGTTAAGGGCGACAACGTAATGATGGGATACTACAATAATCCCGAGGCTACCGCTGAGGTATTCACCGAGGACGGTTGGTTCAGAACGGGAGATATCGGATATATGGACGATGAGGGATATATCTTCATTACAGGACGTAAGAAGAACGTTATCATTCTCAGCAACGGTAAGAACGTATTCCCCGAGGAGATCGAGGAGCATCTTGCGGCAGTTCCCTGTATTCTTGAATCTGTCGTTCTCACAAGAGAGAACGATAACGGCGACCAGCTTATAACGGCAATCGTCGTTCCAAACATGGAGTTGTTCAAGGACAAAACCAAAGACGACATTTATGCGGAGATAAAATCTGCTGTAAATGATATAAACAAAAACCTGCCTTCCTTTAAGCAGATACGTAAGATAGAGGTCAGATATGAGCTCTTTGAGCGTACCACTTCAAAGAAGATACAGCGTTTTAAAGTAAAATAAATTTTAAGGAGATATATCTATGTACGAAAAGTTTGTTGAATTGCTCGTTGAAGAACTTCAGGTTGACCGCGATGACATCAAAATGGATGCAGAGCTTGCAAACGACCTCGGAATCAACTCTATTGAGCTTGCAGACCTCGTAATGCTTTGCGAGGATAAGTTCGGAATAGAGATAAACGACGACGATATCCGTAAGTTCACCACAGTCGGCGACGTTGTTGAGTATCTTAATTCCCTCAACAAGTAATTGAGCTGAAAATTAAGTTTTTAAAGGGAGGACCTTTCCTAAGAAGGTCCTCCCTTTTTCCCTCGAAAAACGCCCTTCCGCGTCCTTCTCCTAACATAAACTAACCTCACGCCTCTATCATATCCTTAAGGATAGCGAAGAAGCGTTCTAAGGAAGCAATTTCCATACGTTCTTCGGGTGAATGAAGGTCTTTAACGTTAGGGCCGCAAGAAATTATATCCATATCGGGTATTGCATTTTTGATGATACCGCACTCAAGCCCTGCGTGAATAACTGTCTTTTGGACCTTTATTCCAAAGAGCCTATCGGCAGTTTCAGCGTAGCGGTCAGCGAGCGCCGACTCACCCGTATAATGCCAACCCGGATACTCACCGTAATGACGTGCCGAGCCGCCATAGAGCGCGCATGCTCTCTCAAGGAACTCCTTAGAGGCATCTATCTGCTCGGCTATCGCAGATCTTGACGAAAAGCCAAACAATATCCTCTGCTCCTCGGTCTTGAGTATTCCAAGATTTCTCGAATATTCAACAAGCCCGTCTATATTTTGGCTCATCTCTATAACTCCGCACTTGACGCCGTTCAAGAAGGTAGTCATCTGCTGAGTAAACTCCTCGGTAAAGACCTTGTCAACCGTTCTCGCGTCGAACTCCTCGCAAGTTACGAAAAGTCCCATATCCTCGGGAGAAAGCACCATTTTAAGCTCCATAGCAAACTCATTCACAGTACGCTTGAACTGATGCACGCTGTTTGTAAGAACTACCATTTCGCACTCACGTGTGATAGCATTGTCCTTCGTGCCGCCGTTTATTGAGGCAAGCTCGAAATCCAGCGAATTATAAAGTATCGCAAGCAGCTTGCCCATAAGCTTGTTTGCGTTTGCCCTGCCTCTGTGGATATCGACGCCCGAATGTCCGCCCATAAGTCCGCCAATCGTCACCTTGAGCGCGTTTTTATATCTCGGAGAAGAGCTTTCTATATCAAAGGTAATATCGCTTCTCACACCGCCCGCGCAGCCAACAACGACAGTATCCTCTTCGTCGGAATCCATATTTATCATCTTTCTCGCGAAAATACGGCTGTAATCAAAGCCGTACGCCCCCTCAAGTCCTATCTCCTCACAGCTGGTAAAGAGACACTGGAGCGCAGGGTGCGCATCTGCCGCGCCGTCAAGCAGCGCAAGCATCATAGATACAGCAGTTCCGTTATCCGCGCCGAGCGTAGTTCCCCTCGCGCGCAAAAATTCGCCGTCAACGTAAAGCTCGAGCCCTTCGTTTTGAAAATCGTGCTCGACCCCTTGCGCGCTCTCGCATACCATGTCGGTATGCCCCTGAAGCAGAATGGGTTCTTTCTGCTCATATCCCTCTGTCGCGGGGATATTTATAAGCACGTTGTTCAAAGAGTCTCTGTAAAATTCAAGACCGCGCTCACTCGCGAACGAGACCAAATAATCGGCGATCTTCTCCTCATGCCCCGACATTCTCGGAATAGAGGATACCTTCTCAAAGAACTCCATTACCTTTGTATATTTAAAGTTTTCGCAAACCATCTAAGTGTTTACCTCTCTTGCTGATTCTATTTCTTCGCTCCCGCTCTCGCGCCCGCGGACGCGCGCCTTACCTGAGCCGCCCTTGAAAGATCTATCTTTCCCTCGGGCATATTGTCGATATACTGAAGCGCCTTTCCCGTTCCCTTTATCACGCAAAGCTCGGGATTTTCCGCCACTCTTGTCTTTATGCCTGTAAGCTCCTCGATAAGACGGTCAAGCCCGTAAAGCTGGCTTCCTCCGCCCGTAAGCACGATACCGCCCTTTAGTATATCGCCGATAAGCTCGGGCGGTGTGTTCTCTATCACCGCGTAAATAACGTCAAGTATATCTGTAATAGGCTCCATCATCGCCTCAAGCATCTCCTTTGACGAGACCGTGACGACCTTGGGAAGCCCCTGCAAAAGACATCTTCCCTTGACCTCATATTCTCTTGCCGTCTGATGCTCGTAGACAGCGCCTATACGTATCTTCACCTGCTCGGCAGTGCGCTCGCCTATAATAACGTTATGCTTACGGCGCATATATCTCATTATAGCCGCGTCAAGCTGATTGCCTGCCGTCTTTATTGATTTTGAAACGACGATTCCGCCAAGCGATATAACAGCCACGTCGGTCGTTCCGCCGCCGATATCGACTACCATGTGTCCCGTGGGGCTGAAAATATCTATCCCCGCGCCAAGCGCCGCCGCAACAGGCTCTTCGATAAGATAGGTCTTTCTCGCTCCTGCCTGCGTGCCCGCGTCGATAACAGCTCTCTCCTCTACCTCGGTGCTTCCCGTAGGTATGCAGATTATGACCTTTGGCTGAAATATGTTTCCGCCGCAGGCTCTGCGGATAAAATACTGTATCATCTTCTGGGTCACCTCATACTGACTGATGACTCCGTTTGCAAGCGGACGTATAACGTCGATATTTTCGGGATTTCTTCCTATCATGACCTGAGCATCCTTGCCCACCTTGGTTATCATATCGGTATCTGTATTCACAGCCACGACGGATGGCTCGTTAAGAACGACGCCCTTTCCCTCTACGTAAACGAGAACGGTAGTTGTTCCCAGGTCTATTCCTATGTCCTTTGAAAACATCTGCTTTGCCTTAAAGTTAAACATTTTACCGTTCCTTTCTTAAATACTTAAATATATTATACACGCTCACTCAAAAAAATGCAATAGCGTATTTTAGCATTATTTGTTTTCTTCTGTCGAAGCGACAGAAAGCGCGATAACTTTTCTCGCTCCCGCGCGGATAAGATAGGATGCGCACGCCGCCATACTCGCGCCTGTCGTCACAACGTCGTCGATAAGGATAACGTTCTTTCCCCCGACGTCTCTCTCAATCGACTCTATCGGCGCGTAAAGCTTTTTAACGTTTTTCGCCCTTTCAGAAGCATTCAGCTTTTTCTGCTCCTTGCCGCTCCGCACGCGCGTAAGACAGGCAAGATGCGGAAGTCCAATAGCTTTTGCAAGCTCGCGCGATAGAATTTCGGACTGGTCCACGCCGTACTTGACTACTCCCCTGCGCCCTCTCGGCACAAAGGTAACGAGCGTGTTTTCCGCGTTTAGCGTTGGAAGGTCCTTGTCTGCCCTCAGCACTCCCGCAAGCTCTAAGGCAAGATACGAGCTTACCCGTATATTTTTATTCGCCTTGATAAAGATAACCGTGTTATGCGCGACGGCGCTGGATACCGAATATCTCACAGCCTTGTGATGACAGAGCGCGCCCGAATTCGCGAGTATCCGCGTCATACAGATGCACTCGCACACAGCGCGTCCGCACTTTCGGCACTCCTGCCTTTTGGCTATCTCCCACTTTTTCTCGCAAGAGGGACAGAAAGCCTTGTCCTTCAGCTCGTACCGAAGAAGCTCTCCGCAGCACGCGCATTTGCGAGTGGAAAAATATCTTCCGAAAAACTCAGCTGCCGTCATATCACTCGCTCCTGAGCCTGTCCGCAAGTCCTGTGTATCGCATAGACTGACGGTTATTGTCCACCATCTGCCTCATAACACTCTCTTTGCCGACAAGCACCGCCATTTTCTGCGCTCTCGTCACCGCCGTGTAAAGCAGATTTCTCGTGAGCAGCATCGGAGCGGCAGAGCACATCGGGATTATCACTACGGGATATTCGCTTCCCTGACTCTTGTGCACGGTTATCGCGTATGCGTGTTCGAGGTCGTCAAGCAGTGTGAAATCGTAAATAACGACACGCTCGTCAAAAACTATCTCCATCTCGTTGTTCTCAAGATGTATCTTTTCTATAACGCCGATATCACCGTTGAATATGCCGTATCCGTCCTTGCCGTCGGAGTCTCTGTACCAGTTGATATCGTAATTGTTTCTCGTCTGCATAACTCGGTCGCCCTCGCGGAAAACGACGTCGCGGAAACGGTATTCCTTGCGGCTCGGAGAGGGTGGATTGAGCGCTGCCTGAAGCATAATATTCAGATTTTCAGAGCCCGACTCTCCCTTTCTCGACGGAGTTATTACCTGTATCCCCTGACGCAGCTCCTCTCCGTAGGCTCTTGGAAGCCTGTTTTTATAGAGGTCGGCTATCGTCAGCGCGATATCTCTGTCGCTCTCACGCCTAAGGAAGAAGAAATCGTTGTCCTTCGTATCTATTATCGGATATTTTCCCTCGTTTATTGAGTGGGCGTTGGTGACGATAAGGCTTTTTTGCGCCTGTCTGAATATCTCGTTAAGTCTTACGACAGAAAAGCGTCCGCTGTCAATAATATCGCGGAGCACGTTCCCCGCTCCCACCGACGGAAGCTGGTCCGAGTCGCCTATGATCATCACTCTCGCCCCCGGCTTTATAGCCTTGAGCAGCGCCATCATCAAGGCGCTGTCTATCATCGACGCCTCGTCGATGATAACTACATTCTGATCAAGCTGGTCAAACTCGTTTCTGTTAAACGTGGGAGTTGAGGAGCTGTCATAGTTCATCTCAAGCAGTCTGTGTATAGTCTTTGCCTCCATAGCGGTAGACTCAGAGAGCCTTTTTGCCGCTCTGCCCGTAGGCGCGGCGAGGGCTATATCAAAGCCCATACTCTCAAATATATGTATCAGCGCCTTGACTACCGTGGTCTTACCGGTGCCCGGACCTCCCGTGAGTATCATAACTCCGTATCTCAGAGCGTCCGAGATAGCGGTCTTCTGCAACGAGGCGTACGAGATGCCGTTTCTTGTCTCCTCGCGCTCTATAAATCTATCTATGTCGGGCAGAGAGACGGCTGAGCACATCTCATCGAGCTGACAAAGCTTCGCCGCTATGTATTTTTCGGCTTCATAGGCATAGGAGTCGTATATCATCTGCTCGCCGCCCGCAAGCGTGTACCTGAGAACTCCGTTTTTTATAAGCGACGATATGCCCTCGTCGGCACTCTCTGTTTCGACCTCAAGAAGTCTTGCAGAGGCTTCTGCAAGCTTGCTTCTCGGCAGGCAGGTGTGTCCGTTCTGATTTGCGTTTTGCGAAAGAACGTAGCGTATTCCGCTCATTATTCTGTCGAAATTATCGCTCACGATACCGAGGTCCGCCGCCATTCCGTCTGCCTTTTCAAATCCTATCCCCTCTATCTCGTTACAGAGACGGTAGGGATTTTTCTTCGCGATGTCTACCGACGCGCTTCCCCATCTTTTAAATATTTTTACAGTGAGAGTAGCTCCAAAATAATTTCTGAAGAACATCATTACCGAGCGCATTCCCGACTGCTCACGGAATCTTTCGGATATCTCTCCCGCCATCTTTTTCGATATTCCCTTTACCTCGGCGAGCCACTCGGGGTGATTTTCGATAACGTCAAAGGTGTCCTCGCCAAACTGCTCGACTATCCTCTGCGCAGTCTTAGGTCCTATCCCCTTTATCGCGCCCGAGGCGAGATAGCGAAGGATAGACGCCGTGTCGGCAGGCATAACTCTCTCGTATCTTTCAACGCTGAACTGTCTGCCGTATTTTGGGTTATGTATCCACCTTCCGTAGACAACTATATTATCGCCGACACTCACCAGAGGTATTATACCGACGATAGTTATTATCTCATCATCGGAGGCAGCCATATCGCATATCGAGTATCCGTTTTCTTCATTTGAGTATATAACGTGCTCGATACTGCCCTCAATGCTCACCAGCCCCGAGCTCTCAAAAATCTTTTCATTCCCGTTCAAAACAGCCGCCTCCTTTCTTAAAATTCTCTAAAAATCAATTAAACGAAGTAATATTCCACTCCGTATCTACGAAAAATGCTTATCAGCTCCGAGTCAGATGAAAATTCCTTCGCCACAAGCGCCGCAACACGACACGAGCTTGTCAGAAGAAAATTCCCCATTGCCTCTCTGATAAGCATTTCCGCTTCTTCCGTATCCTTTTTATTCATAAAAGCTATCGTGTATATTATCCTCTTGTCACCAAATAGCTTTTGCATCAAAAGTCTTACCGCGCTGTAAAGTCCGAAAACGGCGAAAATCGCCAATATCAGCTCAAGCACCGCTCTGAATACGTACATATCCGCACCTCCTCGGTACAGAATATGCCGCCCATGAAACGTAAGTTACTTTTATTTAAGTATCTCCGACTTGAGAGCGTCTGCAAGGTCGGTCCTCTCCCACGGTACGTCGATATCGGTTCTTCCCATATGTCCGTACGCCGCAACCTGACAGTAGATAGGTCTGCGGAGGTCAAACTTCTTGATTATGGCTGCGGGGCGGAAATCGAAGAGCTTATTTGCCGCGGCAGCTATCTTATCCTCGTCGGCAACTGACGTGCCAAAGGTATCTATCATTACAGAAACAGGCTTTGCCACGCCTATCGCGTACGCGACCTGAACCTCGCACTTCTTAGCGAGTCCCGCGGCTACTATGTTCTTAGCCACGTATCTTGCCGCGTAGGATGCCGAACGGCCAACCTTTGTCGGGTCTTTGCCCGAGAAAGCTCCGCCGCCGTGACGCGAATATCCGCCGTATGTATCAACGATTATCTTACGTCCCGTAAGTCCGGTATCTCCCGCAGGTCCGCCTATAACAAAGCGTCCCGTAGGGTTTACGTATATCTTGGTATCATTATCCATAAGGCGAGCGGGAACGGTCGTGTTGATGACCTGCTCGATTATATCCTCTCTTATCTGATAAAGCTCGACAGTGTCGCTGTGCTGTGAGGAAACAACGATAGTATCCACTCTTACGGGAACGTCGTCGTGGTACTCGATAGTCACCTGTGTCTTTCCGTCGGGACGGAGATAAGGAAGCGTTCCGTTCTTTCTGACCTCGGTGAGTTTGAGCGCAAGTTTATGCGCGAGGGATATCGGCAGGGGCATAAGCTCCTCTGTCTCGTCGCAGGCATATCCGAACATAAGTCCCTGGTCGCCCGCTCCGGTGTCAAACTCGTCTCCCGCAGCTCCCTGCTTTGCCTCAAGCGACTTATCAACGCCCATAGCGATGTCGGGCGACTGCTCGTGTATCGAGCTTATGACTGCGCAGCTATCACAGTCAAATCCGTACTTTGCGCGTGTGTATCCTATCTCTCTGACAGTGTCTCTTACCACCGTCTGTATATCTACGTAAGCCTTTGTGGTTATCTCGCCCATGACGGTAACAAGTCCCGTAGTACAAAAGGTCTCGCACGCAACGCGCGACATAGGGTCTTGACGGAGCATCTCGTCAAGTATCGCGTCGGATATCTTGTCGCATATTTTATCGGGATGTCCCTCTGTAACCGATTCTGATGTAAAAAGCATTTTTTTCATTTTTTCTATCCTCATTTTTATTTTTACGTCTTATCCAAAAATAAAAGCTCCGTCGCAGACGGAGCGAAACTCTCATCTACTCGGATTTAGCACCTTACTTTACGCAGGTTGCCGTGACTTCACAGAGCCTGTCTCTCCGCCACTCTTGATAAGAACTTATTTACCTTACATTACATTATAACACAAAACCCGACCGATTTCAATAGTATTCTTAAAATCGGTCGGAATTATATTCAGAAAAATATTGCCAACGCGCCGTAGGAGATTATCGTCATAATAACTCCCGCTATCATTACGCCAAACAGGCAGGAAAGAAGCGCCTTCCAGAACTTCATATCTATCATAGCCGCTACAAGCGAGCCTGTCCAAGCTCCCGTCACGGGAAGAGGGACAGCAACAAAGAGGCATACTCCCCAAAAGGAGTACTTTTCTATCTGCGCTCTTCTCTTTTCAACTCTGCGATTGAGAAAATCAGCTACCTTGTTGAAAAATTTCACCTTTGACTTGCCCATCCAGGTTATTACCGCCTTAACAAAGAGCAATATTATCGGAACGGGCAGAATGTTGCCCAAAACGCTGAGCATATAGCTCTGCCACCACGGAAGTCCGAGCGCCGCGCCAAGCGGTATCGCGCCTCTGAGCTCTATTATCGGTATCATCGAGCAGAAGAAAACGCAAAGCTCCTCGCCCACCGTATTTAAAAAGAAATTCTGTATAGCCTCAACCATATTTATTTTCCTTACCGACTGGCACGCAGTCATTTTTTTATAATCAACAGAACGTCAAACTCTCAAAACAAAAAGTATAATTGCAAACGACAACACTATAATAGATATCGAAACTATTGTAACCACAATATTTCTCTTCGTGCTAATTGTATTTTTCGTCACACTGCTTTGAGTGCCTTCAATCATTCCTGTTTTTTTCAAAACGTTAGATAGCGGCTTATATAAGAGCAAAACTATCGCCGCGTTAAGTATCGCCTTTACAAGATTGAAGGGCAGGAGCAAGGTAGGTATCATCGACGCCACGACTTCTCTGGGCACATTCATATAATGCGGCGTTATAAAAAGGTTAGCCAACATCATCACAGCAGTCATAGACACAACGCCCGAAACAAGTCCTACAATAGCTCCGTAAAAGGTTTTCTTATACCTATACACAAGGCTTGCCACAAGCGAAAAGGAAAGCGATGACAAGATATTCATAATAAGTCCGTAATGCCCCGTACCGCTTATAGTTAGAAATTGCAAAAGCGGAACGATAAAGGACACAAGGACCGCGGGTATAGGTCCAAAAATAAGTCCGCAAAGAATTATTATCGAATCCTTCACGTCAAGGTCAAGAAACTGCACGGGAATTTTTATAACAAGCATTGACGCAAATGACAATGCGCAAAACATTGCAATTATCGCAAGCCGCTTTATCCCGTTATGTTTTTTTTCAATGTTCATAAAAAATCTCCCTTAATTACTGGTCATATACAGGGAGAAGATATTGCTATGTATAAAACACCAGCCTCAATAAAAATCCGAACACGGCGTGTTCGGAGGGGCTGTTAATATATCTTCTCTCATCCGGACTTTACCGTCGGTTCGGGAATCTCACCCGATCGGCTCGGCATATTGTTTTACCGAGTTCGCAGACTTTCACTGCCGGTATGGAATTTCACCAATCCCCAAAGAATATTTTTTTCAGGGGCTGTCGCAAATACAAATTCGTGACAGCCCCTCAAAGATCGGGGGTAGACAGATTTGAGCAAGAAGCGTCGTTCTCGGAGGCGTGAGGCGTACAAATGTACGTCGAGCCTCCGAAACGGCGGTAAGAAAAGTCCATTAAAATGAAGAATTTCGTAGAAATTCAACCTATTACTGTCTTACTTATCATTTGAACAGTCTTTGGATTGTTTTTTCTCCTTCTTCGGACTTTTTCGGTCTTGCCAAATACGACAGCCCCGATGATATGAATAATTTAATTACTCAATGATAGAAGAAACGACGCCGGAACCAACTGTTCTACCACCCTCACGGATAGCGAAACGAAGTCCCTCTTCACAAGCGATAGGAGTGATAAGCTCAACAGTCATATCAACGTTATCGCCGGGACGGCACATCTCAACTCCCTCGGGAAGCTCGATGATACCGGTAACGTCTGTTGTTCTGAAGTAGAACTGAGGTCTGTAACCAGCGAAGAAGGGCTTCTTACGTCCGCCTTCCTTCTCGGTAAGAACGTATACGTGTCCTACAAACTTTGTGTGGGGGTGAACAGA
>JAZOLQ010000002.1:0-19760 GCA_045653185.1 Eubacteriales bacterium
TTTCGGGGCAGGACGTATTTTTCGTCCCTCTTGCGCTCGTTTACGGGGTTATATTTTCCTTCGTTGCGGCGCAAATGCTCACGGAGCTCCTGTCTTGCCTTGTCAAGCTCCTCGCCAAGTCTTTCCGAGTCCTTTTCGCGACGGAGCTTGTCCATCTGCGCCATAATAAAGTCGCTCGACGCCTTTGCGCTCTCGACCATATTCTGAGATCTGCTTCGGGCGTTCTCAAGCGTTCTTTCTGCCGAGGAGAGCTTTTCCTTTATCTCCCTCTCGGCATTCTCTTTAAATTTCTCGTATTCCTCTCGCATAAGCCTTGCGCTCTCAAGCTCCTTCTCCATTTCGGAGCGTCTTGCTTCAAGCTCGCCTATAACATTTTCAAAATGCTTATTTTCCTGACTTACGTAATCGCTCGCTCTCTCGATTATCTCGCTCGGAAGTCCAAGCTTTGCCGATATCGCAAAGGCGTTTGATTTTCCCGGTGTGCCGATGAGAAGCTTATAGGTGGGTTTGAGCGTTTCAACGTCAAACTCGCAGGAAGCGTTGCAGACTCCCTCGGTATCAAGGGCGTACGCCTTAAGCTCAGTATAGTGCGTTGTCGCCGCGCAAAGCGCGCCCGCCGAGCGCACGTTCTCTATCACGGCAACGGCAAGCGCCGCTCCTTCAACGGGGTCTGTTCCCGCGCCAAGCTCGTCAAAAAGGACGAGCGAGTTATCGTCTCTCTCGGAAACTATCGAAACTATATTTACCATGTGCGACGAGAAGGTAGACAGAGACTGCTCAATGCTCTGCTCGTCGCCAAGGTCAACGAGCACTCTTTTCTGAACGCAGAGCGTCGAGCCCTCGTCCGCGGGGACGTGAAGCCCCGCCTGAGCCATGAGTGTGAAAAGTCCGAGCGTTTTAAGCGTTACCGTCTTTCCGCCCGTATTCGGACCTGTTATTATGAGGGTATCGTATTCTCCGCCAAGCGAAACGTTTATCGGCACGACCGTCGCCTTATCGATAAGCGGATGTCTTGCCCTTAAGAGCTCTATCCTTCTCTCCTTGCATATTATCGGCTCTGTGCCGTCGGTCTTTCTTGAAAGCTCGGCGCATCCGAAAACGAATGCAAGCTCGGTAATATTCGCGTAATTGAGCCGTATCTGCTCCGCCATAGACGAGACGTCGGACGACATCTCGATAAGCACCCTCTCTATCTCGTGCGCCTCCTTGGCTTCAAGCATTCTCAGCTCATTGTTCGCCTCGACCACCGCCATAGGCTCGACGAATATCGTCGCTCCCGACGACGATGTGTCGTGGATAAGTCCCTTGACCTCGTTTCTTGCCTCGGCGCGCACGGGCACGACGTAACGTCCGTTTCTCTGCGTTACGATATTTTCCTGAAGGTGCTTTGAATATGAACCATTTATAAAGCTTTTAAGCGTGTCCTTTATCCTCGCGTTAGTAACCCTTATCTTTCTTCTCACGTCGGCGAGCGCAGGGCTTGCCTCGTCGGCTATCATATCCTCGGCTATTATCGAGCGCGCTATTCTGTCCTCAATCATTTTTGCGGGCATAAGGCGCTCGAATATCTCGTCAAGAACGGTATCAAAGGTCTTGTTAGTGCGGATATAATCCTTTAGCATACGAGAGGTCTTGAGCACCGACGCGACGTCAAGTAGCTCCCTTGGGGTAAGCGTTGCGCCCTTCTCGGCTCTGTCGCATACCTCGTCTATCTCCCGCACACCGCCAAACGACGGCATTCCCTTTGCGTCGGCAAGACGCTTGGCGTCGGTGGTCCGCTTTTGCGCCCGCACCACAAGGTCTATATTATCATACGGCAAAAGCTCTCTCGCCATCTGCGCCGCGCCATAGGTCGGGCAGTAGGACGCGAGTATATTTTTTACCTTATCAAATTCAAGTGTTTTGAGTGTTTTTTCTTTTATTTCCATTATTGCTTCCTTAATTCTTTTCAGAGACCGTCTTGAAAAACTCGAGGGTATCAAATCCTCGCTCAAGATGGTTTTGGAGATAGCTCTCTCCAAGTCTTGAAAAATCCTTAACGTCGGTATCGTCCTTGAGCTCAAAGGCGAAGAGGCGCGACGGAGCAGCTCCGAGAACGTAGCGCACGGACGCGAGAAGCGACGGATTTAAGGGCAAAAAGATATTCCTCGCCGCAAATCTGTCTGTCTCGGGTATCTCTCTCTGCCCCGCGTGCTTTTGGCTCATACACGACTCACACAAAAGCGAGCCGTTCATAACGTCAAGATACGCCGCAGAGGGATATGCGTCTCCGCATTCTCTGCACCCCGAAACGTCGGGCGCAAAGCCCGAGACGTTCGCCGCGAAAAGCTCGTACGCGCCCTTTATTATCTCTCTGGGCTTGAGCTTTTTTTCTATGGCGTAAAAGGTGTTGAGCGTCGTCCGCAAAACCTCGGTAGCGTCAACTCCCTCGCCCGTTATCTCGCCCGCTATCTCGGCGATATAAGATGCCAGAGCAAAATCCTCGATATCTGTACTGAGCGCAAAAAAGCTGTCGTTCACAGATCCGCCCGCAAGCCATCTTTTGCCGCCCTTTTCGTAAAACTCAAAGTTTCCGTATGTGAAAAGTCTGCACAGGGATATATTCTTGCTCTTCATCGAGCGCACGCCCTTGGCGCTCATAAGTATCTTTCCGTGCTCAGCTGTAAGCATCGTAAGGAGCTTATCGCTCTCTCCCACGGTTGCCTCGCGCAAGATAAGTCCGTCAACAGTTCCTCTCACTTCGTCCTCCAAAAAATCATTCCTTGTCGGAATATCCGAAATTAGACACCATTCCGACGCTGTCTCTCCAGTTCTCCTTGACCTTCACCCAAAGGTTGAGATAAACCTTCGTTCCAAACAGCCTCTCAAGGTCCTCGCGCGCATAGCTTCCTATGAGCTTGAGCGACTCTCCCTTCTTTCCTACGATTATTCCCTTATGCGACGCCTTCTCGCAAAATATCTCGGCGCGAATGCTTATAAGCGTCTTTTCGTCCTTAAATTCCTCTATCACGACAGCCGTTCCGTGAGGTATCTCCTTATTGAGAGTACGGAGTATCTTCTCTCTTATTATCTCCGCGGCTATCTGTCTTTCGGGCTGGTCGGTAACCATATCCTCGGGGAAGAACCACTCCGACTCGGAGAGGAATTTGTCACACTCCGAAAGAAGCTCCGCCACGTTCTTTCCGCTTCTCGCGCTTATCGGCACGAATGCGTCAAAGCTGTGTTTCTCGGAATATTTCGCAAGAGACGCGGCAATCTCCTCTCTGCGATACATATCTATCTTATTGAGAGCAAGTATCGAGGGTATGCCCGACTTTTTGAGGTAGGCTATAACATTTTCCTCAACCCCTGTTATCTCCTTGCCCGTATCGACCACAAGTATGACCGCGTCCGCCTCCTGCATTGAGGAATTTGCGGCGTTGACCATATACTCGCCAAGCGTGTTCTTAGGTGTATGCATACCCGGAGTATCAAGAAATACGTATTGATTTTCTCCTGCCGTGTGTATGCCGAGTATTCTGTTTCTCGTTGTCTGTGGCTTGCTTGAAACTATCGCCACCTTCTCTCCGAGTATCGAGTTGAGAAGCGTTGATTTGCCCACGTTGGGTCTTCCCACTATCGCTATAAATCCTGTTTTTTTCATTTTCCGTCTCCCTCTCTTTATTTTACCGCAAGACCGAGCATCTGCATAATGTCTGTCTGGCGGCGGCGCATATCGAGCTCGTCGTCCTCGCTGTCTACGTGATCGTAGCCGAGAAGATGAAGCATCGAATGTACGCAAAGGAACGCCGTCTCACGCTCAAAGCTGTGTCCGTATTCCTCTGCCTGCGCCTCGGCGCGCTCAAGCGATATAACTATATCCCCAAGCGAATTTTCAAGCTCGTCGACGGGGGGCTCGTCAGATCCCTCAAAGTCGAAAAGCGGGAAGGAGAGGACGTCAGTCGCTTTATCTATCTTTCTGAATTTCTTATTTAGCTTTCTTATTCCCTCGTCGTCGGTAAAGGAGATCGAGACCTCACAGCTATTGTGATATCCCTCGTATGCAAGGGTTGCCTCGACGGCAAGTCTCATAAGTCTTTTAAGCTTGTAGGTCACCGCGATCTTCTCTTGCGAATTTTCAAAATATATCATCGTTTTACTCATAAAGCCTTCTCCTTATTTTTTCGCTCTGTAACGTCCCTCGGCTCTTGCCTCGGCGCGTTCTTTTTCGTATTTTTCGTAAGCTCTTATTATATTCTGCACAAGCTTGTGCCTTACAACGTCTCTGTCGGTAAAGGCGTGTATAGCTATGTCGTCTATCCCCTCGAGAATGTGCACCGCAGATGCAAGACCGCTTTTTTGCCCTGTGGGAAGGTCTGTCTGCGTGAGGTCGCCCGTGATGACCGCCTTCGAGTTAAATCCGAGACGGGTGAGAAACATCTTCATCTGCTCGGGAGTTGAATTCTGCGCCTCGTCAAGAATTATAAAGCTGTCGTCAAGCGTTCTTCCTCTCATATAAGCAAGAGGCGCTATCTCGATAGTTCCCTTTTCTATATGTCTTTGGTAATTCTCCGCTCCCATCATCTCAAAGAGCGCGTCGTAAAGCGGGCGGAGATAGGGGTCTATCTTGCTCTGAAGGTCGCCCGGAAGAAAACCGAGCTTTTCCCCCGCCTCTATCGCGGGGCGGGTCAGAATTATTCGGCTGACCTGCTTTTCGCGGAGCGCCTTGACCGCCATTGCGACTGCCAAAAAGGTCTTTCCCGTTCCCGCAGGACCGACGCCGAAAACGATTGTGTTCCTGGATATCGCCCGCACGTAATTTTTCTGTCCTACCGTCTTTGCCTTGAGCGGCTTGCCCTTTGCAGTGATGCAGATACAGTCCTGATCGAGATCCGATAGCTCGCTTGCCCTTCCGTCCTTCAGCATATCTATGACGTACCCGACCTGCTGATCGCTTATCACCTCGTTATACCTTGCCATATTTCCGAGATATTTTACGGCATCTGCCGCAAGAGAGACCCCGTCGGCGCTCTCTCCGCTTATCATAACAGCGTCTCCGTCCTCGTCGGAGCGATTATATATCTGCACCCCGAACACGTTTTCTATCATTCGCACGTTTGCGTCAAAGCTTCCAAATATCCTTGAGGTTATCTCTGTGCTCTCGATCTTTACCGTCTTTTGTTCCATTTTGCTCCTTTTGACCTACCGAGTCAGGTCGGCAATATCTATCTTTTTTACTTTCGCTATATCCTCGATACACTCTATTTCGCATCTGAGCATAAGCTTTTCTTCGGTAACGTTTATCTCGGTATCCTTACTCAAGAGCTCCGCCTTGCTGACGATGGGCAAAAGCTCGCATCTGAGCTTATAATTTGCAAGCTCGGTTGCTTCCTCCTCACTCCTCTCGGCGCTCTCGTAAGTATATTCCATATGCTTTACCGTACGTATCCCTATCGGCAGATCTCCCATCGACATTACGTTGAGATACTCCACCGTATCTATTGTATCACAACTGTCGTATGAATTTCCACTGTTTCCGTAAAATTTTATCTCTTTTTCAAAAAAAATAAGGTGTTTTTCGGTAAAGACCCTCCCCGTATAGACCTTTTTCTCATATTTGAAGGGTATCTCGACGCATATCTCACGGTTTGTCCTCGCAAAGACCTTGCCTCTCGCTCTCGTATATCTTATCCCCTTGCCCGAGCCCTCGTAAAGTCCGCTGACTATAAGCTCGCCCTCACGCACTCTGTCGCCTATATCCAGAAGGATATTCCCCCTCACGTCCTCAAAGAGCGCTATCTCCCCGTCTCTCTCTGCGACGATATTGGCGGCGGCGTAATCCTCGCTCTCCTTCGCGACCTCGCTCTCTCTTATCTCTACCTCTGCGACAGTGCCGATTATATTTACCGATATCCACGATATCTTATCGGAAGATATCATTACCCTATTCTGTATGCTGTCGGTATCGAGCTTGGCTCTTACCTTCCCGAGTGAAAGCCCCGCGCTATTCAGCTCGGCTATAACCTCGCCGTCGCTTATCTTCCTGTTTCCCTCTACACGTATATCCCATATCACTTGGCTTGAGAAAAAAATTATAAGCGCGGAAAGGAGCGCCCCGAGAGCTATGCCGTATCTGCGGCGGTATCTGCAAAGCAGTCTCGGAAGCCCCTTCTCACTCTCCTCTCTGAGCTCTATTCCCTCTTGGGCACAGCTTGTCAAAAGCTTTTTGGCTGTGCCGAGAGAGACCGTGAGATATATCCGTCCGTCCTCAAATACGCTGTCTCTGTAAATATATCCGCGCCTCATGCAGATATTCATTATCCCCGCCGCGTATCTCTGCTCGGCGGAAAACCTTTTATAACCGAGAATAAAAAGCACTATTCTTTTCATATCTCACGTCTCCTCCTCAAAGGATATCCTTTTTATTTTGCCCTCAATTCCCACGGCGCTCCCGTAATACGAGGTGCAGATAAGCTCCTCTCCTGTGACCGTGAGTGTCCCGTCGGATAGCCGCAGAGACATTTTCTCCGAGCCGTATTCAAGGATTTTCTCGCATCCCCGAACGAGCATAGATATCCCGCCTCTGACCTCTATGACGCTGCCGCCTAAGACGTCGGGCTGTATATCGAGGTTTTTATAAAGCGTCTCCTTAAAGCTTTTCATCTCTATCCCCCTCTCCCCCTCAAAAACCTTTTGCGAGGAATATTTCAAAAAATTTTCAAGTAAAATTTAGCATCTGAAATATTTTATGAGAGGGGGTGCGGCAAAATGACCGTCAAGATAGCCAAACGGCAGAAAAAAAGGCGTTTTCAGGACGCCTCGCCAAGACAGTTGACCTTCTGCTTTATAACTCTTTTTTCTCTCATTCTCATCGTCAAAAATTCCGACCTTGCAATAAAATATATGTCCGAGGGGCTTACTCTCTGCACAAGGACCGTGATACCGTCGCTCTTTCCATTTATGGTGATATCCGATATGCTGCTTGCAAGCGGAGCGGCGGAATTTATCGGACGCCCTTTGCGCGCGCCGATGCGCTTTCTTTTCGGGGTGAGCGGAGAGGGTGGATGCGCCGCTATCCTCGGAATACTTTGCGGTTTTCCGATAGGCGCAAAAAGCGCCGTCTCGATGTACGACGCGAACAAAATATCAAAAAAGGAGCTTGAACGTCTTCTTACCTTCGCAAACAATCCAAGCTCGGCATTTATCATCAGCGCCGTGGGGATCTCTCTTTTCGGCTGCCGAGAGATTGGAATACTGCTTTACGCGTCTATTCTCCTCTCCTCGTTTTTGGTGGGAGTGGCGCAAAATATCATATTTCGCAACTTGAATACCCAAGCGGATATAATACTTTCCGCCCCAAAAAGCGCAAAGCCGAAGGCTTTTGCGGGGGATTTTACCGAGGCTGTGACCTCGTCTGCCTTCGGGCTACTTCGTATATGCGCCTTCGTGGTTTTCTTCAGTGCCGTTATGGGCGTTTTCTCGTCGGCTCTCTCCTCCTCCGAGCTTCCCGACGCCTTAAGGGCTCTCCTCTTTGGATTTTTCGAGCTTGCGGGGGGAATGGCAGAGGCGGCTCTCCTCTCTCCGAGCGAGATGGGTATTATCCTCGCCGCTTTTATCGGCGGCTGGTCGGGAATTTCCGTTCACTTTCAGATAATGAGTTTGTGCGCAGGCAGGAATATTTCATTCAAGCCTTATTTTGTCGCAAAGCTTTGCCAAGGTATACTCTCCGCCGTTATTGTAAAGCTCTTTCTCATGGTCTTTAAAGTTTATTAAAAAAATGCTGTCTCAATAGAACGTCACTCTAAAGGACAGTTTTACCTACCGACAAAAAAGCAGAAACCGCAGATTGATTTTCTGCGGTTTTTGTGTTATAATAAAGGCAATAACTTTAAAGAGAAAAAGGAAGATGCTTATGAGAGATGTGATTGAGCATTATAACAAGCTAATTGACGAAGACAATGACCCTGCTCGTGATCCTAAACCTTTGAGAGATTATATGGAAAAGTGGGACGGAGAGAAGTTTATAGAGAGTATGCAGCTTAATAAAACTAAATCCGTTTTGGAAATAGGAATAGGAACAGGGCGACTTGCCATAAAAGTTGCACCAAAATGTAAAAGCTTGTGTGGAATAGATATTTCCGAAAAGACAATTTGGAGAGCTGCTGAAAATCTATCAATGTATCAAAATATAAAGCTTGTTTGTGATGATTTTATGTCTTGTGAATTTGAGGCACAGTTTGATGTAATATACTCGTCGTTGACATTTATGCACATACAGGATAAATTATCAGCTATACAAAAAATTGCTTCTTTGATGACTAATAACGGACTTTTCGTTTTATCAATCGATAAAAATCAGAATGAGTATATCGATATGGGAGATAGAAAGATAAAAATTTATCCCGATAACCCTAACAATATACGTAGTTATCTTTCAATGTCAAAGCTCAAAATCGTAAATGAATTTGAAACAGACCACGCATACGTAACAGTTAGCACAAAAGCCTCGTCAGATTGTCAATTTTACTGGCAAATGCAAAATACGGCATACCTCTTGTGAGATATGCCGTATTTTTGAGAACTGTCCTTTAGAGCAACGCTCTATTTTGAGACAGCATTTTTTATATGTCTATTGAATTATAGGCTATGCCGAGCTTATCGCAAAGCTCTCGCTCTCGTCTGTGACAGCTGAAAAGCAATACCTGATTTCCCTTTTCGGCAAATTTGGAAATGAGGCTCAGCGAACGAGACGCGCGCGTGTCGTCAAGCGCCGACAGCGATTCGTCCATGAAGAGCGGAACGCTTCCCTCAAAGATATTCTCTATGAGCGAAAGTCTCAGCGCAAGATAAACCGCGTCCGACGTTCCTCGGCTGAGACACCCCGCGTTTCTTTCCTTGCCCTCGGCGTCAACGCTGACGTCAAAGTCCTCGGAGAGAAAAACTCTGTCGTATTTCGCGTCGCTTATCTCGCTTACGTATCTTCCCGCCCCATCTCGCACAGACGGAGCAAAATTCCGACGCATATTCGCGTATGCCTCCTCGACTGCCTTATAGGCTTTGTCAAGTATCTCGTATCTATCGCAAAGCTCGGTATTCGCCTCGGCAAGAAGCTCTCGCTCTCGCTTTATATCGGCCTCTGCCTCGGTGTCGACACCCGTTGACATTATCTTTATTTTAAGCTCGACGAGCTCATTGTCAATGCTCCGACATTTTTCTGATGCCGCGCGATACTCATGCATCGCCGTATATTCGCCGATATCTATTCTCGTATCAGCCCCCTCTGGCAGAGAGTCTCTTATGCTCTGCTCGTCGTAAGAAGCAAGAATTTCCTCGTCTCTCTCGGCAAATTTTTCGCTTATCGCTATCTTATCGACTATCGCTTTTTTCGCCTTGAGGTAGGCGGCGACGTCGGATATCAGGCTCTCAAGGCGCTCAACACAGGGAGTGTTTCCCCCTCTGCCGTACTCTCTAAGCTTTGCCTCAGCCTCGTTCAAGGCAAAGTCGAGATTTGCCCTTGCCTCGTTTCTCTTTCTCACAAGCTCATCTATCTGCGCCTTCTCGAAGGTGTATTTTTCGAGCTCCTCAAAGCAATATGCAACGTAGCTTCTGTAATCCTTTGCGTCAGCTCCCATTTCTCTGAGACGCGAGTTCACTGCCTTGCGCTTCTTTGCAGAGAGCGTAAGAGCTATAACCGAAAGAACGGCAAATACAGCAAACGCTCCAAAAGAAATTGCCGCAGCCAAAAGCTTTGAAAGCATAAGCGCTCCGCCTATGGCAGAGCCGAGGGCTACCACTCCGCAGACAACTCCCAAGCCTCTCATTTTGGAAGCCGCCGAAAGCTTCTTATCGATATCTTGGCAAAATCCCGCCTCATCTGCGCCGCAGATTTCGCGTGCGACAGCCGCAAGCTTCACATTTGCGCTCGGCTCTCGCTTTGCCGCCTCGCTTGCGTTATTAAACTCTATCCTTCTCGCTATGACGGCGCGAAGCGCAACACTGAGGGCGGCTTGGTCATCGGCAGTTGGTCTTGTGTCGCCAAAGCCCGAGCTTTTCTCAAACTCTTCAAGTCTTTTCTTTTCTTTCTCTATGTCCTGCTTCAGTCTTCTTTGCGACCCAAAGCGTCCAAGTATCTTGATGGAGTTCACCGAATCCTTAATCTTTTCGGCAAGAGCGAGACGCTTGTCTGCCGTTTCCTTCTCGGACATCAGCTCGTCGTATCTCTTTCTGTCGGCAAGACTGCCGCTGAGCGCCGTTCCTATCTCGCGCTCTCTCCTTGCCGCGTCCGCCATTCTCTGCTCATTCTCAAAAATAAGTCCGCCGTTGCCCCTCTCGTATCTGTACTGCTTTTTCGCTTCCTTGATAGCCGAAAGCACTGCCTCGCCGTTGACGCTCTCGTCAGCGGTGAGCGAAAGATTTGACAGCGTTTCGATAAGCTTCTCTCCGCTTATATTCGCCGTCCTTGACTGCGCGCACCACAAACAGCTCTCAAAGGTCTCCTTCGATACTCCTAAAAAGACCTCTCCCGGCTCTTCTCCCATACCTACTCTCGCACCTGTATCCACGTCGGTTATGACCGCCTCGGAGCTCGTTGTGCGTCTCACGTTTTCACGTTCTATGCGGTATCTCTTTCCGCCGTCTTCTATCTCGATGCTTCCCGCGGCGCGCGAGGAAGCCCAGCTGAGCGAGCGGGCTTTGTCGTATGCGTCGGGCGAGTTCTTTCGGCTCGAACGCGAAAGTCCGTAAAGCATATAGCTTATAAAAAGCAGAAGCGTACTTTTGCCCGACTCGTTGTCTCCCTTTATTATATTCAGCGACTCGGAAAAATCAAAGCTTTGATTTTTGAGCCCTCCGAACTCTGTTATATTGGCTGAAATTATCTTCATATTTCTCCACCTTATCTGATACTTCTTCCCTCGATGGCAAAGAGCGCCACCTTGAGCGCCTCGAGCGCCTTGCGTCTCTCTTCTCCGTCCGCGCCGTTTATCTCGTCACGAAGCACCCTGTAAATCTCTCCTCTGAGAGTGTAATCGCCCTCGAGCGCCCTCGTGTCTATCCGAGGACACGTGCGGTCGATTATCTCGCAAAGCATAAATTTTTTTGAGAGGGCCGCCTCAAGAGTATTTTTGTCAAACGTATACCCAAGGTCTATCTCGCCCTCAAGAGTCAAGCGGACAGCCGTGTTTTCGTCATATCCTCGGCTTTTGAGGATATTTTCAAGATATCCCGCAAGGGCTGACGCCTCTTGGCACTCACCTATATCTATCATGTCGCGGACAAATTTTTTCTCGCCCAAAAGCACTGTTTTTGCGGATACGACCTCCTTGCCGTCGATAAGCACCTCAATGCCTCCGCAATCGCCAAGCTCGTCAAAGGCTCTGCCCTCAAGAACTCCGCAATAAGCAACGGTGCTCTCGCCGACCTTCGATATCTCGGCGGTGTGAACGTGACCGAGCGCCGCGTAAGTAAATCCCTTCTCGTCGATAGCCTTATCGGATATCGGCGCAATTCTTGAATTCGGAACGTTAAGCTCCCCATGCGCGCACAAAATACTAGCGCCATCGAAGGACGGAAGCGAAAAATCAGATAGCGGGTCGTTTGCGTATACGTTTGAGGTCATAAAGGCGTATCCGCAGACCTGAATTCCAAGCTCGTCGAGCTGCTGCACCTGTATCTCGGCAGAATTGAAAACGCAAACGTTATCGGGGAGCGTTCCGCGAAAATACGGCGGTGTGAGCGCGTAAGGGTCATGGTTTCCCGGTGAGATAAAAACTCTGCAGCCTACCGATTCAAAACCCTTTTTTACGCATTCCTCGGTCTCGGGGCTTATATTTCTTCCGTCAAAAAGGTCTCCGCTTATAAGCAAAACGTCAAATCTGTTGTCGGCGACGTATTTTATCATTTTTTCAAAGATATCCCTCTGATGCTGTCTTGCCGCGATGCGTTCGTCATATCCGAGCTTGTGAAACGCGCTGTCAAGATGGATATCCCCTGTGTGAAAGACCTTTACCATAACTACCTCCGAAACTTTTATAGTTATATTTTACCACATTCAGTGAAGCATATCAATAGGTTTTGCATACAATGATTTATAGATAATTTCAATTTGGAGGAGCTTATGCTTATAGATATCCCATATAACCGAGAGAGAGCCGTCGAATACGCGCGCAAATGGGCGCTCACAAGAAATCCGCTGTTTATCGACTTCACGGGGCGCGGCGGTGACTGCACGAGCTTTGTCTCGCAGTGCATTTTTGCGGGCACGGGCGTTATGAATTACACCCCGACGTTCGGCTGGTATTACATATCGCCCGAAAACAGAGCGCCTGCGTGGGCTGGGGTCGACGAGCTTTTTAACTTTCTCGTGGGAGACCCTCAATTCGTTGCCGAAAACGGCGGCACAGGACCGAGAGGCGTTGATGCCAAAGCGGTGACAGATATAGCGCTTGGCGACGTGATACAGCTTCAGAACGACGCGGGGCAATTTTATCATTCGCTTATAATAAGCGGCTTTACCGATAACGATATCCTCATCTGTGCGCACTCCGACGATGCGCTCGACCGCCCCATTTCCACATATAATTTTGCCGCGCTCAGAATTATACATATAGAAAAAGCGGTGCTGGATCTGAAGCTCGACTCGTTTTTTGAGCCGCTTATAAACGGAACCGGATTGCCGCTGCCGCCGAACATGATGAACTGATTTCGTTCCGTCCGTAATAAGCGATTTAGATAAAAATACTCAGGCTTTTAACAAAGCCTGAGTATTTTTATGGTGCGGGTGTTCACAACGAAACTCCGCCGTCGTGTGACAAACCAAAAAAATAGCAGTAGCGATCCCCGACTTTTGGACCGGCACTGCCGGTGGTGCGGGTGACAGGACTTACTACTACGCTTCGCTACGTGCCAAGTTTCCTCGACGGCTAAACCCCGTCGTTTGCTTTGCAAATCCGAAAACTTGCCTGCCCCACGCCATAGGCGTGAGCAGTTTCTGTGAGCCAATTACCCATACCAAATAAAAAAGGGGAGCGTCGCTCCCCTTTTTTATTTGGTGCGGGTGACAGGACTTGAACCTGCACGAATTAACACAAGATCCTAAATCTTGCGCGTCTGCCAATTCCGCCACACCCGCGAATGAAATGAGCGAGGTGTGGCATTGCCTAAAGAACGTGAAGCGTTCTTTACTCGTGCGTAGCACGAAGACACCCGCGAAGAAATGAGCGAGGTGTGGCGTTGCCTAAAGAACGTGAAACGTTCTTTACTCGTGCATGGCACGAAGACACCCGCGAGACAGCTTGAAATATATTGCGCTTGCCGAGTTATATAATAACACAAAAAAATTTTTTTGTCAACCTAAAATTGCAGTCTGCTTTATTTTTATTATTTCCCCATATTTTTTAAAGACCGTTGACAAACGCCAAAAAGTATGATATAATACCTTCGCGATATTCTGTGAGGGAGTAGCAAACGTTTTTACGTAACAAGTCAACATACTGACCGAAGGGTCTGGCTTGTTTTAAATTGCGAGACTCACGCATACCCTGAAAGCAAGGGCTATGCGTGGGCTTTTTTCTTTCTCTTTGAAAATTGCTAAATTTATCCTTTAAGGACGGTTAAAATGAGCTTTCAATTCATAATTTACAGCTTGGGTCTTGGTATCGGACTTGCAATGGATGCCTTTTCGGTCTCGCTAGCAAACGGTCTTAACGACAGAGCTATGAAGACCAACAAAATGGTCGGGATCGCGGGTGTTTTCGCTTTCTTTCAGGCGCTTATGCCTATGATAGGCTGGGTATGCGTACATACCATTGCGCAAATTTTTACCTCTTTTCAGAAATTTATTCCGTGGATCGCTCTCATTCTTCTCGTCTTTATCGGCGGAAAAATGCTTATCGAAGGAATAACAAAAAAGTGCGATTGCGAGGTCTCGGGCGTTGGATTTGCCGCGCTTATGGTTCAGGGCGTAGCCACCTCTATCGACGCTCTCTCGGTGGGCTTTACAATATCCGAATACGATTTTATAAGAGCGCTTTTGTGCGCCCTCATAATTGCCGTAGTTACCTTCATAATCTGTATGTTCGGTCTCTTCCTCGGCAAAAAATTCGGCACTTGTCTTGCGGGCAAAGCAAGTATACTCGGCGGAGCGATACTCATCGTTATCGGCATCAATATCTTCCTTACGGGAATATTTGGGTAAACATAATAAAGATAAGGCTGTCTGAGATTTACATTATAGACAGCCTCAAAATTTAATAATCGTTAATAAAATTACCCACAATAATTTAAAATATTGGTGGTATAATGTGAAACTGAAAGATAATTTGTTTTTGGGAGAACCATAATGCTTGAATTAAGAGAAATTGTGAAAAAATATTCCTCAGGCGAATCTGAGGTGCTTGCTCTCAATAAGGTAAGCCTCAAATTCCGCAAGAGCGAATTTGTTTCTATCCTTGGAAAATCGGGATGCGGAAAGACCACGATGCTCAACATCATCGGCGGTCTTGACCGATATACCTCGGGTGACCTTATAATCAACGGAAGATCGACAAAGGAATACAAGGACGGCGACTGGGACGTTTACAGAAATCATTCCATCGGTTTCGTATTCCAGAGCTACAACCTCATTCCCCACCAGACCGTACTCGCAAACGTTGAGCTTGCGCTGACTCTATCGGGAGTATCAAAGGCTGAAAGACGCCGCCGCGCTACCGCAGCGCTTGAAAAGGTGGGTCTTGGCAATCAGCTCAAGAAAAAGCCCAATCAGATGTCGGGCGGACAGATGCAGAGAGTTGCCATCGCGAGAGCTCTAGTAAACAACCCCGATATACTTCTCGCAGACGAGCCCACGGGCGCGCTTGACACGCATACAAGCGTTCAGATAATGGAGCTTCTCAAGGAAGTAGCCAAGGAAAAGCTCGTTATTATGGTAACGCACAACCCCGATCTCGCAAAGGAATATTCAACGAGAATAGTACAGCTCTCCGACGGTGAGCTTATCGACGACTCGAACCCCTATGTCGAAGAAGACGGGCCCGCTATGGCAGAGGTATCCGAGACCGCAGACGTCGCAGAGACCGCAGCGCCAAAAAAAGAAAAGCGCCCGAAGAAAAATAAGACTAAGAAAAAGACGATGTCCTTCCCCACAGCGCTCTCACTCTCGCTCAACAACCTTCTAACGAAAAAGGCGAGAACGATACTCACCTCTTTCGCGGGAAGTATCGGTATTATCGGTATAGCGCTTATCCTTTCTCTCTCGAACGGAATTCAGGCGTATATAGATCAGGTTCAGGAGGACACTCTTTCGACCTATCCTCTCACGCTCAGCGCCGTAACTCAGGATTACTCCGCTATGCTTAACGCTATGACCGAGGTCAATGAGATACAGGAAGGCGATATTGACCCCAACAAGATCTACGTTGACGACTCACTCGGAACGATGATGTCGGCAATGTCGGCGACTAAGGAAAACGACCTCGTTTCCTTTAAAAAATATCTCGACGAGAACTACGACTCGATAAAGGACTCGGTCAGCGACATTCAGTACACCTACGATTTCGACCTTCAGGTATTTACCGCGGACGGCAAAACACAGGTAAGTCCCACCGAGATATTTGACAATATGGGAGACTCGTTTGCGGGTATCAGCGAAATGATGCAAAACATGGGCGGCTTTGGCATTATGTCAGAGATGATAAATAATCAAGAGCTTCTCGACCAGCAGTACGAGCTTGTTGGAGAGAACAGCCATTGGCCCGAAAACCCCAACGAGGTAGTCCTTGTTGTAAACAAAAATAACCAGATAAGCAAGATGACTCTTTATATGCTCGGAGTTCTTCCTCAGGACGAGCTTGAGGAGATAATGAATAAGCTGATGACTGACGGAACTTATGAATCGGCGCATATGGAGGAGTACACCCTTGACGATTTCCTCGGTATGAAGTTCTATATGCTCAACACCTCGGATTTCTACTATAAGACCAATAAGACTTATCCCGATCGCGATGACCTTTACAAGTGGCAGGACCGCCGTGACGAATTTGGCTATGATCAAGCATCATTTGTCACAGAAAACGGCACGGAGCTCGTTATTTCGGGAATAATAAAGCCGAAGCCCGGCGCTACTGCGACCTCTATTTCGGGCGCTATCGGATACACCAAGGCTCTTACCGATATGATACTCGATATGAATGCCAAGAGCGAGGTCATCAATCAGCAGAAGGTCGCGCCCGAATACAACGTTCTGACAGGTCTCAAGTTTGAAAGAACTCATTACACTCCCGAAACGATAGGACAGCTTATAGACAGTGTAGATTCCGAAACTATGAAGCAGTTCTATGAATTTATGACGCAGAGGATAAAATCCGATCCCAAATTTTCATCTCAGCTTAACGTCTCTGCCGATAATTTTGCGAAGATGTTTATGCTGATGCCCGAGGATGCTCAAGTTGAGATAATCACCGCTATGCTTGCGGCAGCTAAAGTAAATCCCGCAAACGCTCCCATGCTTGAAGGATTGTTTATGACGCTCGAAAAAATGCTTGGCGACAAGATCGACATAACCGCCGATAATCTCACGCTATTGCTTCCCATTATGGAAATGCAGCACAAATGGGTACTCATCAGCGGCGTACAGCCGAGCGAGCAAATGCCGATGCCGCCACAGTTCCCTCAGGGAATGACCTTGCCCGGTCTTCAGTCTCTCGCGGGAGATACGGCTATGAATGCTATCTACGAAGAGATGTCAGCGGCTCTTCTTGAAATGGAAGTCACCGAGGATATATTCAAGGCTCTTCTGGGCACGATGTCTGCCGAGGACGAGCAGTTCATATTGCTTGAAGAAACGCTTTATAAAATGGCTCCGCAGACCGACGCAACCTATGAATCAACACTCAAGCTTCTCGGCGACGCCGAAAAGGCTGCTCCCGCCTCAATAAACTTCTATGCTAAGGATTTTGAGTCGAAGGACAATATAGAGACGTTTATCAGTGATTACAACAACGCGCAGACAGATGAGACCAAAAAGATAGAATATACCGATATCATCGGAGTTATGATGTCCTCTGTCTCTCTTATTATAAACGTTATATCCTACGTTCTCATCGCATTCGTTTCGATCTCGCTTGTAGTTTCCTCTATAATGATAGGAATAATCACCTATATCTCGGTGCTTGAGCGAACCAAGGAGATAGGAATCCTGCGCTCGATCGGTGCGTCGAAGAAGGATATATCGCGAGTATTCAACGCCGAAACGCTTATTGTCGGATTTACCGCGGGAATCATCGGTATACTTTCGACGATACTGCTCTGCATACCAATAAACGCTATAATCCACGCTCTTTCGGGAATATACACGATAAACGCGGTGCTTCCTTGGGTAGGCGGAGTCGCGCTTGTACTCATCAGCATGTTCCTCACCTTTATCGCGGGACTCATTCCCTCGAGAATAGCTTCTAAGAAAGATCCCGTAGAAGCGCTCAGATCTGAATAATCTTAGATTTGAAGGAGATATCTTCAATGGGAAAATTCAAAAACAAGCTTTACAGATTTATGTACGGAAGATACGGCTACGACACGCTCGGCAAGACTTTGCTTTGGGTCTATGCGGGACTCCTTATTCTTCATATGATACTTTCCCTGTTCGTCGAAGAGCCGTTCTACTACCTTTGCTACTTTCTTCTCTCGCTCTCGCTCGTGTGCTGCATCTTCTTTAGGGCGATGTCGCGCAATATAGCGAAAAGACGCGCTGAGAATCAGAAATTCTGTAATTTTTTCAGACTAAAAAGAAATAAATTCCGTGACCGCAAAACTCACGTCTATCGCAAGTGCCCCTCCTGCTCGGCTGTTCTCAGACTGCCAAAAGCAAAAGGAAAGCATGCGGTAGTCTGTCCAAAGTGCAAAAACAGATTTTCGGTCAGAGGTTAAGACAGATAGAGGGACGTAATAAAAATGCGAGAACCTTTAAAGGAAAGGTTCTCTCGCTCTCCAAACCTTTTTAAAAAAGGGTTTGGCGTTCTAAATATTGTTTTGCTAAATGGGATGTTTTTTCTCTAAAGAAGCAACACGGCGGACAGCAGGCAGTGCCTGCTCTGGATCTTCGGGTGTCGCATATTTTAACCTTCTGTTTATCACACGACGGTAAAATCTGCTATAAACATTCGTACCATACCGCCGTGTTCCTTTTTTATTTTAAATATCTTTGTTTTAGAGAAGGTATGTAAAAGGATTCGAGAACGACGCCTATTGCAGATATCTGCCTATCCTTTTTTAACAATTTGTGTGTTTTTTGGCTAAAATATATTTATATTTTGTTAAAAATGTACATTGTCTTTTGTCGTTTTTTGTGATAAAATATTTGACATGAATAACCGTTGAAGCCTTTGGAACTTTCAGGACCGAAGGCGGAGGGGCTCTGGAGAATCCTGTTGTGAATCCACTCAGCAGGTGCCGAAGGTGCAAGGCGCATATCGCGCTGAATCTCTCAGGCAAAAGGACAGAGCAGATGTGATATTTTATATTTATATCTGTATGTTTTTCTCTTTAGAGCCACTGATTTTTTCGGTGGTTTTATTATTTTTTTAAGGAGGCTTTCTATGGAAGCAGTATCAAATTTTCTTCTCCCCATAGTCGCAAAGATAAATGCTTATCTTTCTGACTACATTCTCATTTTCCTTCTTGTCGGTATCGGTCTTTTCTATACCATCAGAACAAGATTCGTTCAGGTTCGTTGCTTTGGCGAAGGTATGAAAAAGGTTTTCGGAAACCTTTCGCTTAAGGGCGGCAAAAACAAATCGGGACTTTCTTCCTTCCAGGCTCTTGCAACCGCTATTGCGGCTCAGGTCGGAACAGGTAATATCGTCGGCGCTTGCGGCGCGATAATCATAGGCGGTCCCGGCGCTATCTTCTGGATGTGGCTTATCGCCTTCTTCGGAATGGCTACCATTTACGCAGAGGCTGTTCTCGCTCAGGAAACAAAGGTCGTCAAAGAGGACGGCTCTGTCCTCGGCGGACCTGTTTACTACATAAAGAGAGCCTTCAACAACAAGTTCGGTAAGTTCCTTGCGGGCTTCTTCGCAGTTGCGATAACCCTCGCTCTCGGCTTTATGGGCGCTATGGTTCAGTCGAACTCGATATCCGAGTCTATAAGCACGGCATCTAACGGATTTATTCCCACTTGGGTAATAGGTGCTATACTCGCAGTTATCTGCGCGTTCATCTTCATCGGCGGTATTCAGAGAATCGCATCGGTTGCTGAAAAGATAGTTCCTATTATGGCTGTTATCTACCTCGTTATGGGTATCATTATTCTTGCTATGAACTTCAAGGCTATCCCCGCTACCTTCGGTATGATCTTCAAGTACGCCTTCACTCCTCAGGCAATACTCGGCGGTACTTTCGGCGCAGCCATTAAGGCAGCCATCAGCCAGGGTGTTAAGAGAGGTCTTTTCTCGAACGAGGCAGGTATGGGTTCAACTCCTCACGCTCACGCTCAGGCTAACGTTGAGAAGCCCCACGACCAGGGCGTAGTTGCTATGATAGGCGTATTTATAGATACTTTCGTAGTTCTCACCATCACAGCTCACGTAGTTATCTCCACATTCTATGCGGGTGACGCTTCTATGGAGGGACTTACCAAGGCAAATCTTATGCAGTCGGCTGTCGGAACGGCATTCGGAAACGCAACGCTCGGTAACATCCTCGTTGCTATCTGCCTTACCTTCTTCGCCTTCACAACCATCAACAGCTGGAACTTCTTCGGTAAGCAGAACGTTGAATATATGTTCGGC
>JAZOLQ010000003.1:0-5058 GCA_045653185.1 Eubacteriales bacterium
CAGTCTCTGCATTACCATCTTGTCTCCTCTGAGGTCAACGCCGTTTTCAGCCTTGAACTTATCTGCCATCCAGTCGATAACTCTCTGGTCGAAGTCGTCACCGCCGAGACGGTTGTTGCCGGCGGTTGCGAGAACCTCGAAAACTCCGTCGGAAATCTCAAGCAGAGATACGTCAAATGTTCCTCCGCCAAGGTCGAATACCATTATCTTCTGATCTGTCTCTTTATCCATAGCGTAAGCAAGACCTGGGGCTGTGGGCTCGTTGATTATTGTGAGCACCTCAAGGCCCGCGATCTTACCTGCGTCCTTTGTTGCCTGTCTCTGTGCGTCGGAGAAGTATGCGGGAACTGTGATAACCGCCTGAGTTACGGGTGTTCCGAGATATGCCTCTGCGTCTGCCTTGAGCTTCTGGAGTATCATTGCGGATATCTCCTGAGGAGTGTATCCCTTTCCGTCGATATCCTTCTTGTAGTTTGTACCCATCTCGCGCTTGATACTGATGACTGTTCTGACGGGATTTGTGATCGCCTGACGCTTAGCCACCTGACCTACCATTCTCTCGCCCGACTTTGAGAAAGCGAGAACCGAGGGAGTTGTGCGCGCTCCTTCGGGATTGGGTATTACTATCGGCTCTCCGCCTTCAAATACCGCCACGCAAGAGTTTGTTGTTCCTAAATCTATTCCTATAATTTTTCCCATGATAATTTCCTCCTTTATGGGTTGTTGTTATTATTTATTTTATGTTTTTAGTTTGCTACCTTTACCATTGAGTGTCTGAGGACCTTATCGCCCTTTGCGTAGCCCTTCATAAAGACCTCAACTATCTCGTTCTCGCCGCATGCCTCGTCCTCGACGTGCATTACCGCGTTGTGAAGATTGGGATCGAACGTCTTTCCGAGAGCTTCTATCTCGGAAACGCCCATCTTTGAAAGTGTTTCCGTAAAGCTCTTCATTATCATTTCAAGTCCCTTTGCGATATTCTCGGCATCGTTATCCTTGTACTGAAGCGCTCTCTCCATATTGTCAAGCACGGGAAGTATCTCCGCGATCGCGTCAACGTACGCGTCGGTGTATATTCCCTCTCGCTCCTTGAGCGTTCTCTTGCGGTAGTTATCATACTCCGCAAAAAGTCTTGTGTATTTATCGTTCGCCTCAGCTATCTTAGCCTCAGCCTCTTCAAGCTTTTGCGAAAGAGCTGCGCACTCCGCTTCAAGCTTCTTTATCTTTTTCTTTTCCTGCTTCGAGGTCTTTCCGTCGCTCTCCTCAGAGACGCTCTCGCCGACATTTTCCTCGACAGCCTCAGGGGTTGCCTCTTCGGCGCTCTCTTCGAGTATCTCCTCGGTCATTTCGGTCTTATTCTCCTCCATTATCCTTACCTCCGTTTGTATTTCCATCTTTAAGCGCGTTTCCGTCGCCTATCATGTCCGATATGCTCTCTCCTATCTCTCCGATAGTTCTCAGCACCTTTCGGTAATCCATTCTTCTCGGTCCGAGAACCCCGATAACTCCGACTGTCTTGCCGTTCTTCTTTATTGGCTTAAAGACCAGCGCCGAGTTGTTCATGACCTTTACGGGACTTTCCGAGCCGATAAGGACGTTGATCTCGTCGCCCTGAAGGTCAGAGACAAGGTCGAGTATCTCGTTCTGATCCTCAAGAGTGCCAAGAAGCCCGCTCAGATGCTGGGTATCTGCATACTCGGGATATTCGAGAAGGTGATTTATGCCCGAATATCTGAGCTCTCCTCCGTCAAGCTCGTTCATGACCTCGTATATCGCCTTTACCGTGGGGTTTACGAGAAAGGCGTCGTCTGCCATGACGTTCTCAAGCTCCATTATTATCGGCAGAGTTATCATGTCCGCCGAGAGCCCGCATATCGCCGAGTTGAGAAGCTCCGAAAGCTTTGAGAGCCCTTCTGACGTATACGGAAGCGGAAGCTTGACCTTTTTGGTCTTTACCATTCCTCCCGCCATTATCATTACCATCGCGAAATTGAATTCGTCTATCGAGATAAGCTCAAATTTTGACACCGTCACCGATGACGCCTTGGGCTTTATCGCAATACCCGTGTAGTTCGTGAGGCTTGACGCAAGCTTTGATGCCGTTTCAAGTATACTGTCTATCTCCGACATCTTTACCTTTAGCAGATGGTTTATCTGCGCTATGTCCCTCGTTGTGTTGGCATACTGCTCGACAAGCGAATCGACGTAAAAACGGTATCCTAGCTCGCTTGGCACTCGCCCCGCAGATGTGTGAGGCTGTTCAAGATATCCAAGCTGTTCAAGCTCCGCCATCTCGTTCCTTATCGTCGCCGATGAGCAGGAAAGCAGATTGTTCTGCACGATGTATTTTGAGCCGACAGGCTCTCCGCCCTCTATGTGAGCTTCAACTACTGCCTTTAGTATGAGCTTCTTCCGCTCACTGAGTCCGTCAGAATATCTTCCCATTTCTCGCCTCTCCCTTCCGCATAATCATTTTTTGCCGCTTTCTTCGCCTTTTATGCCGATTTTTGCAGTTTTTAGCACTCAAATCTCTTAAGTGCTAAATCACTGATACAAATTTATCACTTTTGCCTCTTTTTGTCAAGGTTTTTTTGATTTATTTTTGTTAATTATTTGTGAACAGTGCTAAGTTGGTTTGTATTGTGAGAAAGACGCGAGAACCTTTCCTCAAAAGGTTCTCGCGCCTTTGTCCTAACATACACTAACTATCTAAACATCAAGACTGCTATTGCCGCTATGCCGAGTAATATGATGGCGTCAAGGGCTTTTATCGGTATATGGGATGCGGCGTTTTTAAAAATATTCTTTTTTGTATCTTTATTAAACTCATTATTCCCGTTCATTCCGCACCTACTTTCTCACGAGATATTTTCTCATATCTATCGCGCAGGCAACAAGTATTATAAGACCCTTTATAACGTACTGCATATTCGCGTCTATACTAAGGAAGGTAAGTCCGACGAAAATAAGTCTCAGGAGCACGACGCCCATTATGACACCGCGTATCTTTCCGATACCTCCGACGAAGGAGACACCTCCGATAACGCTTGCGGCGATGGCGTCAAGCTCGTAGTTAAGACCCGTTGCCGCAGAGTTAGAGCCTATTCGTGCCGCCTCAATGAAGCCGGTGATACCGTACAGTATTCCCGCCATCATAAAAACCAGCATTATAACTCGCTTTACGTTAACGCCGGAAACGTTAGCCGCCTCGGGATTCGAGCCGATGGCGAACATATTCTTTCCAAACGCGGTCTTATTCCATATAAACCACATTACAGCCGTTATCAGAATGGAATACCAAACGTAATTCGGGATGGGTGTTGAGCCTAATTTTATAATGCTTCCCGTAATGAAGGCGGTATACTTGGGATCGAGACCGGAGATGGATTGACCGTTATTATTGCCCAGCATAAGGTACATAAGCAGTGCGCCGTACACTATAAGCTGTGTGGAGAGGGTAACTATAAACGGGTGGAGATTAAAGCGCGCGGTACAAAAGCCGTTTATAAGTCCAACCAATGCGCCGATTCCGATAGCGATCAGAAATACTACCGCGATAGGCAGGGCGCCAATATTGGGAAACATTTTGTTCGGGTATCCCGTCATCTGCAGAAGTGAAGCGGAAACGCAGGCGACCACGCCCACTATCCGTCCTGCGGAAAGGTCTGTTCCCGCAAGGATTATTGCTCCCGCTATGCCTAATGCTATTGGAAGGTTAGCGGCAGAGAGTGAGATTATATTAACGATGGACGGTCCCGACAGAAATCGGGGACTTACCGCTTGTATCGCGATTATCGCCGCTATCAGAAAAATATACAGCGAGTTATTTATAAGAAGCTCCCGAAGCCACTCAGCCCGTTCGCTTTTAGACATTGATCTGTACTGTTCAAGCATTTTACTGTTCGGCGCTATCGCCGTTCCTTTCAGGTGTACTTTCGGTGGGGGAGAGGGAGGCGAGAGTCAGTATTTCTTCCTGGGTGGTGTTTTCTGCGTTTACCTCTCCGGTTATACGCCCTTCAGCCATAACGTATATGCGGTCGCAGATGCCAAGAAGCTCGGGAAGCTCGCTTGATACCACGATGACCGCTTTACCTTTGGTTGCAAGCTCGTTTATCAGCTGATAAATTTCGAATTTTGCCCCCACGTCGATACCGCGCGTCGGCTCGTCCAGTATCATTATTTCCGGCTCGGTCAGCAGCCATCTGCCTAAGATGACCTTTTGTTGATTACCTCCCGAAAGCGACTGTATCTTTGCTTTCATATTGGGCGTTTTTATCCTCATAGAGCGGATCGCCCAATCGGTATCCTTTTTCCGATCCGTGTCCGACAGCCACAGTCCGCCCTTCAGATATTTTCTTAGCTTTGATACAGTGGTGTTTTCGCAGATATCCAGAATTCCGAAAATTCCCGTTGCGCGACGCTCCTCTGTGAGTAGTGCGAAGCCGTTTTTTATGGCTTCTCGCGGTGTTCTGTTTTGTATCCGTTTGCCGTGAAGATAGATCTCTCCCGATTCTCTTACGGACAGTCCGAAAAGATTTTCCATCGTCTCGCTTCTGCCTGCGCCCGCAAGCCCCGCAAACCCGACGATCTCGCCCTTTCTTACGGTAAAGGAAACGTTTTTTACCAAGGTGTATTTTGAACTGAGATCACGCACCTCCAGAGCGATTTCAGAGGGCGTATTTTTCTTTTCAGGATAGCGGCTGGTAAGCTCTCTGCCCACCATCAGACGCACTATTTTGTCCATATTCATAGCGGAAGCAGGCTCGGTGGTTATCCATTCTCCGTCGCGCATTACGGTAACGTCATCGGAGATCCGTAGTATTTCCTCCATCTTATGCGAGATATAGATTATGCCGCATCCGCGCTTTTTCAATACGTCGATCATTCCGAACAGCTTTTCTACCTCCTGCTCGGTGAGTGAGGAGGTAGGCTCGTCAAGCACTATGACCTTAGCTCGGTAGGAGACCGCCTTTGCGATCTCCACCATCTGCCGTTGCGCCACACTCATTCGGCTCATTATCTCGCGTGGATCTGCCGTTATTCCAAGCTCGGAAAACA
>JAZOLQ010000004.1:0-24640 GCA_045653185.1 Eubacteriales bacterium
GAATCGAACCCCTGTCCGAAAACCTCTTGATATAACCTTCTCCGAGTGCAGTCTGTTATTTATAATTCCCCTTGAGTGACGTCAACAGACAGACTTCACTCTCAGGTAGCCATTTTTTGCGTGATCGGTTCAATGGCGAACAGCCGATGCACGTACACCGCTTACATGACGCTCAGTCCCGAGCCGCGATTCTCTCGGGAGGAACGGGCGGCATTTATGCCGCGGCACTGCCCTTAGGCAGCCATTGCAACGTTTCTATCGTTAGCGTTTAATTTTAAGTTTGAGCAGTTTTAGAGTTTGCTCGGCTCTACTCGCTTATTATACCTCAAAATCCCCGTCGAAACCTTTACGGGCCCATATGAAGTCAAGCCAAAGCTTGACTTTTTGTTATATTTAATAATCCTTGCTGTTATCCTTCATACGCCTATCCATCTCGCGATCGGCTTCTCGCTTAGCGTCGGAATCTCTCTTGTCGTAAAGCTTTTTGCCTCGGCAAAGGCCGATCTCAGCCTTTACGTTTTTACCCGAGAAATAAAGTGAGAGGGGAACAAGTGTGTAACCCTTTTGAGATGTGAGTCCATGAAGCTTCATTATCTCCTTTTTGTGCATAAGGAGCTTTTTATCTCTCATTGGATCTCTGTTGAAAATATTTCCTTTTTCATAAGGACTTATTCTCATTCCCACAATAAATATCTCACCGTTTTTTATAGAACAATAGGAGTCTTTAAGATTGACAGCTCCGTTGCGGACACTTTTTACCTCTGTACCGAAAAGAGCGATTCCCGCCTCGTATTTTTCATCAACGAAATAATCATGCCACGCCTTTTTATTTTGCGCTATAATGTTTGACGTATTCTTCTTTGCTTGCGACACGGTTATCCCTCCCTTCAAAAGACGTTTGCGTATATTCTAACACATTCTAGGCGAAAAATCAATATAAATATGTCGTATTATCGAACAGGTAAAAATAATTTTCAGGGAGATTTATTATCCTCATTGAAATACTTTTCAAACACCTGTGCCATCGGTATTGCGGCGTTAGCTCCGTTGACGCCCTGTTCAAGCACGCAAGCCGAGATTATTTTTGGGGAATCAAGAGGCGCAACTCCTGCAAAGAGAGCAAAGTCCTCCATTCCGTTTTTCTCGGCAGTACCGGTTTTTCCGCCGACTGTTACGTTCACTCCCGAAAAATAATTTGTAAGATTTGAACTGCTCGTAACAACGCTTCTCATACCCGAGATGAGTGTGTTGTAAGTGTTCTCTGAAATATCTACCGAGTCAAGTATGGTAGGCGGATATTCATACACTGTCTCTTCGGTATAGAATTTTTTGACCGAGTGCAAAAGATGCGCGCTGTATCTGTCTCCTCCGTTTGCCACGCTTGACATAAACACGGCAAGCTGGAGCGGGGAATAGGCGTGGTCGGATTGACCGATAACTGCCGAAAGGTCCTCAGACTGCGTCCACGAGTCTCCTCTTGAGGGCGTTCCCGCGATAAGTCCCGTGCGCTCGGGAAGCTCGATACCCGAAGAAACTCCAAGTCCAAGCTTTGAAGTGTAAGAGGTTATGCGGTCTATTCCAAGTCTCATGCCAACCTCATAAAAGAAGCAGTTACAGGAAACGCCGATAGCTTCTATTACGTTTATATCTCCGTGTACGCCAAGGCAGGTGGGTTCATGCAGATGGGGATACGTACCCGAACAATTAAAGCGTGTCGATTGTGATATCTCGCCAAGCTCAAGCGAGGCGAGCGCCGAGCCTATTTTGAATATAGAGCCCGGGGCGTATTCTCCAAGCAAAGCTCTGTTAAGCAGAGGCTTTGCGGGATCGCTTAGGAGTGAGTTGTAGTAATCTTTACTGTCGAACTGTGTGATGTCGTAGCTTGGATAGGATGCAGCGACGAGTATTCCGCCGTCTTTTGCGTCGAGCGCTACAAGCGCGCCCGAATCCGAGTATTTCAGAGAATCTACTGTTTGCTTCAGTGAGTCTTCAGCGGCTATCTGAAGCTCGATATCTATTGTAAGATAGACGTCGTTTCCGCTTATAGGCTCTTTTATAAATTCTTTGCTTATAATATTTCCGTCGGCGTCGTAGCTTATCTCCATAGTTCCATCCTGACCGCGAAGATATTGCTCGAAGGCGAGCTCACAGCCGTCAGTGCCGACGTATGCGTCCATGGGATAACTGAGCTCGCTGTAATAGTCGGCGTTTTCTGCTTGTATCTTGCCGAGCCTGCCGATTATATGAGATGCATATCCGGGATATTCGTATTTGCGTTCGGAGCTGACCTTAAAGGTAACTCCGTCTATGCGCGCTTCCTCTATGTAAGAAACAAGATCAATGCTTATATCCTCGGCAAAAACGAGGGGATTATAAACGCCGAAGTCTATGGCTTCCATGGAATATCTTGTCTGCAGGAGCGAGGTTATTTCGTTATTGGAATAAACGCTTGTAGAAAGCTTATATTTCGAGACGAAATAGTCTACAAAGTCTTTCGCTTCTATTGCGTGATCAAGCTTATTTTTGTCAAGAATTTTTATAAAGTCGTTGTAAGCGTCCTCATCGGAAAATTCGGCATAGGACATATCGGGATATCTTCCCGTAAGAACGGGGCAGGTGGCAGTGAGACAGTCGCTTGAATTGGTTTTCTTCAAGGCATCGAGTATTTTGAGGATAGAGTCGTTCAGCTCCTCCGAGGTGTCGGGGATAGCGCCGTACTCAAGCAAAAGATCGTATCTTGTATCATTTCCGACCAAGAGCTTGCCGTTTCTGTCGTATATCTCGCCTCGAAGTCCCGAGACGGTAACTGTTCTTGTGTAAGCGACTTCATCGTTTACGGGTGCGTTTTTTGCGCCGTCTATTTGTATCTTAGCAAGCACTACGATATAGACAAGCATAACGACGAGAAAAAGGGAGAGCAAGGATATATATCTGGCTATTCGGTTAAATCCTTTTTTCATCGTAACACCACCTTAAATTTTGGCTAAGTTTAAACTTTAAATTTGTTTTTCTTATCGACCATGCGCGCAAGAAGGCGAATGATAAAGAAAAGCGGGAGAGAAAATATCAGAGTGAGAATAAATTCGGGGAATAATATCGTTTTGAGTATAGAAAGAAAACGAAACTCCTTCGTGGCAAAAAATATCTTGAGCACCGTAAACGCGGTGTTTATTATTGCCGAAGGGATAAGCAGTAGCAGGTAGGATAGGAAGGTAGGGAGCATCTTTTTTGATATTTCGGATGCAGAGAGCGCCACTGCAAGAAAAGCTATCGGAGAGAGCGATATGCCCGATGACCCGAGCGCGTCTATCATAAAGCCCGACGCGAGAGCGCAGATTGCCGCTGTTTTCTGAGAGTCGAGCAAGGCTATCGCCACGATAGCTCCCATAACAATATTCGGAACTGCGCTTATAAAGAAAAGCTCGGTAAAAAAAGAACATTGCGCGACGCCGAGAAGAAAGAAAACAGGCGCGTAAATAAGTATTCTGCGTAGTATAGCCGAGCGCTTTAGCTCGTTGCTTCTGCCCATAGCCATTACCTGTTTCCTCCCGATTTATACCCTGTGACTATCATTACGCGAGAGGTGGAATTTATATCCGAAAAATCGACTGCGGGAGACACGTAAGCTATAAGAGTTCTCGTGTATTCATCGGCTTCTATTGAGGTCACAGTGCCTATCAGAAGGTCTGCGGGGTAAATAGTGCCGTTTCCGCCCGTATAAACCTTGTCTCCTATCTTTATATCCGCCGAGGCATCTATGTAGGTCATACGGCAGAGCCCCTCGGCTCGAAGGATAGAATCGCCCTCGACGACACCCACGGCTTGTCCGCGGTCGGTGTATGCACTGACCGAGCTTGCTGTTTCTACAAGGCTTACCACCTTGCACCAGTCAAGTCCTACCTCGCTTACGTAACCGAAAACTCCGTCAGCGGTTATTACCGAATTGTTTCGTTTTATTCCATGTATAGAGCCACGGTTGAGAGTTAGCACGGTGGAATAATTTCCCGACTCGCGTGAAACTATCAAAGCATCGGAGAGGGTAAGCTCAGGGTGCTTTGTTTTCATATTCAGATAGCTCTTCAGCCATTCGTTTTCGGCCTTTATTACGCTGTTTTCATAATCCTTGTTTTCAAGCTCTTCAAGCCTTGCGCGAAGCTCCTCGTTTTCGGCTTTCAACTCGTCGTATTCTGTGAATACAGAGATAAATCCCGAAAAAGAGGAAGCCGATTTTGAACCCAGCCACTCAAACGGCTTTGATACGGTCTTCAGTCCGCTTCGCAAAACGTCGGTGTATCCAAATACCGAAAGGGCAGACGGTATGAGCACGAGCAACACGGCTATAAATATACAAATTACAAAGAATTTAGATCTGTAAAAGTTCATAACGTCTCCTTTCGTAAATTTTTTGAAGATATCTTATTTTTTGTTTGTTAAAAGGTTCTTCTTTTTTGAAATAGGCGGATATTTTGCGTCAAATATCACGTTGTAAGACGAGAAATCTGTGTTTTTCTCTATTTTGTTCCACTCCTCTTCGCTTCCCTCGAAGAAGATATCTTTAAGTGCGTCACAGCCGTCGAAAACGTCCTCGCCTATATATTTCAGCGTTTTCGGAAGAAAGAGCTTTGTAAGCTCTTCGTTTTTTCTTTTTGCAAAGGCTCTGTCTCCGAGCTCAATAACGTCAAAGAATATAAGAGAGGCGGGTATCCACATTATCTCGCCGTATCTTGCCGTGCAGGCAGTTATTCTGATGCCTCCCACGATACTGCTATATTTGAGCCCAATATCCCGATACATCTGGCTTACTGCCCAAGCTCTATATAAAATGGCAGCTAAAATTGCGCCAGAAGCTCCGAGTATCAGATTGTGAAGGACTGCGATAAATACAGATACGGCAATTATAGAGCCTATTATCAGAAGCAGTTGAGAGTAGTAGATTTTAAATTTTATCATTCTTTGGATATATCTTTTGTGAGGGGGAAGAGTCGCCTCGTTCGGCGTTAGAGGTTGTGATGTTACTTCCTTTTTGGGTTCGCCGTTTTTTTCTGTTGAAATGTCGTCAATATTTATTTCAGGTTTGTCAGACATAATTTTCTCCGTTCAAATTATTATTTTCCTCTGTATTTGAGAAGATCTCCCATCATTTTCTCACTTTCGATAATGCGTCCAAGTCCTATGCAGACACTGTCAAATGGGGATTTCGCGATATGTACTTTAAGTCCTGTTTTTTGGGTTATAAGCGCTCCTATTCCGCGAAGATAAGCGCCGCCACCGCTGAGTGTGATACCTCTGTCATAGATATCCGAGGATAGCTCGGGAGGCGTGTCCTCAAGCGTTGTTTTGATGGCGTAGATTATTTGGTCAAGGGGTTCTTTCATAGCCTCACGTATATCCGCAGAGGTTATTATGTCGGATATGGCGTGACCCGTGCGAAGCTCTCTGCCGAATATCTCCTGAGAGCCGTTGTCGGCTGACGGATGCGCAGAGCCTATTCGCATTTTTAGCTGTTCTGCGGTAACGTCTCCGATAAGTATGCTTTTCTCAGAGCGCATATAGCTTATTATCGCTTCGTCAAGCGCATCGCCCGCAACTCTCACCGAACGCGAGGCAACGATGCCTCCAAGGCTCATAACAGCCACCTCTGTCGTTCCGCCTCCGATATCTATTATCATACTGCCCTCGGGGCTTCCGACTCTCATTCCCGAGCCAATCGCCGCCGCAAGCGGTTCTTCGATAAGCGCTACCGAACGAGCGCCTGCCGCAAATACTACGTCCTCGACTGCGCGCTTTTCGACCTCAGTCACGTCGTATGGCACGGAAACTATCAATATGGGACGGCTGAAAAAGGTTATTGATTCGGTCATTTCAAGGAAGGTACGTATCATTTTTGCCGTAACGTCAAAGTCGGCAATAACACCGTTTTTGAGCGGTCTGAAGGCTTGAAGTCCCTCGGGTGTTTTACCGAGCATACGCTTTGCCGAGCGGCCGACTGCCACTACCTCACGTGTTTCGGAGTCAACCGAGACGACCGACGGAGTGCGCAGGATTATTCCTTTGCCCTTTGAATATATAAAAGTATTTGCAGTGCCCAGGTCAACGCCCAAAACTTTTGGCATATAACGTATCCTCCTTTCCCGAGTATTAAGATGAGCCGAGAGCTCTTATGTCATATCAAAGAATGCCCCGTGCAGTCTTTATGGAGATTGTTGAGAAGATTTATGGGCAGCCCCACGACACCAAAATAACAGCCGTCGATGCGGTTTACCCAAAGCGATGCAAAGCCCTGTATACCGTAAGCTCCCGCTTTGTCGTATGGTTCGGCGGTATTTATATAAAGCTCGAGCTCGGAGTCGGGGATATCATCAAAGTAGACCAGCGTCTCCGAGTGAGAAACGAAGCTTCTGCCGTTTTTTATGAGAGCGACACCGCTTACAACACTGTGCGTATTGTCCGAAAGAAGCTTTAACATTCTTTTTGCGTCCTCACGGTCCTTCGGCTTTCCGAGTATCTCACCGTTACACGCCACAACGGTATCTGCCGAAATTATTACGTCGTCGGCAGAGAGCGTGCCTTTTGCCCAAAGCTTATCAAACACCGCTTGTCCTTTTCTCAAAGCAAGCTCCTCCGCGAGCTTTATCGGATCGGAAATCGTGCTTGACTCATCGGTATCTGCCGTGATGATATCAAAATCAATTCCGATATTTGCGAGTATCTCGCGTCTGCGAGGGGATTTTGATGCTAAAATATATCTCATTATCTTATCTCCAAAAAAGCGACTTGAAAATAGAAACACTTTCGGATAATACTATCCATTATGATTATATCACAACAAGAATTTTTTTGCAATATATTATCTCACGAATAAAGAAAATATATTGTAAAAAATCGGCGCAAATCTTGAAAAAATATTGCCTTTATGATATACTCTAAATACGGAGGGCGGAGAATGAAAAAAAACGGTAAAAAAACAAGTAAAAATGTCTCCGATATCCTCTCGGCAGAAAGAATATCGGAGCTTATGCGGACTAAAGGTCTGCGTGTGGAAATTTTTGACGATATCGACTCGACAAGTACAGAGGCACGCAGAGAAGCAGAGAGGGGCGAGAGCGCTCCCGCACTGCTCGTCGCAAAGGCACAGAGCGCTGGGCGCGGAAGAATGGGCAGAAGCATTTATTCACCCGCGGATACAGGGCTTTATATGTCCTTGTTGCTTGAAAATTGCGCCATAGCTGATCCTGTAAGGCTGACTACGGCGGTATCGGTGGCAGTCACAAAAGCAATAGAAGAAATATGCGGCGTGAAGGCTGACATAAAATGGGTCAACGACATCTATCTTAATGGACGCAAGATATGCGGTATTCTCTGCGAGAGCGCCTCTTTTTCGGATGGAAGAAAATATTCGGTTATAGGTGTAGGACTTAACCTTTGTACGAAGGAATTTCCAAAGGATATAGAAGATCGGGCGGCGTCTCTTATGCCGAGTGTGAACGACAGAAATCTTTTTGCGGCTAGGATTGCCGATGAGATAATGAGCGTCTGCCGAGGAAACGCAGACGCCGATATTATGGATATTTACAGAAAACGTTCTCTCGTTTTGGGTAGGCAGATAACGTTTACCGAAAACGGAATCGAATATTCGGGTGTTGCCGAAGTGATTGACGATTTCGGAAGATTATGCGTTCGATTGTGGGACGGAAGTGAAAAAATACTATCAAGTGGGGAAATATCCCTAAAATTAGATTAAAAGGAATGTTTAAAGGAGCTTTTTATGGAGCGCGGATGTTTTATAGTTTTTGAAGGTATCGACGGCGCGGGAAAGAGTACGCAGGCAAAAATACTTGCAGAAAACCTCAAATCCCTCGGTAAGCGTGTTTATATGACGGCAGAGCCTACCGACATGCCGTCTGGCAAAGCGCTCAGAGAGGTTCTGGGCGGCAAGATAAAAAAGAGTGACAGCGAGATAGCGCTGATGTTTACGCTTGACAGAGTCGCGCATAACATAGATAAGGATAACGGAATAGAGAAGATGCTTGACGAGGGCGCGTTTATAATTTGCGACAGATATTACTATTCCTCGCTTGCGTATCAGGGAAGCACGATAGATTATAGCTGGGTAAGAGCCTTGAACGTTGATTGCCCCGCTATAAGACACCCAGACCTTTGTATATTCCTCGACCTTACGCCGAAGCAGAGTATGCAGCGCATATCCTGCGGCAGAGAAACGACGGAAATATATGAGAGCGAGGAAATACTCAGCCGTGTCCGCAATTCCTTTATGCGAGTTATAGAGGATATGTCCTCAATAGATACAATAAAGGTCGTAGACGCCTCGGGCAGCGTTGAGGAAATAGCAGACAATATATTCAGATGTATCGAAGAGCTTGGAGTTTTATAAAAAATCCGTTGGACAAAGTCCAACGGATTTTTTATTTATTCAACAGTAACCGATTTCGCAAGGTTTCTCGGTTTATCGACGTCAAGACCCTTTTGAGCCGAGACGTGATAAGCGATAAGCTGCATTATGCAGATCGCGGGGAAGGTAGCGAGAAGCTCGTCGATATCGGGAATGATAATCTGTTCATCACAGGGGATATCGTACTTCTTAGCGAGAGACTCCGAGCAGACCGAGATAACGTAAGCTCCGCGGGATTTGACCTCTCTGATACCCGAAATCGTTTTTTCGCACACCTTGGATACCGTGGTGAGCGCGATAACGGGAGTTCCGTCGGTGACAAGAGAGATGGTTCCGTGCTTGAGCTCGCCTGCGGCGTAAGCTTCGCTGTGGATATAGGATATCTCCTTAAGCTTGAGGGACGCCTCAGTACAGAGGTCGCAGTCGAGGTCTCTGCCTATATAGAAAAGATGCTCCGCAGAAACAAGCTTAGATGCGCATTCGCAGATTTTGTCACTCATGGCGAGAACCTTTTCAACAGCCTCGGGGATATTTGTAAGCATATTCTCACAAAGCTTTCTTGCCTCGTCCTCGGTCATAGTATTGTTGACGAGCGCAAGCTTTATCGCAAACAGATAAAGCATAGCGCACTGAACGCTGTAAGCCTTCGTGCTTGCAACGGCTATTTCAGGACCTGCCTGAGTGTATATAACGTTGTCTGCCTCGCGAGCTACCGACGAACCGATAACGTTGACTATCGCCGCGGTATAAACGCCCTGCGCCTTTGCGTGTCTGAGAGTTGCGAGAGTATCTGCCGTCTCTCCCGACTGGGAAATGAGAAGAACAAGATCGTTCGGCTTCAAAATAGGATCTCTGTATCTGAATTCACTTGCTATTTCAACGTTTACGGGAACTCTTGCAAGTCTTTCGATAAGAGCCTTTCCAACAAGTCCCGCGTGCATAGCTGTGCCGCATGCGACTATATGTATTGACGAGAATTTTGAGAAGAAATCGCCATCAAGCTCAGGAATGTCGAAGAAGGGAAGTCCGTTGCGTATTCTTGGCTCAAGCGTTTTTCTGAGAGCCTCGGGCTCTTCGTGTATTTCCTTTATCATAAAGTGAGGAAATCCGCCCTTTTGCGCCTGTTCAACGTCCCAATCGACCTCTTCAAGTCTTTGCTCAACGCTTTGTCCGTCAAGGCTGAAAAACTCAACGTTTTGATTTGAGATCTTCGCAATAACAGCCTCGTCAAGTCTGTAATACTGTCTTGTGTATTTGAGTATCGCGGGGATATCCGAGGCGATAAATCCGCCGCTTGCATCCTTTGCGACTATAAGAGGGCTGTCTTTTCTTATAGCGAATATAGTGCCGGGAAAATCGTTGAAGATGATTCCAAAGGCATAAGAGCCGCGAATGATATTGGTAGCTTTGCTGATAGCTGTTATCGGGTCGTTATACTTGAGATAAAGCATATCAACGAGGTTAGCCGCGCTTTCTGTATCTGTTTCGGAAAGGAAGGTATACCCTGCGCCTATAAGCATTTCGGCTATTTCCGCATAGTTTTCAATGATGCCGTTGTGAACGAGCGTCAGATTTGCGGTGGAGTGTGGATGAGAGTTGACGTCCGAAGGCTCTCCGTGTGTTGCCCATCTTGTGTGACCCACGCCGCAGTGTCCTTCAACGCCTTCATTTTGCTTTAATTTTTCTTCAAGTACAGACAGACGGCCTCTGGATTTTATTGTTTTTATTCCGTCATCTGTACACACAGAGATTCCCGCAGAATCGTAACCTCTGTATTCGAGGGTGCGAAGACCCTCAATAATTATCGGAACGCTGTCCTTTGTACCGCTGTATCCAATAATTCCGCACATATAAGTACCTCCATCAAAGACGCATAAGAATACATGTCTCTGATTTTTTTGATTTGTTCACCCTTTGTTTTGCAATTGCTCGCATATTTGAAGATGAACTGCGGCAGTTTTCTCTGCCGACGGAGCACCCGCCGAAAATCTCGATACTCTCCGTACCTCGTTAACCGCGATATCGCGGTCTGGCGCTGACCTACTTTTTATATTCTCGCGTGTCGGACTCATTTGCAAGAACAATAAATGCTTGAGCAAATGAATCCGACGCTCAAAGAACCATTATTACTTGTTGCCGAGGCGTTCAAGTATGAAATCGGCAACATCCTTTGCGATAGCTTCTATCTCAACGGTGTCCATACCCTCTACCATAACTCTTATGAGAGGCTCTGTGCCCGAAGGACGAACGACTATTCTTCCGCTCTTGCCAAGCTTTTCTTTTGCTTCGTTGATCTTAGCATCTATCTCTTTGTCGGTATAGAAGGATATTTTTCCTTCGTTTGAGATGGTAACGTTTATCATCGTCTGAGGATATCTTGTCATAACGGAAGCGAGCTCAGAAAGAGTTTTTCCTTCGCATCTCATGTGGCAGAGAAGCTGTGTAGCCGTAAGCTGACCGTCACCGGTCGTTGCGAAATCGCGGAATATAACGTGTCCCGACTGCTCTCCGCCAAAGGAATAATCCTCAAGAAGCATTTCTTCGAGAACGTATCTGTCACCAACCTTTGTGGGAATGAATCGGATATCGTGTTCCTCGCAGAATTTGCCAAATCCAAAGTTTGCCATGATAGTACCAACGACAGTATTGCCGGCGAGCTTTCCTCTCTTTTTGAGGTCTAGGGCGCAGATAGCCATTATCATATCTCCGTCTATCTCGTTTCCTTTTTCGTCGATACACAAACATCTGTCGGCGTCTCCGTCGAACGCTACTCCGCAGTCGAGCTTGTTAGCTACTACGTATTCAGCAAGCTGTCCCAGGTGAGTTGAGCCGCAGTTTCGGTTTATATTTACTCCGTCGGGCTTTGAGTTAAGTACGTGTATGTTTGCTCCAAGCTCCTCAAAAAGCATTTTCGCTGTTGCGGATGCAGAGCCGTTAGCACAGTCTATTGCTATGTTGAGACCCTCAAGTGAGTGATGAACACTCGTCTTTATGTGGCGGACATAGTCCTTTACAGCCTTGTCTGAGTATACGACACGTCCAACGCCGCCTCCTGTGGGGAGTGAGGGCATATCTGCGTTGTCAAGCACGAGCGCCTCTATCTTTTCTTCAAGCATATCCGGGAGCTTGAATCCATTTCCGCTGAATATTTTTATGCCGTTGAACTCAGAGGGATTGTGCGACGCGGATATCATAATACCTGCGTCTGCCTTGTATTTTACTACGAGATAAGCTACTGCGGGGGTGGGGATAACGCCAAGCTGAATGACGTCAGCACCGACAGAACAAAGTCCTGCGGTGATAGCTGAACCAAGCATTTCGGAGGACGCGCGGGTATCACTTCCGATAACGAAAGTAGGGCGATGTCTGCAACCGTCTGAAAGAACTATTGCGGCGGCTCTGCCTATCTGCATAGCGCGCTCACAGGTAAGCTCTGTGTTGGCAATTCCGCGAACACCGTCTGTTCCAAAAATTCTTCCCATGAGATTTTCCTTTCTGTGTGTTATTTCTTTGTAACTATTGTACCTTCTTTTTTGAAAATACTGTTAGGGGGTATTGTTCCTCTGACACTCGAGAGGGGATAGATATTAGTGTTTTTTCCAATTACCGTGCCGGGATTGAGGACGCTGTTACAGCCCACCTCTACGTAGTCGCCGATCATTGCTCCAAACTTTTTGAGCCCCGTCTCTATCGGTTCTCCCTCTGTTCTTACTTTTACAAGGGTCTTGTCGCTCTTTACGTTTGAGGTTATAGCGCCTGCGCCTGTGTGCGAACGGTAGCCGAGAATAGAATCTCCTATATAGTTGAAGTGCGGCACTTGAACGTTATCAAAAAGAATGACATTCTTGAGCTCGCACGAGTTTCCAACGACACAGTTCTCGCCAACTATTACAGAGCCGCGTATGTAAGCTCCCGGACGAACCTCTGTTCCCGCGCCTATTACGGCAGGGCCGCAGATCGTGGCGTTCGGTGAGATCTTAGCGCTTTTTGAGATTCTGACGTCGTCTGCCGGGGCATCGTATTCTTCCGACGGGAGAGAGTTTATAAGCTCCTTTACATATTCCTTGATCTTAGGCAAAGCAAGCCAAGGGTATTCGCAAGTATCCAAAAGCTCTTTTGCCTGTGTATGCGATAGGTCATAAAGCTCACGTGTTTTCAGCGAGTACATAGTAACTCCTTTTATTATATGATTTCAAGGTATTCTTCGAGACAAATATTTGAAAAATACATTTTTGTTGCGGCATCGCGTCCGACAAATCTGTAATGCCAAGATTCATATTCGTGCGAGGTCGCCGAGGTGTTTTTTGGATATCTTAGTATAAATCCGTATTTATATGCGTTTTTTGAGAGCCAGGCGAAAGCCGGGGTCTTTTCAAAATCGTTATTCAACGACGTCATTGAACTTGTCATAAAATCGATACAAAGACCGCTTTGATGCTCGCTTGTTCCGGGGCGCGCCGAGGTTTTTAGGACCTCTGCCTCGGCAGATTCTCGTGTCATTCCTTTATCGGTATATGCTTTGACGTATTCTTCAAAAAGGTTTTGCTGATATTCATAGCTTCTGTATGCGCTTGTGACGTATATTCCGTTTTTGCTAACGTCCTTCTTCATATCGTTAAGCATTGCCAAAAGGGCGTAGTAGGCATTATCAACGAGCAGATAGCTTTTGTCACCTGACGGAGTATATTGCTTAGGTATCTGTTGCATATTTTCGGGAACAAAAGAGCTGTCAAGCGGGTTTGAGGCGTTTACGAGCAAGAGGTACGGGGCACTGTCCTCGGGGGATATGTAACTCATATACGAGGAGACGTCGGAGTTGTAATTGAATTTTACACCAGCGGTGTTGACAACCGCTGCGACAACATCAAAGGCTGACGAAGAAAAAGTGATCTTTTCGTTATATACTATTTCATCATCTGTGAAGTTGTCGCGCTTAACCGTAATAACATTTTTGACTTTTGCCTTCTCGAAGGATATTCCGCTCGATACCGCGTTTGTGATAACGCGGTAGGGAACAAGACACCTGTTCTCGTCAACGATAGCAGCGGGAGATATTTTTACCTTTGTGGCGTTTATCACGGCATACTCGGAATTGTTTGTAAATTTCATGTAATGCTCATCGGACACGATGAACTTTCTTGTTTCGTGCGAACCGCTTACAGACATACCCGCAAACTCGGCAAGCTTGTTCATATCAACGTAGAGCACGTCGTTTATAACTATGCTGTCGTAGTCGTATTTCACCTCTTCGTCTTCCTTGCCGAAGGTTTGGAAAACAAAGACGTAGTCACTCGTATTATTGAGTGCGAAGTTATTGATGATATAGACCGACGCGAGTATAAGAACAGCTACTACCGATACGAGAAGCACCGAAATTATGACAGTTGCAACGGGATTTTTCTTCGCAAAGAGCAGGAGCTTGTTTTGCTTTTTGTTTGGGGGCGGGATCTGACTTCTGTCCGGAAGCTCGTCAAGTCTGTCTTTTAGAACGTTCAATTCATCGGGGGATAGAGCGTCTGCCTTTTCCTCGACGTTTGAGATGTTTTCTTCTTTCATTTATTTACTCCTGAAAAGGATTTACGGTTTATTTTCAACTATTATAAAAAACGGAGACGTCGGAGAGTTTAAAATGTTGATCTTTGTGGCGCATACCTTGTAACGAGAGAGGGATGCGAGATAGTCGCATATCAATTTTCCTTCCTCCGCGCCTTCGGGATGCCCGGGGTAGACTGCGATAAGAATTATCGCGTCGGGCGCCATAAGCGATATGGCGGCTTCTATTGCGGGAAGCGTTGTTGAACGCATCGTCGTTACCTTTTTGTCGCTTCCCGGAAGATATCCAAGATTGAACATTCCCGCCTTTATAGGTACGTCAACGTATTTCTTTACGTTGTGGTGTGAGTCGAGAATAAGTGTGCAGTTGTCGGGACAGTCGGATCTTGCGAGACGGTCAGAGGTTGAAGCAAGTGCTTGCTCTTGAATGTCAAAGGCAAAAACGTGTCCGAACTCTCCTACCGTGCGGGAGAGAAATTCGGTGTCGTGACCGTTACCCATTGTGAAATCGACTGCTATATCACCTTCCTTGAGGTGTGTGAGTATAAAATGCTTTTGCAGCTCCAAAAGATCTATCATTTTAAAGCTTTGCCTTTCTTAGAAATTGAAGGTATCAGTTTTTCTGATTTTTTGGCGGTTCGGGAAGGTGAAGGTCCGAGCGCAAAAATCTCATAGAGCGCTCCACCGAGTCCTTGGAATTATACCACGGCTCATCCCCGTATCTGTAATCAAATTTTTTGCAGAACCAGCTTATGTCTTCCTTTAACTCGGCAAGATAGCTGTTTACTATCTCCGAGCAATCCTTTGCGAATGCCGCAGATTTTTTCTTTTGAAGTCTTGCGTCAGCGCATTCAAGCAGGGCGCGATAGTGGGGAAGGCAGAAGTATGGCTGAGCCTTCAGCTTTTCCACAAACTCCTCATCCTTGTCCCAAAGATAGACCACAGTTTCTATCATATGACGGAAATTAAAATCTATTCTCTTGCATACGTAGCAAGAGCATTCAAGCTCGGCAATTCTTTTTTGGGGCTTATTTTGCATTGATAATATTCCGCCGCTCTTAAGGTCGGATATAAGCTCGTCAAGATGGCTTTCAAGCGTGAGCGCCATTCCAAGACGGTTTTTGCGCACGAACATCATATCGTAATGTGTGCGGCAAAAGCCCTCTTTATTTGTCATTATTCTGATATCGGGTTCCATCATCGAAGCGCCGAGTATAGTTTCAAGCTCATTATTTTCAAGCCTGTTATAAAGTGAGCAAAGCGGACATCCGCAGGACTTATCGTCACGCGAGGCTTCAAAGGCTTCGTTCACGGGTATCGTATATATCTGTTCCAAAATTATCCTCCAAAAAAGACTTGAAATAAGCAGGAAATTGATATATAATTATATATATTAATGCATATGTATATAATTATACTTATAAAGTATACCATACTTTGTTTATTTTTTCAAGGGGTTTATTGGTATTTATTAATAAAAAGTGAGAGTAAAAAATGGTATTAGAGAGGACAGATATTCAAAAAGATGTTGAAGGACGGATAAAAATATCGAAAGTTAAGAACTTTGACATATCTAAAATATTTGACTGCGGTCAGTGCTTTCGTTTTGAGCCTGTTTTGAATACAGTACACGAAGCGGAATTTTCAGGCGTTGCCTTTGGGCGATTCGTTTCGTTTGCGCAGGACGGTGATAATGTATACATATACAATTCAAGTCTCTCGGACTTTGAAAATATATGGTATCGCTTTTTGGCGCTTGACGTTGATTACGACGCTGTGGCAGAGGAGATAGCGGCTGCCTCGTCAAATCCCGCCCTCATCCGCGCGATAGAATACGGCAAGGGCATAAGGATACTTCGCCAAGAGCCTTGGGAAGCTGTATGCTCCTTCATTATATCTCAAAACAACAATATTCCGAGAATAAAAAAGATAGTAAGCGCGCTCTCGAAAAAGTGCGGAAATAGGATAGACGTTCCTGAAGAGCTTTTGTCTCACGTGGCAGACGAGGACGCTTTATATTCGTTTCCCACGCCCGATTCGCTCACAGAGCTTGGCATTGACGGACTTTTTGAGCTTAAAACAGGATTTCGTGCGAAGTACATATACGATGCCGCGGTGAAGGTGTCGGAGGGGCTGATAGACGATAGCTTTTTGCTTTCCGCTTCTTGTGAGGACTGTGTTAAACACCTGTCCGCAATAAAGGGTGTCGGACCTAAGGTGGCGAGCTGCGCGCTGCTTTTTGGGTATTCCCGATACGACGCTTTTCCGATAGACGTGTGGATAAAAAAGGTAATCGAAAAGTATTTCAGCTTTGACGAAAAGGAGTTCACTCCCGCCATGCTCGGTCGCTACGCGGGCATCGCTCAGCAATATCTTTTTTACTATGAGAGATATCACGAGGGAAAATAAAAACAGAATAACAAAAGGGCTGAAGAACAGCCCTTTTGTTATTCTAATGTCAAACTGTCAGAATTGAGAAAATCGTGAGCGTTTATGAGAGAATTGGAGGGGATTATCTTCTGCGCGCCGCAACGCTTACAGGTGATCTTTATTCCCTCTGGAAGCATTTCTATTTCATAATCACCTTCAAAATGCTCGTCTCCCTCGCTTCTCGGACATTTACAATATATTTTCCCCTCGGCATCAAGGTCGTTTATGACAAACATGATGATATCGAGTATCTGCGGGTCGGAAAGCGTTTGCTCTCCGTGAAAAATATCAAAGCTTTCAAGTCCGTTTTCTTCAAGAAGGTCAAGAAGCTCAAGCTCGGTACGCGCAAGCTCGGCTTTTACGTTATTTTGCTCTCCGATAATACAGATATTTATATCGGAATAAGGGCAGGGAAGCATAAAAAGATCGCTCTTGAAGAATACCGAGGAATTCAATGTAAAATTGTGCGGGTTGGGGCATAGGATACACGGAACAGTAAGACGCAGCTTACCGTCCTTTGTGCGTACCACGCTCATTTCACTTTCTCCGCAGGTGCATTTCAGCTTTACCATGTCGGCGTTGAGCTTGAAAAAATCAACTATGCTCATAACTCCCGAGCCGCAGTGAGGGCAACGGTAAGCTATTGTAGTTTGTTTTGATTCGAGTACCATAAGATCTCCTTTAAATGAAGGGCTGTTGCGCAGGTTGGCACAACAGCCCTTCGGTCTTTATAATTAAACCTTAACTTTGTCTAAAACCTTTTCGTTGAGATTTATCGAATATTTGTTAGAAAGAGACTCCTCAAATTCGGTATATTTTTCGGTGAAGATCTCTGATTTAACAGAAACTACCCAATTAGCGTCGCTATCAGCGTAGTAGTACGCAACGAGGTAGGTGCTTGCATCAACCGCGATGGGAGATGCGGTGTAAGCGCCGACAGCTGTTTCTGCGTCGAATATCCAAGCATCAAACGCGTCAACGCCCAAACGGCCTTCTACGTAGCTTTCAAACTGAGAAGTTCCGCTGGCCGCGTTGTTGGTTGCGACCGCCTTGAAGTTATCGACCGAAAGAGTTCCTTTGGAGAATTCATCAATAGCAGCCTTTGCAGCCTCTTCGGAGGTATAAACGGAATAAGCGAAGTTTTTGGAGAGAGTTTCATCGGGATACTGTGTCTTTGTGAGAATGTATGCGCTTGCCGTGAAAGTGCCGCTTTCATTTGTTATTTCAGTTACGTTGCTGACGTCCTTGCCATCGCCTGCGAGTATGGTGGTCGTGTCATTCACAGCGCGAGATGCATCATACGCCCAAGTGGAAAACTCGTTTTCTGCGGTGTAGGTGGCTTTTTCTACTATATAGGTATTCTTTGCGCTGAGAAGCGTTGAGAATACAGAGCTCTGAGCTTCATTGATAAACTCAGCAAACTTTTGGGTGACAGTGTTTTCGCCTATCTTGTAAGTTCCTTCGGACTCGGTGTATACGGTAGGAGTTTTATCCTTTTTCTCAACTATGGCGTCAACAATATTCTTGATAACGATATCCTTTACGGCGTTAACGACATCTTCTGCAGGACGCTCGCTCTCTTCAAGACCGTTAGATTTGTATTTTGTATCGTACTGCTTGATTGCGGAAAGCTCAAATACCTTCTTGTTAAAGTCGTCAGCGACCTTGATAGCCTTGAGGTCCTCAACGGTAGCCTTAGCTTCGCCGATCTTGTTCTGGTATGTTTCGAGTATCTTGGCAGAGTTCTGCTCAAGCTCTGCGTTTGTATACTCCGACTTACCGATGATCTCAGCAGCAACATCCTTGTAGTTTACGGTAATAGAATATGTGGAGTAGTTTACATTGTTGAAGGGCTTAGCGTCTTTGTCGTAAAGCGCCTGTACCTCTTCAAGCGTAATGGATTTTTCGAGCTCTTCCTGAATGGCGATCTGCGCCTTTGAAGCGAGAGTGGACATCTCGATAACTTTTTTGATATCGCGGATCTTTATTCCTTCGCCGTAGTTAGCCGCTATGTACGCGTTTACAGAAGCGTAGGAAGCTCCCTGAGACTTGATGGCGGTTACCTGCTCGTCGATAGTTGCCTTATCGTCATCGTTAAGCTCGATATTTCTTGCGTTTGCTTCCTCGCAGTAGAGAAGAAGCTGTGTAGCCTGTTCAATAGCGAGGGTCTCAAAATAGTCGTACCAGGTCTCTCCGTTTTCGCCGAAAGTCTGCTCCTTAAGCGACAGAGCGGTGTTAAGGCCGTAAGACGAGAGGGAGGCTGAATTCTGAGAAATGAAATTTGAGTACTGGGTCATAAAGATGTAAGTGAACATATTCTGCGATACGGAGAAGTTATCTGTTGAGATAGCTTTTCTGTATCTTCCGATAACGCCGTTAGATGAGATAAGTCCCATCAAGCAGACTGCGAGTATTGCAAATGCTACGACAGCGGCAATGACCGACATAAGCCAAACAGGCATTCCGCCCTTCTTTGTGTGTTTGTTTGGAGTAACTATTTTCTTTTCGGTGTGGTTAGCCTTTATTCTGTTGGATTTTCCCATAGGATTCACCTTTGTCCTTTATTTTTTATATTTTGTGATTATTTTGTGGGCGAGAAGTTTTTTGCCGTCTCGCAAAGCAACTAAACAATTATACTATTCAGGAGTTATATATGTTTGAATAAATTATTAACAAACTAGAAATTTGAAAGCTTACAAATTCATTATCACGGGGAGAACCATAGGCTTTCTCTTTGTTTTTGAATAGAGGAATTTTGAAATGTCGTCCTTGATAGTGGTTTTGAGAAGCATTCTGTCAACAGACTCGCTCTTATTCATACAGCGCTCTATGGCTTCAGCAGCAATCTGCTTTACCTCTTCCATGAGCTCCTCAGACTCTCGCACGTAAACAAATCCGCGTGAAACTATATCAGGACCGGAAAGAAGCATCTTCATTTCAATGTCTACCGAGGCTACGACGACAATAAGACCGTCTTGAGCAAGGTGGCGTCTGTCGCGCAGAACGATGTTTCCAACGTCTCCGACACCGTATCCGTCAACGAGTATCTTTCCTGACGGAACAGTTCCCGCAAATCTTGCGCCCTTGCTGTCTATTTCAAGCACCTTGCCTATCTCGGAAATAAATATATTCGAGTCTTTCATTCCCATATCTATCGCGAGCTCTCTGTTTGCCGCAAGGTGTCTGTGTTCGCCGTGAACAGGCATATAGTATTTAGGCTTGAGAAGCGACTGAAGAAGCTTTATCTCCTCTTGGCAGGCGTGTCCCGATACGTGTATTTCGATAAGCGCATCGTGGAAAACGTTTACACCGTTCTTTGTGAGCTCGTTTATAATTCGTCCCACAAGCTTTTCGTTACCCGGAATGGGGCTTGACGAAAGAACGACAAGGTCGTTTCGTCCAAGCGTTATCTGCGAATGCTCGGCAAACGCCATACGGTAAAGGGCAGACATAGGCTCGCCCTGACTTCCCGTGGTTATAAGAGTTATCTCCTCGGGTCTGAAACGTTTAAGCTCGTTTATGTCAACGAGCACGCCCTCGGGGACGGTCATATAACCAAGCTCGACGGCAGCGCCTATGATGTTGAGCATACTGCGTCCCGTGACGGCGACTCGCCTTCCGTGCGCCACGCTCGTGTTTATTATCTGCTGAACCCTGTGAACGTTTGAAGAGAAGGTGGCAATGACTATTCTTTTATCGGGATTAGTCGTAAAAATAGATTCAAGAGATTTTCCAACCTTCTTTTCCGAAAGTGTAAAGCCGGGGCGTTCTGCGTTTGTGGATTCGCACATAAGAAGCAGAATTCCTTTTTTACCAAGCTCACCGAAGCGCGTAAGATTCATCATCTCTCCGTCTATCGGGGTGATATCGAGTTTAAAATCTCCCGAGTGGACGACAACTCCGAGCGGAGTGGTTATTGCAAGCGCGCAAGCGTCTGCGATAGAGTGATTGACGTGAATGAACTCTACCGATATCTGACCGAGCTTTATAACGTCTCCTGCGGAGACGCGGATAAGATTCGGTTCGTACGGCAGAGAATGCTCTTCGAGCTTGTTTTTTATAATGCCGAGCGTAAGCTTTGTCCCGTATATGGGCGGATTTATCTGTCTTAAAAGATAGGGTATTCCACCGATATGGTCCTCGTGACCGTGTGTAAGAAAGATTCCCTTTATTCTGTCACTGTTTGCCTCGAGATAAGAAATATCGGGAATAACGAAGTCGATTCCCAGCATATCCTCATCGGGAAATCCGAGACCGCAGTCTATGATTATTATATCGTTCTCATACTCTAAGACGGTAAGATTTTTTCCTATCTCGTTAAGTCCGCCAAGAGGAATGATACGAATTTTGCCCTTTGATTTTTTTGGCATATTTTCTCCTATAAAATTGATTTTTGATACAGAAAACAAGTCCCCCTCGGTATACGAGCCCGCTCCCCATATACTATAAGAGACCTATATTATTATAAACACTCATATAATTATATACTATTTATGCAAATTTGTCAATACGTAATTATTTCACATAGAGAAAGAGGCAGACGAGAAGCGTTGTGATGATGCCCATGAGGCTTCCAAAAATAAAGAACGGAATTCCGCATTTGAACTTGTTTTTTCTTTCGTCGCTTTTTCTTTTTTTACGAGAACAGCTTTCCTCAACTATTTTATTAGCTTCTCTTAAAATGTCATTTTCGGACGGCTTTGCTATATCGCTTCGCAGCATAAAATACACCACCTCAAAAATGCTGTTTTTGTCGGTTTTCAGCATTATAACTTCTTTTTGTATTCCTCTTATCATTTTAGCCTCCGTTTCGTTTGTGTTTATTATACCCAGAAAAGCTTCTACTTAAACCATATTCTGCATATAAGACAGGAAAAAAATACACAAAACAGCATAACGGCGGTTGCGGAGGGGATAGCGTATCGGCTTTTTTTGATGCCGACGTATGAAAAATAAACGCTTATTATATAGAGGATAGTGTCAGAGCTTCCCATTATTACCGACGCGCACAAGGCGGCAAAGCTGTCAGCGCCGTAATTCTCGAGCAAGGCGGAATAAGCGGCAGTCGAAGCGCTTCCCGATACGGGACGGGTGATAAGCAAGGGAAGAAGCTCGGCGGGAACTCCGATTTTTTCAAATATAGGCGAGAGCTTATCTGCAAGAAGGAGAGTTATTCCCGAGGCGTTCAGCATATTTATGGAGACCATAAGGGCTATGAGCGTGGGAAGAATGCTCACGGCTGTTTTTAGTCCATCCTTTGCCCCTGCGGTAAAGCTCCCAAAATATCCCTTCTTTCCAAAGAGCATAAAGCAGCCCGCGATACAGATGACGAAGGGAATGGCGAGTGAAGAAATATATTCAAGCATATTCAAGCGCGGCGGCTTGCCCGTCTCATAAGGGCAGAGAGGACTAAAGCCATGAGTGAGCAGGTAAGAGAACTTATCCATATCGGCACTATGACCGAATAGGGCTCGCACGCGCCTGCCGCGCGTCTGAGGGCAATTATAGTTGTGGGAATGAGATTAAAGCTTGCTGTGTTCATAACGGCAAGCGTTATCATATCCGCGCTCGCGCACGAAGGATTTTTGTTTATGCTTTGCAGCTTTTCCATAGCCTTGAGCGCAAAAGGGGTGGCGGCGTTGCCTATTCCCAAAAGATTTGCGCTTATGTTTGCCGATATCTCGCCAATGCCTACCCTGCTTTTGTAGGCGTCGGGAAAAAATATTTTGAGCATAGGTCTCAAGAGAGCCGAGAGCTTTTCTATCATTCCCGCGCTCTCCATTACCTTCATTATGCCGCACCACAGGCTCATTATTCCGCAAAGCGAAAGCGAAAGCTCTACCGCTCCCTTTGCGCCGTCAAGAACGGCGTTTGAAAGCTGTGCAGTGTTTCCAAGCAAAATTCCCGCGACTAAAGAAAGCAGAACAAGACCACCAAAAATTTTTCCAAGCACTTCTATCACCGACCTCTGTTTTTTAGTTAATATTAAAATTTTATTTCAGCTTTAAAAGGAAAATGATTGTTCAATTAGAAATAAATGTAAAAAACACCAAAAACATTCAATAAAAGTAAAAAAACTCTTGACAAAACGAAGGATATAAAATATAATAATAGTGGCAAACGACATTAATCGATGGATTTTGATAATATATCTGTCGAAAACACGGTATCAGACAAAAAATATAGTAAGGGGGGATCGTATGAAATCTACGGGGATAGTGCGTAAGGTTGACGAGCTCGGAAGAATAGTTTTGCCGATAGAAATACGTAAAACTATGGACATCAGAGAGAAAGATTCTATCGAAATATTTACAGATGCAGACCAGATAGTTCTGAGAAAGTATCAGCCTTCATGTGTTTTCTGCGGTGATGCCGATAATATCGTTTATTTTAACGGTAAGAGAGTATGCACCAACTGTATCGAGAAGCTTAAACAGCAGCTCTAATTCAATATCAAAAGCGAAAAGGAGTACGGGCATTTTGCTCGTACTCCTTGTGTTTTTATTGAGTGTTGGTTGTTTTTGCTTTGCTTTGGGGCAAGGTTACTATATAACCGGCTTCGTTGTCACCGCTTATTTCGTAAGCAACCTTCTCTGGTATCTCTATATCAAGGGGACTCTCTGAAGCCTTGTAGTAATATACCTCATAGTTTTTTCCGTCAGCGGCATTTATTGAAAGAGAAGCGCCGTCTCCAAGCGCCTGAAGGACGTCCAAATACTCCTCAAGGCAAAGACCGTTCTGATACATATAGGTAGCATGCGCCACGCCAACATATCTGAAGGCATAATCGTAATTTGATACACCTGTTGCCTCTGTGCTATCTGCGGGATATCTGACAACAAATCCGTATTTATGGGCGTTTTTGTAAAGCCAGTCGTATTTATCAAGCGAAGATACAGGAGTGGTTGAAGTTTCGCCTTCAGAACTCTCATTAAGGTGTTCAAGCGCGAATAACATACCAGTATGAGAATCACTGTATCCGCCCGGAACTTTAAGTTTATCTTGCTCCTCTTTTGTACGGTAAGCAGCCGTAACAATAATTTTAGCATCCTTAACGTTCGTATAAAGCCCGTTCATCATATTATCAAAGGCGGAAAGCGCTGTTGCGTTTGCAAAGAAAGACTTATTAACACTAAGAGTGTATTTTTTTGTACCTGACATCGATACGAGCTTGGATGCGGGATTGTTCTCGAATTTAAATTCGTGACCGCCGTCTACGTTGTTTACAAGGATAAGAGTTCCCGAATAAAGATTTTCGGGTGCTATCGTTACCGTAGTCATAGCAGGTTCGCCGCTCGCGCCGCCTCCGCCTTCCTCGTCTGCGGGTTTTTTGTTCACTATACTTGTGACAAAGAGTGTTACGAGAAGGCAGGCAATAACCGCTACTGTAACGTATATAAGCGCTAACGTAAGTTTTTTCTTTTGCTGACGTTCGTTTGAATCGCCTTCAAGAAAAACCGAAAATTTTTTCATCGAAATTCCTCCTTGCATTATATTAATTGATTTAGTAACAAGTAATAGTGAAGAGCGAGGAAGCGCGGCAACCTCACTTTTCACTATTACATAAGAAATTATTATTCAGCGTCCTTTATAGAGAAGTCCATACGGCCCTTCTTGTCAAGACCCATATATTTTACCTTAACGACGTCGCCAAGCTTGAGGACGTCCTCGACCTTCTCGATTCTCTTCTGAGCGATCTTCGAGATGTGGACCATTCCTTCTTTTCCGGGAGCGTATTCAACAAAGCATCCGAATTCCTTGATGCCTGTGACTGTTCCTGTGTAAACAGCGCCTACCTCGGGTTCAAATACGATAGCGTCTATCATGGATTTAGCGACAGCTGCGCTCTCGCCGTTGATAGCTGCGATGCAGATAGTTCCGTCGTCGTCGATATCTACCTTAGCACCGGATTCAGCAACGATCTTCTGGATAACAGAACCGCCCTTACCGATGACCTCGCGGATCTTGTCGGGATCTATCTTGAAGCTTGTCATCTTGGGAGCGTACTTGGATACTTCAGCTCTGGGAGCTTCGATAGCCTTGAGAATTACCTCGTCGATGATATAGTCACGGCCAACATGTGTCTGAGCGAGAGCTGCCTTGATTATCTCGGGAGTAAGACCGTCTATCTTAAGGTCCATCTGGATAGATGTGATACCCTTGTGAGTACCTGCTACCTTAAAGTCCATATCTCCGTAGAAGTCCTCAAGTCCCTGAATATCAAGCATTGTATCCCAACTTCCGTCC
>JAZOLQ010000005.1:0-2169 GCA_045653185.1 Eubacteriales bacterium
GGAAATCCTTGTAGAAATATAAATTCCACAAAGAAGGAGGAAGTGCTGTGTTCACTCATTTGCATACCCATACCGAGTACAGCCTGTTAGATGGTGCGGCAGGTATTAAAAAGCTTATCAAAAGAATAAAAGAGCTTGGTATGACAAGCTGTGCCATAACCGACCATGGTGTAATGTACGGTGTGGTGGATTTTTATCGTGAAGCGCTTTCTCAAGGGATAAAGCCTGTTATCGGCTGCGAGGTATATATGTCGCCTCGAAGCCGTTTCGATAAGGTGCACGAATACGATTCTAAGTATTCCCACCTTATTTTGCTTTGTGAAAACCAGACGGGATATAAGAATTTGTCCTATATTGTTTCCAAAGGATTTACTGAAGGTTATTATTATAAACCGAGAATAGACTTTGATCTTTTGGCAGAACATAGCGAGGGGCTGATTGCTCTTTCTGCGTGCTTGGCAGGAGAAATCCCAAAAGCGCTTCTTGCGGAAGATTATGAAAAGGCGAAAGAAATCGGTGAAAAGTATGTAAATCTTTTTGGAAAGGACAACTTTTTCATAGAGCTTCAGGACCATTCAATCGCCGACCAAAAGCGAATCAATCCCACGCTTGTTCGTCTTGCAAAGGAGCTAGGCGTTGGCACGGTTGCCACTAATGATATTCACTATATCGAGCGGCAGGATGCAAAATATCAGGATGTTTTAATGTGCATACAAATGCAGAAAACGGTGGAAGATGATGACCGTATGCGCTTTGAAACAGACGAATTTTATGTAAAATCTCCTGAAGAAATGGCGGAGCGGTTTGCCTATTGCCCGGAGGCTTTGGAAAACACAGGCAAAATTGCAGATCGATGCCATGTAGAGTTTGATTTTAATTCAAGACACTTGCCAAGCTATGATGTTCCCCAAGGCAAAACCGCCTGGGAATACTTAAATGAGCTTTGCCAAAAGGGTCTTTATGAAAGATATGAAAATATAACGGAGGAGCTCCGAAAAAGACTAGACTATGAGCTTTCCGTTATAAAAAATATGGGGTTTGTAGACTATTTCCTTATTGTCTGGGACTTTATTAACTATGCCAAAACAAACGGAATCGGCGTAGGCCCTGGAAGGGGCAGTGCGGCAGGAAGTATTGTTTCCTATACCCTTCATATAACAGATGTTGACCCTATAAAATACAGCCTGATTTTTGAGCGATTCTTGAATCCTGAGCGTGTATCCATGCCGGATATTGACGTGGACTTTGCGCCGGAGGGAAGACAGCAGGTTATCGACTACGTTGTTAAAAAATACGGCGAAGAAAATGTTGCACAGATTATAACATTCGGTACAATGAAAGCAAAACTTGCAATCCGTGACGTTGGTCGTGCCTTAAACGTTTCTTATGCGGAAACCGACAAGGTGGCAAAGCTTGTGCCGAATGAACTTAATATAACAATAGATAAGGCTTTAGAAGTGTCGGGAGAGCTTAAATCTCTTTATGAGAGTGACGAAAAAATCCATGAGCTGATTGATACGTCAAGAGCCTTGGAGGGACTTTCACGCCATTCGGGAACTCATGCTGCGGGCGTGGTTATCTGCAAGGAGCCAATAGTTAATTATATGCCTCTTCAGACAAATGACGATGTTTTAACAACTCAGTTTGTAAAAGATACCGTTGAGGGTCTTGGGCTTTTGAAAATGGACTTTTTGGGGCTTAGAAACCTGACAGTTATAAACAATGCCCTTGAAATTATTGAACGCACACGTGGCATAAAAATAGACCTTTCAAAGCTTGATTATGACGTAAAAGAGGTCTATGACTTTATATCAACAGGAAACACAGAGGGTGTTTTCCAGATAGAAAGTGCGGGGATGAAGTCCTTTATGCAGGAACTAAAACCGACATGTCTTGAAGATATTATTGCGGGAATTGCTCTATATAGACCTGGTCCTATGGATTCAATCCCCAAATATATTTATAACAAAAATCACCCTGATGAAGTAACATATAAGCATCCAATCCTTGCAAACATTCTTGATGTATCCTACGGCTGTATCGTTTATCAGGAGCAGGTGCTTGAAATTGTGCGTGCTATGGCGGGGTATTCTTTGGGAAGCGCTGACGTTTTAAGACGCGTTATTTCCAAGAAAAAGGCTGACCAGATGGAGATAGAGAGAAATAACT
>JAZOLQ010000006.1:0-2671 GCA_045653185.1 Eubacteriales bacterium
GGCCTCCGACTTATACTTTGTTATCATTGTTTTTGTCTCCTTTGAAAACTTTTGAAATTTTTATTTTAATTTAATTTAATTTAATTTAATTTAATTTAATTCAGTTCGTAGTCAATCAGTCCGCGTTCAAGCGCGATAGCACCCGATCGGCACATCTCTATCATCTCAAAAGATTTTACAGCATCAAGAAATGCGTCTACCTTTTGGGGCGACTCGGTAAGCTCGGCAACGAAGCAGCCGTGTGACATATCAATTATGTGAGCTCCAAAATCAGAAATTATCTTTTTAAGCTCGTCTATATCCTCAGTAGCGCTTGAGAATTTGACCATCAGTATCTCTCTGATAAGGCTGAACTCAGGCTCTACCGAAAAGATCATCTTTGCCTCAACGAGCTTGTTTGTCTGCATCATTATCTGATTGAAGGTACGGCTGTCACCAGTTGTCATTACCGTTATTCTTGAAATAGCGGGATTGTCGGTCGACGAAACCGTAAGCGAATCGATATTAAATCCTCTCTGCATAAAGAGCGAGCTGACACGGGCAAGAACTCCCGCGTTATTCTGAACAAGAAGAACCATACATTGTCTTTTCATTTTGCATCCTCCTTCTTATTTGAATATTGTATCGTGAACGGTGAGTCCCGACGGTATCATCGGAAGAACCTTTTCTTCACGGTCTATTCTGCAATCTATCCATACAGGTCCCTTGGACTTTATTGCTTCCTTCATAGCCGCCTCAAACTCTGCGGGGGTCTCACAAAGATATCCGTTTCCGCCAAAAGCCTTTGCAACGGCAACGTAGTCGGTCTTTCTTTCGGGCTCGCTTGAAGAAAATCTTCGGTCGTAGAAGGCTGCCTGCCACTGTCTTACCATTCCGAGAACAGCGTTGTTCATAATTACCGTTATAACGGGAAGCTCGTAGCTTACCGCTGTGCAAAGCTCGTTCATATTCATATGGAGCGAGCCGTCGGACGTAAAGTGGATAACGTGCTTATCGGGATTTGCTATCTGCGCGCCTAGCGCCGCGCCATATCCGTATCCCATAGTTCCAAGTCCGCCGCTTGTAAGGAAGTTTCTCGGCTTGACGTGACGGAGATACTGAGCCGCCCAAAGCTGATGCTGTCCGACGTCGGTTACGTATATAGCATCCTCTCCCGCGATCTCGCAGGTCGTATCAACTATCTGATGAGGACGGAGAACGTCGTCTCTCGACTCGGGCATATAATCGTCTCTCTTCCACTTTGCTATCTGCTCTGACCAATCGTCGTGCTTTGCGGGCTTTATGTACTTAAGAAGCTCTGTAAGGACCTCCTTAACGTCTCCCGCAATGCTGTAATCGGCAACGATTATCTTGTTTATCTCACTGGGGTCGATGTCTATGTGTATTATTCGGGCGTTATGTCCGAACTTCTGAGTATTGAGCGCAACTCTGTCACTAAAGCGTGTTCCAATGGCTATCATAACGTCTGCTCTGTTAGCCGCGGCGTTTGCCGAGTAACAGCCGTGCATTCCGATAAGTCCGAGATTATTCTTCTCGTTGTATCCAAGAACGCCTGCCGCCATAAGTGTGTGCGCTGCGGGTATATCCGCTCTCATTATAAGCTCGCGAAGCTCTGCGCCCGCACCCGATATTCTTACTCCGCCGCCGAAGTAGATAAAGGGCTTTTCCGCACGGTTGATTATGTTGGCGATCTCCTCTATGTTTCTGAGCTTTGCGGGAGCGTGTGTGGGCTCTATCTTCTCAGCGGGAACGAAGGTAGTCTTGTCAGCGGTTATATCCTTGGGAATATCTATAAGCACAGGACCGGGTCTGCCGCTTGAGGCAATCTTAAACGCCTCTCTCACGATATCCGCGAGATCCTCTACCTTTCTTACCACAAAATTGTGCTTTGTGATAGGCATCGTTATTCCAGCGATATATACCTCCTGAAAGCTATCGCATCCGATAAGCTGACTGGGTACGTTACCCGTAATAGCCACCATAGGTACGCTATCCATATAAGCTGTCGCTATTCCTGTAACGAGATTTGTCGCGCCGGGACCGCTTGTAGCTATAACAACGCCGGTCTTTCCCGTTGCTCTCGCATATCCGTCTGCCGCGTGTGCAGCCCCCTGCTCGTGAGCGGTTATGTAGTGATTTATTTTATCACTGTACTTGTAAAGCGCGTCATAAATATTGAGAACCGAGCCGCCCGGATATCCGAAAACGGTATCAACGCCCTGCTCGATAAGAACGTTCACAAGTATTTCAGAGCCGTTCAATATCATTTTTTATCCTCCTGTTTTGTCAAATCATTCGAGAAAGTTGATTTTAAAATTTAGTCAATATAAAAGCTTAGTCGGCTATAAATTCAAAAAGACCTTTATCTCTTCCGTTAAAAGAGACAAAGGTCGTTGACACTCTGCGGTACCACTCTTATTGCCGATCTCGGCCGCTCTGCTTCACCAATCAGTGAATCGTCTCTGGTAACGGTGACACTCCGTCCGCGTCTACACAACCGAAAACGGTCTTCAAGCGGAAGCTGGGGGAGGAGATTCATACGATACGGCTACCGACTCGCATCACCCGTCGGCTTTCTGTAAGCTTTTGCGTACTACTGATTCCCTTAAACGCCTAAACTAATATATTGTGGTTATTTTATCACGAATGATCGCCTTTGTCAATAAAAATT
>JAZOLQ010000007.1:0-15647 GCA_045653185.1 Eubacteriales bacterium
TTTGCGTTGTCCTTGTTTGCGCAGCCGTTTCGGCTCTTTGCCAAGCGAAGAAGCTCCTCTGCCGCGTCGGTCAATTCGTTGTGGATCGCCTTTGCCCGCGCTGTTGTTGCGGGGGACTTGCGAACACGCACTGAGTCGGTATATATAGTCATTTTGTTGCTTATAAGATCATATTCAGTTCCGCTGAATGGCGCTTCTGCGTGATAGCCCTTTCCCTCAAGCAGAGCCTTGAAGGCTTCGCAAGAGCCCTCGTCGCCGTGATTGACATAAACCGTTTTCGGCTTTTGCTTAAAGCCCTCAACGAACCGCAGAAGTCCGTCTTTGTCGGCGTGTCCCGAAGTGCCGTGAAGCTGTGCGATCTCGGCGCGCACTGCTATCTCCTCGCCAAAGAGGGTGACCTTTTTTGCGCCGTTCAAGAGATTTCTGCCAAGAGAATTTTGCGCTTGGTATCCAACAAAGAGAATAATATTTTCCTTTTTCCAAAGATTGTGCTTGAGGTGGTGGCGTATCCGCCCCGCCTCACACATTCCGCTGGCGGAGATAATTACCTTCGGTCTCGTGTTTTCATTGATCGCCTTCGAGTCATCCGCGGTGACCGAGAGGGTAAGTCCGTCAAACCAAATGGGATTTATGCCTTTCTTTACGAGGGCAAGTGTTTCCTCATCAAGACACTCGTGTCCGCACTGAAGGAATATACCGGTGGCTTCTACCGCCAAGGGACTGTCAACATATACGGCGAAATTGCCGTGATTTGTTACCAAGCCCTTTTGCTTTATCTCTCGAAGGGCGTAGAGTATCTCCTGCGTTCTGCCGACTGCAAAGGATGGGATAATAACGTTTCCGCCTCGGTTAAATGCCTTTTGGATATACCGCGCAAGGCTCTCTGAGGTATCGCCCGAGCTTTCGTGCAATCGGTTTCCGTAGGTTGATTCGATAACAAGATAATCAGTCTCGTCAACGTACTGAGGGTCTTTGATGATGGGCTGATCAATGTTGCCCACGTCGCCGGAAAAGACTATCTTTCTCTCCTCGCCGTTCTCAGTGAGCCAAATCTCTATCGAGGCAGAGCCGAGCAGATGTCCCGCGTCGGTAAAGCGAATGATCGCGCATTCGGAGACGGCGATCTTTTCTCGGTAATTTGAGGGACGGAAAAGAGAGAGCGCGCCGACGGCATCATCCATTGTGTATACAGGCTCAACAGCACCCGTGCCCGCGCGCTCGGATTTTCTTGATTGCCACTGCGCTTCAAATTCCTGAATATGCGCGGAGTCTCTGAGCATTATGTCGCAAAGATTTGCCGTTTCGTTCGTGGCGTAAATTTTTCCGCGAAATCCGTCCTTATAAAGCTTTGGGAGCATTCCCGAATGGTCGATATGCGCGTGCGTCAAAAACACAGCTTCGATTTCGGACGGAACAATGGGAAGCTCTACGTTCTCAAAAATGTCAGCGCCTTGCTCCATTCCGCAGTCTATCAAATATTGATAGTCACCGACAGTGAGTAAGGTGCAAGAGCCCGTAACCTCGTGGGCCGCGCCGATAAATTGTATTTTCATAATCGTTCCTCCTTGTTTTTATTGTATATGATATCTTCCAAGCTTAGTATAACACAAAAAAATGAATACTTTTTGAATTTTTGTATGTCAGGGGATTTTGCGACAGTTTTTTGTAACTTGGTACGCACCTATTGACAAGAATATGAATAATATGATATAATCTTAGTGCAGACTAAAATGTATATGCTGAAATCATATTTTGACATAGGAGAGTGACATTTATGCCGTTTGAAAAGAGAAGAACGACAACGAGAACCGAGATAATATGCCTTGCCGCAAAGCATTTTACCGAGAAGGGATACGACTGTCCTGTGACTACTTTGATATCAAAGGAGCTCAACATAAGACAGGGAAACATAACCTTCTATTTTCCGACCAAGGAGCATTTGTTTTCCGTTGTTGTTGGCGAGCTTTGCGATTTTCAGCGAGAGCTGATGGAAAGGGAAGCAGGCGAGGGATATTCCGACCTTCTTTCCTACTGTCTTGAGCTTACGAGCATGACGGCGGCTTGCGAGGCAGACGAGGTTGCGCGAAGCTTTTTTCGCGCGGCTTATGCGAGCCCGATGACGCTTGATATCATTCGGGAGAGCGATACAGAAAAGACTAAGGCTGTTTTTGAGCGTTTTCGTCCCGAGTGGGATGACGCAAAATGGGTCGAGGCAGAAAATCTTGTCTCGGGAATTGAATTTGGAACTATCATGACACGCGAGGAAAAAACGCCGCTTCATTTGCAGATAAGCGGAGCGCTTGATACGATAATGACGATATACGGAGTGCCCGAGGAGCTGAGAGCGCAGAAGATAGAAAAGGTTTTGGAGATGGACTATCGCGCGCTCGGCACTAAGATACTTGGTGAGTTCAGAAGGTACGTGCAGGAAACCAACGACGAAGCTTTGCGCATTGCGAAGAAGGAAATAAAGCGCAATCCGTGGAAGGACTGAATTATAATTGAATAACAAAAAATATCCGAGTATGGCAGTCGCGCCATACTCGGATATTTTTGTATAATGATATCAAGAAAACTGTGAGTTGTAAAGCGAATGATAAAATCCGCCTTTTTGAATAAGCTCGTTGTGGTTTCCTTGTTCTATGATAGCTCCGTCCTTGACAACAAGGATAGTATCTGCGTTTTGAATTGTCGAGAGCCTGTGCGCGATAATAAAGCAGGTCTTGTCCTTCATCAGCTCGTTCATTGCGTTTTGTATTTGTATCTCTGTACGCGAGTCTACGTTCGATGTAGCCTCGTCCAATATCAGAATAGGAGCTTTTGAAAGGAATGCTCGCGCGATCGTGATAAGCTGCTTTTGACCCTTGGAAATGTTTATTCCGTCGTCCGAGAGCATTGTCTGATATCGGTTTGGCAAGCTCTCGATATAGGAGTCGATCTTTGCCGACTTCGCCGCCGCGTATACTTCCTCGTCTGTCGCGCCCTCTCTGCCGTACACGATGTTGTCATATATCGTTCCGCAGAAGAGCCAGGTGTCCTGCAGAACCATGGTGAAGGCGAGGCGAAGATCGTTTCGCTTGATGTCTATTGAAGGAGTTCCGTCCATAAGTATCTCTCCGCTTTGCTGGTCGTAAAAGCGCATTAGCAGATTGATGATAGTCGTTTTTCCCGCGCCTGTCGGTCCGACGATAGCAACGGTCTGACCCTTTTTCGCGTTTACCGTAACGTTCTTGAGTATCGTTTTATCCTCGGTATATCCAAAGGTCACGTCTTTGATATAAACGTCTCCCTTTACGTCGGTAAAGCTCTTTGCGTCGGGGGCATCCTCCTTTTCGGGCTGCTCGTCGAGTATGGCGAAGACTCGTTCAGCCGCTGAAAACGCCGATTGAAACTCGTGCAGGATATTGGAGAACTCGTTGATAGGTCCTGCAAATTTTCTCGAATACTGAACAAACTGCGCTACACCGCCAAGCGTTATGAAAAATGCCGAGGTGGCAAGTATCCTTCCGTTTTGAGAATACATATACAGTATTCCGCCCACAACAGCCACAAGCGTGAGCGAGATATTGTTGATAAGATTTATCGTGGGGAAGAGGAAAGCTCCCTGATACTCGGCTTTGTAGAAGGCATCCATCGCCTCGTCGTTGATCTTGTTGAAGCGGGAGGACATCTCCTTTTGTCTTCCGTAGGCTGAGATCGTGCGCGATCCTGTCAGCATTTCCTCGGCATAGCCGTTAAGCTCTCCGTATTTTTTTGCTCGCTTGCGGTAAAGCGGTCTCACCACTTTAGAGCGGTAACGAGTGATAAGAATGGAGACGGGAACTGTCAAAGCAAAGATGAGTATCATCGGCTTTGATATATTCCACATAAATACGAGAGAACCGATAACGGTATAGAGACTGGTCATGACCTGAATAAGATCGTGAGAGAGGGTGCTGTTTATCGTGTCGATGTCGTAGGAGAGGTGGCTGATGATATCTCCTGTCGCATGCGTGTCAAAATATCCTACGGGTAGGGTGGTAAGCTTTTCAAACACCTGCTTGCGCATCTTGTATATGATACGTTGGCTCAAATGTATCATCACTACCGAGAGAATATAGGAGAGAAGAGCCGACACGGCGTAGCAAATAATCATCCATGTGACGTTTTCCCAGACGACAGGGAAGTTCACTCCGCCGTCAAACTCGATAGCGTCGATTGCAGCTCCCGAGTATTTCGGACCGAGAAGCGATAATTGATTCGCCAGAAGCGTAAGTATGAGCGCGACGGCGAAAAACTGCCACTGCTGAAGTACGTATTTGCTGAGCCTTAAAAAGATACCTTTTCTTGATCTCTTTTTGGGAGTATCATTCTTTTTGGTATTCAAATCAGTCTTCAATGAAAGCACCCCCCATCTGAGACTCGCTTATTTCCTTATAGGGTAGACAATTTTCGATAAGCTCCCCGTGTTTTCCGCAGCCGATGACCTCGCCGTTCTCGATGACGAGTATAAGGTCGCAGTTCTTGACCGAGCTGACTCTCTGCGCGACGGTTATTACGGTGGAATTCGGAAGAGAATCCGAAAGCGCTCGGCGCAAATTAGCGTCTGTCTTATAGTCGAGCGCCGAAGACGAGTCGTCAAGTATTAAAATTTCGGGTTGTCCCGCGATCGCGCGGGAGATAAGCACGCGCTGGCGCTGACCGCCCGACAAATTCGTTCCGCCCGTAGAGAGTGCGTGCTCATAGCCGTCTGAAAATGAGGATATAAAGTCGTGCGCCTGCGCTATTTTTGCCGCAAAAACGATATCCTCGTCTGAGATATCACGCCCAAAGCGTATATTTTCCTCTATCGAGGCGGCGTAGAGAAAATCGTTTTGGAAAACGACGCCGAACATGGCGGTCAGTTCTTCCTTCGTATAAGAGCGAACATCCCTTCCGCCTATGCGTATCATTCCGCTGTCGGTATCGTAAAAACGCATAAGAAGGCGGATGAGCGTAGACTTTCCGCTTCCCGTAGCGCCGATGATACCAAGTGTTTCTCCCTTTTTTAGTGAGAATGAGACATTCTTTATATTATCTGCCTTGCCAAGATATGAAAAGCTGACGTCCTCAAAAGAAATATGAAGGTCGGCATCTCCCTTGCCGTCGTCCGCGAGAGTTTTAAGCTCGCTTTCGCTTTCCATAACCAAGGATATACGCTTGGCGGACGCGGCGCATTTCGTATACATAACGAACATTCTTGAAAGTGACATCATTGCCATGGATATGAGTGTAAAATACTGCATAAAGGCAATTACCGTTGCGGCAGAGGAGCGGTCCTTGGAAACGTAGTAAGCGCTGACCGCGATGACTCCGACAATGCCCATATTCATAAGGAGCGTCATAATGGGATTGACTACTCCCATTATGATACCCGCTCTGGTTTCGTTCTTCCGAAGCTTCATATTTGCCGCATCGTAGCGACGGTTCTCATAATCTATCTTTGAGAGCGCTTTTATTACTCTGATTCCTTGCGCGTCCTCACGAACGACTCTCACCATGCCGTCCACCGATTGCTGAACCGTTGAATAGAGCGGTACGCCCTTGCGGGAAATGCTGTATACAACGATAAATATCAGCGGCAGTGTGGCGATCATTACCAAGGCAAGCTTTATATCCATCAACATAGTTATGGCTGTGCCGCCAAGCAAAAGAATAGGAGCGCGAATTCCCATTCTCTGTATCATACCGATAAAGTTTTGTACGTTGTAGGTGTCGGACGTGATCCTCGCCTCAAGAGAGGGAATGCTGAATTTGTCGGTAGTCCGCGCCGACAAATTGAGTGTTTTTGAGAAGAGATTTCTTCTCATATTTGTCGAAAATATCATCGTCGTTTTTGCCGCCATTCGATTGGCTATGATATTTCCAAGGCACGCTATGACCGAGCATATCGCCATAAGCACACCGTAAAGCAATATCTTGGTTATATCATTCTTGTCGATGACAAATTCAAGTATGTACGAGAGAAGGAACGGGATCATAAGCTCTGCCAGTGTGCCGATGATCTTAATAGTAGTTCCGACTGCTATCCTTGCGCGCATAGGCGCTAAATATTTAAATATCCACTTCATTTGATTTCCTCTTGTGACTCGATGATTATTCTTGCTCTTTCTTGCATGCGTTCAAGGACTGAGTTGAAGACGGTCAGCTCGTCCTCGGGAATGCCCTCGGAAACAAGCGACATCCACTCGCGTGAAGCGGCTCTTATTTCGGGCAACACAGAGAGCATCTTTTCGGTTGGATAAACCGAAAACTGCCGTCTGTCGTTGGGCAGTGCATTTCTTGTGATATATCCTTTTTCCTCAAGACAGTTAAGATTTCTTGCGGCAGTGCTTTTATTGATGCAAAGCTCGCGGGCAAGCTCCTCTTGCGACCTGCCTGGCTCACGGCATATCGCGAGCACAAAGGCATAGTGCGCGGATTGAAGATCGGTCGATGAGATCTTGCTTTGCCTGAATACAGCTTGAGAACGGCTTATATTATTAAGCATCTTCATGAATTTTAACATTTTAGACCTCCGAGAGAAATCCGTTGCAAATGCAACAGTTTCGCGTGCAACTATTATAGCACATATTGCGGCATATTGCAACAAAAAACAAAAGATATTTCGATATCAATACAAATTTATTCAAAAAAGAAGGCTGAGTCAATGACTCAGCCCACTGTTATTTCTGCAACTTCTTCTGTTGTGTTTGTATCTTTTTTGTCCTCTTTATCTCCCTTATATATGAACATAGCAAGGACGAGTGCCGCTACTCCCGAAATAAGCTTTCCTACTATCATAGGAGCAACCGCCGAGGGTTCAAGTCCCATTGTAAATCCAAGATGAGCTCCGAATACGAATGCGGCGGATACCGCAAAAGCCGAGTTGAGAACAACACCCTTTTTGTCCATATCTCTCATCATACCAAAGGTCGTGGAGTTTGAAACGAGGTTGGTTATAAGAGCGAGGGTAGAGGTGGGGTTTATTCCCACTTTTCTTCCGAACGCCGAGGCTGGCTTTTTAAGTATCTTGCCCACAACGTATACGAAGGGGAAAGCGCCCGAAAGCGTTACAGCGGCGTTAACACATACCCTTGCTCCTTCGTGAAGCGTGTCAAAGCTGGGAACGACAGTCTTTCCTGTGAGGACAGAGAATATTCCAAGCGCAAGACCTATCGTTATTATCGCCTTCATAAAAGTTCCAAATCCGCAGAGTATTTTTACACACAGGTTCGGAACGAAAATAATTCCCACAGTTATGAGAGCTGAAAGTAAGATCAGCGGCAAAAGATTTACGATTATCTGCAAAAAGCTCAGTCCGCACATAAATCCCGCAACAAAGCAGCCTACGGGGATAGTTACTATTCCGCAAAGGAAGCCGAAAAACATATCCTTGTGCTTTTCAGCGGGGACGACAGATGCGCCGAAGGGAATTGAGAAGGATATAACGCAACCCATCATAGAAGATACGACGTAGGCGTTATATCGACCTATATTGGAGTCCTTGGCGAGCTTGGTCGCAAGTGACGCGCCGCCCATATCGTTTGCGAAGAGAGAGGCGGGAATGACCGAGGGGTCTATGCGGAAGATTCTATAAAATCCCTCAAAAACAGGCTCAAGCCAGATAGCGAGCGCGGGCGCTATGATTATCATACCTATCATAGAGAGTGCCATCGCACCGAAAAGGTTAAAGCCTCGCTCAAACTCTGCGCCAAGACCGAACTTGTTTCCAAAAATTCTGTCAAGCGCGCCGAGCATCGAGAATATAAGTATAACTACCGTAATGGCGTTCACAGTGCGACCTCCTCAAATCCGTTTGCCGTAAGCACGAATCTTGACTTAAATCCTGCCGCGCGGAGCAATTCCTTAGACTCTTCAAAATAGCAGTCAAGAACTCTTTTGTCGTGGCAGTCCGAGCTTATAGTAGCGCCAAATCCGTTCTCGCGGAATTCCTTAAGAAATTCCATCTGCGGATAGGGGGACTTTTTGTATCCTCTTGAAATAGTTCCCGTATTTACCTCGAAAAGCGGGATCTTGCCCTTGAGTGCGTGGATAGCTTCAAAGCCGAGATCCTTGTATGCCTTGGAATCCTCGTCGATAAATCCGCCCTTGTCGTTGTTCTTTACAAGCAGGTCGAAGTGACCGATAATGTCAAAATTGCCGTACTCGGGGGCGCTTGCCATTGCCTCGTAGTATGCCTTCGCAAAGCGCATACCGTCGCCGCCGTAGTATTTGTTTATGTATTCGATAGTGCCTACAAGATCGATATCAAAGGTCTTTCTGCCCTCTTCGGTCTTGAGATAATGCACCGAGCCTATCGCATATTCATATCCATCGAGGGTTTGGTCTGAATAAATATCGTATTCGATGCCGAGGAAAATATCAATTTTTCCCTTGTATTTTTCCTTCAGACGAATTATCTCTTTTTTGTAATTTTCAATCTTTTCAAGCGTTACTATTCCAAAATAGGAGCAGCTTACGTAAGAGTGAGTTGAAAATCCGATAGAGTCAAAGCCGCGATCAATGGCTTCGAGGATCATCTCTTCGGGTGTATCCTTTCCGTCGCAGAAGGTTGAATGTGTGTGAAGATTTTGTTTTTTGTACATATCCTTACCTCTCGTAAATACTTAAATATACAAATGTAAACTCTATTTTATCACATGAACGATAAAAAGTCAACATTTTATATTTTTTAGTCGTAAATTTTGTTGTTAGGGATAGTTAGTTTGTGTTAGGAGATTTATGCGAGAACCTTTTGAGGAAAGCTGCAAAGCCTATGGCTTTGCGCCAAGTTTGCTTCGGCGGCTGAACACCGCCGCTTTCGCTTGTAGCGAAAGACAGCAAACGTTGGATTCTCCCTAAAACACTCTCCAAACCTTTTTAAAAAAGGTTTTCAGCTCTCTAAATATTGTTACTCTTAAGGTGAAGTTTCTCTCTAATGTGGAAACACGGCGGACATTTGCCTACCGCCGTGTTTCTTTCTTAGAGAAAAGATATCCCATTAAGCAATATGTTATTTAGAGAACCAAACCCTTTTAACAGAACTTTATATCTTCGCTTGTCTCCATTGGAATGGTTAGCAGGGCAGAGGAATTGAGAGGAGATTTTTGCATAGATACACATCGTATATGGCGACAGTTATAGGTTGTGAAATAATAATTCATATTTGCGGTATCGATACAAGAGGTATATACGGTATATATTGGTTTTCCCTCGTTTGTGCGCGCAAATCCAAGCGGTTGGGAGACGGTATCCATAATATGAAAAAATCGGCTTATCTCGGATAATCTTTCGTTTGTACGCTCGGTATTAGCCTTTGAAAAGACCGCGCGAACGAAGCGCGAGGCTGATGAGGCGTCGCCCGGCAGTCCCATAGCGCCCATTCCGCGAGAGTATGGCGCAAGCTCTGCTTGGGGATAGATATTGTTTTTCGGCTGGTGTGGGGAGAGCGAGAGGTAGTTGCGGATATTTGTTATATGATAAGGAAAGGGCGGGGAGTTTGTAAGAACGCCGAACGGGTCATCGTAGGTCTTTGTGCCCTCGACGGTCGATTCAAGGACTATTGAGCCGTCTTTCGAGGCAATTATCCAATGAAGCGGAGAAGCGGGAAGGTCAGGTTTGAAGGAATCGGGAGTGACGTTGATATCGGGCAGCAGCTTTTTTGCGTCTGCGAGAGATCTGCATTGTGACAAAATAAACGGAATAACTTCAAAGGAAGCAAGATTAAGCGCTCCGCTCTTACAGCTATGGTAGACCGCATTCTCGGGAAAATTGAGAGCCGCGGCAGAGAGTCCGTATTCGTTTGCGGCATCATAAAAAAGGGGATAGCCGCCGCTCAGATGAGCCGTTCCGATAATTGACGGATGACAGTCGCATTTTTCATTATAAAGAAAATCAAAGGAAAATTCTCTGGGAGCTATTACCACACTCTCTCGGTATGAAAATTCAAGGTCGAGCGTACGTCCGAAAAGGTGTGAGCGTCCCACGTCGCTGATAGCTGTGCACATAATAAATACCCTTCTGCTTTTTTTATATTATTTGCCGCTGGAGAGAGATTTATAATTAGATATGAAAATCTCTGCTTCACTTGCCGTGAAGCAGAGATTTGTTTTTTGTGTTTCAGAGTTTTTCAGCTGCCGTGAGCGTATTCTGCATAAGCATTGTGATAGTCATAGGACCAACACCGCCCGGTACGGGGGTGATATAGGACGCCTTGGGCTCGACAGAGGCAAAATCCACGTCGCCCGTGAGCTTGCCGTCCGCACGTCTGTTCATACCTACGTCGATAACGACAGCGCCCTCTTTTACCATGTCAGCCGTGAAGAAATCCGCCTTTCCGATAGCGGCGACCAAAATGTCCGCGCGCCTACATACCTCGGCAAGATTTTTTGTACGGCTGTGACAAACCGTTACAGTTCCGTGAGCGTGGAGAAGCAGCATCGCCTGAGGCTTGCCAACGATATTGGAGCGTCCGACGACCACACATTCCTTTCCCGAGATGTCTATTCCGCTTCTTTCAAGCAGAGCCATAACGCCTGCGGGGGTGCAGGGAAGAAAATCGTAATCGCCTATCATTATCTTTCCTACGTTATAGGGGTGGAAGGCGTCTACGTCCTTTGCGGGATCAATTCTGAGAATCACCTCGTTTTCGTCAAGGTGTCGGGGGAGAGGGAGCTGACAGAGAATTCCGTGAATATTTTTGTCGGCGTTGAGCTTGTCTACGAGCGCAATAAGCTCGTCCTGAGTCGTCTTTTCGGGAAGCTCGTAAGCCTCGGAGTAAAATCCGACCTCCTCACAAGCCTTGCGCTTGTTTCTGACGTACACCTGAGACGCGGGGTCGCTTCCGACGATTATTACCGCAAGACCCGGCTTGTATCCTCTTTTTGCCGCAAACTCAGCGGCTTTTTCCTTTATTTCGGCGCGTATCTGCGCCGAGATCGCTTTTCCGTCTATTATTTTTGCCATGATTCAGACCTCGCTATCTTTGTTTTCGCCGTTATCGTCAAGCTTGTCGGCGTTGTTTGTTTCTTTATACTCATCAGCCTCGGTGCTTGTAGCTTCCGCGGCTTCATTACGGTGGAATGAGGTGTGTGTGAATTTGGGGTACGCGGGGGTATAATCAGCGTTTGTCAGCGCTTCGCGGCGGCATTTCACAAGCTTGTATACAAGCAGGGCAGTCCCTGCGACGAAGCATACAAATCCCACTACCTGAGATATTCTGAAAGCGCCTACGTAAAGACTGTCGGTGCGAAGTCCCTCGATAAACATTCTTCCAAATCCGTACCATGAGAGATACATAAGCACTATCTGACCGTCAAATTTCTTCTTTTTATAGAGCCAGTTTATGATTATAAATCCAATAAGATTCCAAAGCGATTCGTAGAGGAAGGTGGGGTGGAAGTAGTGTACCACAAAGTTGCTCTTGATGTTTGGCAGAAGTCCCATTCTTATAAAGTAGAGCGGGCTGCCCGAAAAGACCTCATAGCCGTAAGCCTCTCCGTTAAAGAAGTTGCCCCAACGTCCGATAGACTGAGCCATCATAACCGCGGGTGCGACCATATCAAACGCCTTGGGCGCGCTTATCTTTTTGTATTTGCATACGCAGAATATCGTGACAGCGCCTGCGATAATAGCGCCGTATATGGCAATTCCGCCGTTCCATATCGCTATCATTTCCATAAAGCTGTCGTATTCGTCAAGCGAGGTCAGCACGTAATAAAGTCTTGCGCCTATCACGCCGAAAATGACGGTAAATATTGCCATGTCGAGAAGGTCGTCAAACGAGATACCCTCTTGCTTTGCGCGATAAGCGCAATAGAGAACCGCAAGGATTATTCCAAGGGTTATGATAATACCGTACCAGCGCACCTCAAGGCTGCCCACGGAAAATGCCACGGGATTTACGGTGAAGCTGTCTATGCCGATACCGGGAAAAGAAACTGTTATCATTTTTTACTCCTTAATTATTATTGTCTATCAAGCGGATAGACTATCGATATCGTGAAAAATTCGTCTTTAAATACCTTTTCAAAGAGAGCGGAGACCTCCTCAAATCTTACGCTGTTGATTATTTCGGCGTAATTAAGTATCTCTGCGCCGTCAAAGATGAAGGAGAACAGACTGTTCGCTATTCCCTCGGTAGAGTCAAATTCCTTGACGAATTCCGCGTACATCACGCGCTTCCCTCGCTCAAAGTCGGAGATTGAAAGTCCCTCCTCGCTCGCCTTCTCAAGATGCTCGCGTATCTTTGCGAGCACTGCGTCGGGGTCGTCTGCCTCGCCCGCGATAGAATTGAAAGCGAAGGACTCGTTTATCGTATAGCAATATGACATCTCGGGGGATATCATCGCGCTCTCAAAAAGCTCTGAATAGAGTTTTCCCGCACGGGAGAAGAGCATTTCGTTGAGTATCGACATTGCCGCATCCTTTTTCAGTCTCTCGACGGGAGAGTGGGGAATATCGGTATCCTTTATTCCAATATTGAATATCGGCTTTGCTACCTTCATTCGCTTTTCCGAGCGCGCCTTGAATACCGATGCGGATTCCATAGAGCTCTCGGCGGCGCGGACTATTTTTATTTTCGGACTGGTTTTGGGAAGATGAGCGTCGGCTATCCTTATGACCTCATCGGGAGTGACGTCTCCGCAAACGATAAGCGCCATATTGGACGGATTATAGAAAACTCTGTAACATTCGTAAAGAAGCTCGGGTGTTATTTTTTCTATCGATTCTACCGAGCCGCAGATGTTATTTCTTATGGCGTGACGCTCGTAGAGGGCTTCAAGCATACCGTAATAGCAGGCTTCCATTGGGCTGTCGTCATACATTTTTATTTCCTGCGCTATGATGCCTTGCTCCTTTTTTACCGACTCATCGGTAAAATAAGGGTGTGTGACGAAATCTATAAGCTCTCCCAGAGAGGCGTCAAAATTATCGGTACAGCTGAAAAGATATGCAGTCTTATTAAAGGTGGTGTAGGCGTTGGCGTCTGCCCCGAGAGCTGAAAAATACTCAAACGAATCGCTTCCGTCCTCGTTTGTAAAGAGCTTGTGCTCAAGAAAGTGCGCGATGCCGTCGGGAACGGCGGTCATCTGCTCATCCCCCTCAAGAGAGAATAAATTGTCTATCGAGCCGTAGTGCGCGCCAAGCAGTGCATAGGTGGACGAGAGCTTTTTCGGAAATACGTAGATATCAAGTCCGCACTCGTGCGTATATTTATAATATTTTTCGCGAAGCAGGGCGCTTTCAAATATTTTGAGGTCTATTTTATTCATTATTCATAGTCCTCCTCGTCCTCGTCGGCTGCGTCAAGCGTTCCCTCAAGGAAAAATACTGTGTCAAGCTGAACTCCCTTTGCGATATCTATAACGTCCTGTATCGTCACCTCGTCAAATGCCTTCATATATTCCTCGGGCGAGGCTTTGATGCCGAGCATCGAGCGAGTGTTATAGAAGGCGAAAAGCTCAAAGGGATAATCGTATATCTGTCTGTACCAGTGGAGTATCGCTTTTTTCGCGGCGAGGAACTCGCCCTCGCTGATATCTCCCGACTTGATCGCGTCAAGCTGAGCAAATATTTCCGCTTTTGTTCGTTCGAGATCGCTGACGTTTATACCGCTTGATACGGTGATATTTCCAAGATAGGGATCGAAGGACGACGCGCAATAGTAGCAAAGGCTGAGCCGCTCACGCACGTTCATAAAGAGCTTTGAGGCGGGTGAGCCTCCGAATATCTCATTGAACATAGAGGCGGCAAAATATTTCTTGCTGTCTGCCGTAATTCCGACTCTAAAGCCAAGGCAAAGCTTTCCCTGAGACACCTCGAAGGGCTCGGTGCGCTCCTTGAGGTGAGTGAATTTTTCGGCAACGATGGGGATTATAGGAGATGCTTTTCCGCAAAAGCTGCCAAAATGCGTTTTTATCGTATCCGAGACGCGAGAAGCGTCCTGAGAGCCAACGTAAAATATCTCAAGGGCAGAGGAGCTTATCATTTCTTTATAATGGCGATAAAGCTTCATTTCGTCGGCGGAGTTCACCGTGTCGAGCAAAGAGTCTGCCGTCGGAAAATCACTGTCTCCGAGGTGCATAAGCTCGGCGCATTTCAGCGAGGCGTACGCGCGGGGATTGTTCATCTCAGCCTTTATTGCGTCACGGACCGTGTTTTTTTCTTTGCGTACAGTCTCCTTACAAAAAGCTCCGTTTTCTGTCAGCGGATGCAGAAGCACCTGAGAGATAAGGTGAGCAACACCGTCAAGAATATCTGTTCCGTCGCTGACAAAACTGTTATCAAGCATTTCGGCGGAAATTATAAAGGGCTGATTTTTGCCGCATTTTGCGGTCTTTATTTCTATTGACGAAGCATACAGCTCGTCGAGTCTGCGGTTTAGAAGCGCGGCGCTGGGGAACTCCTCGCATCCTCTGCGAAGCACGCCCGAGAGCAGCATATTATAGGCTGACGACCCCCTGGAGAGCGGAAGTCGGAGCGAGAATGAGATCATGCCTGTTTTGAATTTATCGGTCATGATCGAGCTTAGTGAGACCGAGTCCCACAGTTGAGTTCTTATTGGAGTCATCAAAATTTCAGTTGTTCCTTACCTTAAATATATTATAGACAATTATACACCATAAGCTTCTGCTTTTCAAGGCGATTTTGTTAATTTGTAGCTGTTTGAACGATTATTTTAAAAAAATTGAAGAAATCTATTGACAAAGGGTTCTCGATGTGTTAAAATAATATGCCGCTTAAAGCGGGTTCTTTAAGTGCGCGGTTTTCGCGCCACCCGAATTAGCGAGTCTATTATGAAAGAGAGGTGCTTTTCGTGTACGCAGTTATTGAAACAGGCGGAAAGCAGTACAAGGTTAACGAGGGAGATATCGTATTTATCGAGAAGCTCGACGTTAACGAGGGTGACACAGTTAATTTTGACTGTGTTAAGGCATTATCTACCGCAGAAGGTCTTAAGGTAGGAACTCCCAATGTTGAGGGCGCAACAGTCAGCGCAAAGGTCGTTGCAAACGGCAAGGGCAAGAAGATCTACGTAATGAAGTACAAGGCTAAGAAGAACGAGAAGAAGAAAATCGGTCACAGACAGCCTTATACTAAGGTACAGATCCTTTCTATCCAGGGCTGATAGGTAAGAAAGAATGACAAAAATCGTATTTTTCAGAAGCGGAGGAGCTTTCTACGGCTTTGAGGAGCAGGGTCATACGGGCTATGGCGATGCGGGAGACGACGTTCTCTGCGCGGCGCTGTCGGCGATGACGATGCTTATTATCAATACCATAGAGGTCGCGTATGCCTCGGACGTTGATTACACTGTCAACGAGGGCGCAACGCATATAATGGTTCGCTCAAAGGCGGCGCTTACCGAATTTGAGGACGACGAACGCAAGAGATATGCGGTATCGGGATTGTTTTTGTCATATTATTACCAGCTTAATGATATGATCGAGGAATATTACGACTATCTCGACGTAGAGGTCAAGGATATCGATTATATCTGACGTATGTTCCGATAGACTCGGAACGTTGTACACAAAATTACATTGAATGGAGGAACGCATAATGTTCAAGCTCAGTTTACAGTTCTTTGCTCATAAAAAGGGTGTTGGTTCTACAAAGAACGGCCGTGACAGTGAGTCCAAGCG
>JAZOLQ010000008.1:0-11530 GCA_045653185.1 Eubacteriales bacterium
TATGTCAACTATCGTCTCTCTGGGCTCGAGGTTATTTTCATAAAGCGTTTTTCCCGTCTCGACTATATCGACTATAACGTCGGAAAGTCCGAGAATGGGAGCGAGCTCTATCGAGCCGTTGAGCTTTATGATATCTATTTCTCTGCTCTGAGAGTTATAATATTTCTTCGCTATATTCGGGAATTTCGTAGCGACTCTGAGAGTTCTGTCTCTGTTGTCGCAAAAGTCCTTTTTAGTGGCAACAGCCATACGGCATTTGCCCATACCAAGATCCGCGAGCTCATAAATGTCGGGAGAATACTCGAGTATTATATCCTTACCCGCAATTCCAATGTCCGCAGCCCCCCTCTCAACGTAGATAACCACGTCGGACGGCTTGACCCAGAAATATCTTATTCCCTTTTCTTTGTTTTCGAATATAAGCTTTCTGTTTTCCTCGTGTATCGAAGGGCACTCATATCCTGCCGCTTCAAACACCTTGTATGCTTTTTCTCCAAGTCTTCCCTTTGGAAGCGCTATATTAATCATTTGTTTCAAGAGCTTCAACTCCTTCCTTTGAGCCCTTGAGTATCTGTCTGCATCTCTGTCGAGTCGTCTCGCCTCTCTCGGCTCTCACGCTCTTGCCCTCTCCTCTGAGAGCTTCCGCAGTCTCAAAGACCTTTGCCATATCACTGTCAGCGCCATAAAGTATGACGGTATCAACGTCGTATCTCGCGTTATCGAAGGAAAGCCTTTCAAGCATATCGAGATAAACGGCAAAGCCGATAGCTCCCGCGTCTCTTCCAAGCTTCTTCATAAGGCTGTCGTAACGTCCGCCCGAGAGTATTCCGTCGGGTATTCCGTTGACAAATCCCTTGAATATAACTCCGTTATAATAGCTCATATCGTTAACAGTTGAAAAATCAAGGTATATTTTATCTACGTTTCCGCTTCTCTCAAGCATTTTACATATGCCCAAAAGCTCATCGTATGCCGCTCTCATTTTCTCGCCTCTTACAAGCGAGCGAAGCTTCAGAAGCGCGTCCTTTATCGGAGCGTAGAGCGAGGCTATCATAGTTACCTCATCGGTCTCTATCTCGGATATTCCTCTATCCTCGCAAAAGCTTCTTATAGCGGGGATATTTTTATGTCCAACAAGCTCGACGAGAAGATCTGCATCCTCTCCCTCTATGCCAAGATTATCCATAAGACCGAGCATAAAGCCCATGTGTGAAACATCAAGGATATTCTCCTCGCTTATAAGGTCAAGACTTTTTTGAGCAAGAAGAATGACCTCGCAGATAGAGTAAATGTCTATCTTACCGACGCACTCAAGACCTGTCTGCATTATCTCACGGTATCCGTCTGCCGCCGCTGAGGTACGGTAAACGTTTTCATTATAATAAAGCTTATGAACAGCATCGTCCTTGCCAAGATTTTTGATTATAGAAAGCGTTACGTCGGGCTTGAGCGCCATAAGCTTTCCGTTTGTGTCGGTAAAGGTGAGAATATTCTCGCTTATAAGAAAGCTCTTATTGCGAGCGTAAAGGTCATATTCCTCAAACTTACTCACCTTATATCTCTGATAGCCATATCCGCTGTAAAGCTCTCTTAGCTTGAATATGGCTTTTTCTTCATTCCTCAAAACCGAATCAGATATACTCATTTATTTTCCTCTTTGATCTTTTCAAGTATTTTGGCGTATCCGCCTGAGCCGTAGTTATAGCTTCTGTTTACACGGCTTATCGTTGCCGTGCTGGCTCCCGTTTCGTCAACTATCTTATTATAGACCACCTGCTCGGAGAGAAGCTTTGCAACAAGTATTCTCTGCGCTATATCAAGCATCTCCTTGCGTGTCATTATATCCTCAAGAAAGTCAATACAATCCTGCTCGTTCTCCAGCGAAAGCAACGCCTTTACAAGCAAATTAAAGCCCTCATTTTCACGAAAATCCATTTTGATCTCCCCCTGTTTTTTATGATTCGCTTTAGCACTTTAGTATGATAACACAAGAAAGTGAAATTGTCAATGTTTTTTTGCAAATTTTTTTAGATTTTATAAGAAAAATTTATCTTTTTTAAAGAATATCAGTCATTTTCTCGGCATTTCTATCACAGAGAGCATCGTTCCTCTCTCGCCGTGGCTGTATCTATGGGAAAAATACTTTTCTGGGAGACAGCACGTGCACTCGTCCGAGACGTCGATATTATCTGCCAAAACTCCCGCGTCGAGAAGCAACTCTTTGTTCATCTCCCTAAGGTCGCAGTGCCATACTCCGTCCTTCTCACCGTCGGCTATCACAAATCTTTCCGCGAAATCCTTTCCCCGTATATCCACGACAGCATCATAAAAATCACGCCGCACGCAAAAGCACTCGGCGCATATACACGGTCCTATCGCCACTCGAACACTCTCTAAGAGCGCTCCAAGGCGCAATATCTCCTCAAGACACCTCACGGCAATTCCGTTAACGCTTCCGCGCCAGCCTGCGTGCGCAGCTCCTACGGCGCATATCTTACCCTCTGTACCGTATCCCTCCATAAGTATCGGGACACAATCGGCAGTCTTGACGCCGAGAACTATGCCGGCAACGTCGGTAACGTATCCGTCACACTCAAATTTTTCGTCGCAAAAATATCCCTGCCCCGCGTTTTCCTCGGCAACGTATCTAACCTCTGCGGAATGTATCTGTGACACGCTGACGATGCGTCGGACATCAACGCCCAGCGTCTTGGCAAAGATATTAAGATTTTCAAGTACAGTCTCTCGGTCGTCTCCGCGACCGAAAGCGAGGTTTAGCGAGCTTGTATGCGGGAGTCTACTGACTCCGCCAAGCCTTGTTGAAAAACCGTGGAGGGAGCAGAGCTTGTCAGACGTGACAAGCTCTGCTCCTCCCTCACTTTTATTAGTCTTCATATAAGTTGTATGCCTCAAGAATCTCCTTTGCGGCAAGGTGCAACAGCGAAAGCGATGCCTTCTTAAGTTCGAGGCTGGGGTGAACCAATCTACCGTTGGGGTCTTTCATCTTGGTATGTCTTCCATACTTCATAAATCCGTCGGATTCGAGTGTGAAATATCCGTCAAAGCCCGAGTCTATCAAGCCTCTCATAAGAGAATCATACTCAAGCGTTCCCAAGAACGGCATTGTATGAAGGTCTTTCTTACCGTCGTTATCATGAACGTGGATAGCCTTGAGCGCTTTGCCTATATCCATTATTTCATCGTGGTGGTCAAGACCGTCCATATGCGCGTGACCGACGTCCCAAGCCGCGCCAAAGAGCGGGTGGTTCATATAGCTGACGTGGTCTGCGAGGTCCTTACCTGTTATTGTAAAGTAATTTCTGTCTCCGCAATGCTTTATAGTGGTGTTCTCAAAAAGAATATTTACACCGTGCTTTTCCATTGCGGGAATGAGCGCTCTGAAGAAGGGCTCGTTTGCCTTATGCCAGCCAAGCTGGTCCTCAGGATATTTGAAGTCGGGGAAACAGCCTGCGTGTATTACCATATTCTTGATGCCAAGCATTTCGCAAGCCTCTATTGAGCGTACGGTCGATAAGATTCCGTCCTCCATTCCCTCTCCGCGAAGCGAACAGCAAGGAGCGTGCGCCTGAACAAAGCTGAAGCCAAGCTCATCTGCCGCTGCCTTTGCTTCGAGTATCTCATCCTTCCACTCGTCTGTCATGAAGCGGAGTCTTTTATCTGTAAGAACGCTATAAAAACTGTAATCAAGGTATTTGAAGCCTGTACCCTCATAAAATTTGACAGCTTCCGCGGGCGAAGGTGTATAAGCGTAGACCTCTCCGATAGTAGTTGCAATTTTCATTGTAATTCTCCTTAATAATTAAATATTAAAATCTATCAAAACGACGCCGCAGAATACCGCGGCGCCGCCATTGTTTGTCAGATAACTCTTACTCTGCAAATTCCGTCAACAGCATTAAGCTTTGCGATAGTCTCGTCGGAAATTCCGCCTGTTACGTCAACTACGGTATACGCGTTATCTCCCTTTGACTTGTTCGTCATATTCTCGATATTTACGCCCGTGTCGGAAAGAATAGTTGTGATCTGCGAAAGTATCGTAGGAACGTTTGCGTGAAGGACACAAACTCTCTTGTCTCCGCTCATAGGCATATTTACGTTCGGGAAGTTAACACTGTTCTTTATGTTACCGTAACGGAGATAATCGTCAAGCTCAAGAGCCGCCATTACAGCGCAGTTGTCCTCGGACTCTGCTGTGGACGCGCCAAGGTGAGGAATAGTCACAGCGCCTTCAACACCGATCATTGTGTCGGTCGGGAAATCGGTAACGTACGCCGCTACCTTGCCCGAAGCGAGAGCCGCCTTCATATCCTCAGCATTTACAAGATCCGCACGAGAAAGGTTGATTATTCTTACGCCGTCCTTCATCGTAGCGATGGTCTCTGCATTTATCATATTCTTTGTATCGGGAGTTGCGGGAACGTGGAGCGAGATATAATCGCACTCTTTAAAGATGTCGGCAAAGGTTGCCGCCTTATTTACATGGTGGTTGATATTCCAAGCAGCATCAACGCTGAGGAAGGGGTCGCAACCGTTTACCTGCATTCCGAGGTGGACTGCGGTGTTTGCTACCATTCCGCCGATAGCTCCAAGACCTATAACGCCGAGCTTTTTGCCAAAGACCTCAACGCCCGCGAACTTGGACTTTCCTGCCTCAACAGCCTTTGCAACGCCCTCTGTTCCAATAAGCGTATCGACCCACTTGATGCCTCCGATCACGTTACGCGATGCGAGCATAAGCGCGCATATAGCAAGCTCCTTAACTCCGTTAGCGTTAGCTCCGGGAGTGTTGAAAACAACTATTCCCTCCTTTGCGCAACGGTCAACGGGGATATTGTTTACGCCTGCTCCCGCTCTCGCGATAGCGAGTGTGTTGGGGGCAAAGGTCATCTCGTGCATTGCAGCCGAGCGAACCATTATCGCATCGGGAGCTTCCACGTCTGTTCCTATATTGTATTCATTCTTATCGAGCTTATCTGTTCCGACAGCCGCAATCTTATTCAAGCAAAGTATGTTTTTCATTTTAATTCTGTCCTTATAAAACTTATTTTTTCGGATTTTCTTCTGCGAATTTTTTCATAAACGCAACAAGAGCCTCAACGCCAGCGTAAGGCATAGCATTGTAGATAGATGCTCTCATTCCGCCGACAGAACGGTGACCCTTAAGGTTCTTAAGTCCTGCCTTAGCTGCCTCGGAGGCAAACTTCTTATCAAGGTCAGCGTCCCCTGTTACAAAGGTAACGTTCATCATAGAACGGCTGCCCTTCTTCACGGGAGCTATGTAGTAATCCTGAGAGTCGAGATAATCATAAAGAACTGCCGCCTTAGCCTCGTTTCTCTTCTTCATCTCGTCAAGACCGCCGATTGAAAGTATCCACTCGTAAACCAGCTTTGCCATATATATGGTGTAGCAAGGAGGAGTGTTATACATAGAGCCGTTCTCAGCCATAGTCTTCCACTCAAGCATTGTGGGCATCTTCTCCTCAGCGTACTCAAGAAGGTCCTCGCGAACGATAACGAGTGTAAGACCTGCGGGAGCCATATTCTTCTGCGCGCCTGCGTAGATAACTCCGAAACGGCTTACGTCAACAGGCTCGGATATAATGCAAGAGGACATATCTGCAACGAGGGGGATATCGCCCGTCTCGGGAATATAGCCGTACTTTGTTCCGTAGATAGTGTTATTGAAACAAACATGAACGTATGCGGCGTCGGGTCTTACCATATCCTTTGTTACCTCAGGAATATGGTCAAAGTTATCTTCCTTGGTGGTAGCGATGCACTTTACGTCGTAACCGAGCTTCTGTGCCTCTTTGAACGCCTTACCGGAGAACTGACCGGAAACAACGTAATCAGCCTTTCCTGTTCTCTTTATAAGATTCATAGGTACTGCCGCAAACTGTGTGGATGCGCCGCCCTGAAGGAAGAGCACCTTATAGTTATCGGGAATATTCATAAGCTCGCGAAGCATCGCCTCTGCGTCTTTGATAATTGCCTCATAATCCGGAGATCGATGGGACATCTCCATTACCGACATTCCTGATTCGCCATAGCAGACCAACTCAGATGCTGCTTTTTCAAGAACCTCTAAAGGAAGCATGGAAGGGCCCGCCGAAAAATTGTAAACTCTGTTCATAATATGAACCTCCGTTAATTAATGAAACTCACGAATACACGTGTATAGAGTATATTATATAACCATTTTCTCAATTCGTCAAGATAATCTTGAAAAAATCCTTAAATTATTTTATTTGGCTAAAGCGTTAAAATACACATAGAATATAAAAAAAGCAACATGTCGGCACGCAAGTGTCCGACGTGTTGCCGCATTAGAAAAAAACATTACTTTTGTCTAATGATATTTATGCAAAAAAACATTTTCAGCAAGTTTCTTGAGGGGCGCGAGTACCTTCTTTTTGAAGAAGGTACTCGCGCTAAATCTGTCTATTATTTACTTTATCATAATAAGCTCTTTTGCGTACGGGAGCGACTCTATCCAGTCGCAGTATGTATGCCATTCTGCGAGCTTATGCGTCTTTCTCGCATAGTACATATTAATGAGATTTTCATAATTCATCGTGACAGTTCTCATCTGGTTATAGCTCGTGGGCAAAAGCTGTATCATATTGTGCCACGGCTGTCTGTCTGACTTATTTTCGCAGAATTTAACTCTCTCTGCCTCAAGATACTCTATTATACCGTCAAGGAGCGCAAGTCCGCCCTCGTCGAGTCTGTCGCAGGAAAAATCACTTCTCTCAAAGGGTTTTGAGTGTATCTTGTGCATCGTGGACGTGGAATTAGCCACTGTTCCCACCTTGTATGTATCAAACTCCTTCCACCAGTAAAGCGGAGCGGTTATATCGACCGACACGAATATCTGGCGCAAAAATTTGCGATGGTCACTGCCCGCGCAAGCCAAGCGGACTGCCAGACCAAGATCGTTCTCTCCAAGAACGTAATTGCCCTCTTCGTCATAAGAGCTGTCCATCTTATCCCAGCTGTTCATAGGATTTCTCGCGCCGCGAATAGCATTTTCAAGATTCATTACAGAAGTTCTTTCAAGCTTTATCATCTTTCTTTCCTCTCAATTACACGTTATAATCAAGAACCACTCTTGACTCAACGACCTTTCTTATATATCCCGCAACCTTTACGTGCTCGGGATGAACGGCATACGCCTTCATAGTCTCGACGCTCTCAAACTCGGTAATGAGCGCAAGATCCATTGACGCATCGCTGCGTGTGACGTCTATGCCTACTTCCATACCCTTTATCTCGTCGATAACGCCCCGAAGCGCATAAAGACTGTCGCGGACAAAAGCCATATTTTCTTCTCGGCTTTTCCCCTCTGCGTTTTCCTTAAATTTCCACATTACTATATGCTTAACCATTTTTACACCTCAAAAACAGATATTATTTAAATATTACATTAATAATACCACATTTTCACGCAAAAGTCAATTGACATTTTCTCTTTTATATGTTATTATTATAAATATGATTTTAGTGTATATTTCAGAGAGGTTTTGACATTATGTTTAACGATACACCCGTCTCCTTTTCGGGAGTTCAGCCCAGCGGAAATCTTACGATAGGAAACTATCTGGGCGCGATAAAGAATTTTTCGCTCTTTTCAGAGAAATACAAGTGCTTTTACTGCGTTGTGGACGAGCACGCGATAACGGTGCGCCAAGTGCCCGCTGAGCTCAGACGCAGAACCTATGAGACTCTCGCGCTCTATATGGCTTGCGGTCTCGACCCCGAAAAAAATACCCTTTACGTTCAGTCGCACGTCAAGGAGCATGCCGAGCTTGCTTGGATACTCAACTGCTTCACCATGTTTGGCGAGCTTTCTCGCATGACTCAGTTCAAGGACAAGAGCTCAAAGCACGCCGACAACATAAATGCGGGTCTTTTCACATACCCAACTCTTATGGCGGCGGATATCCTTCTCTATCAGACCGACGTCGTTCCGATAGGAATAGACCAGAAGCAGCACGTTGAGCTTTGCCGAAATATCGCAGAGAGATTTAATCAGCTCTATCCGAACACATTTACTATTCCCGAGCCCGTCATTCCCAAGAGCGGAATGAAGATAATGTCGCTCGCAGACCCCACAAAGAAAATGTCCAAGTCCGACGAGAACACAACCGCCGTCGTTTATATACTCGACGACAAGGACACCATAATCCGCAAGTTCAAGAGAGCCGTTACCGACTCCGACACCTGTATACAAATGGGCGAGGGCAAGCACGGCATAAACAACCTTATCGGTATCTACTCCTGCTTCACGGGCAAGACTGTCGAGGAGATAGAGCGTGAATTTGACGGCAAGGGATACGGCGACTTCAAGCTTGCAGTGGGCGAGGTGTGCGCTGATGCGCTCGCTCCCATTCAGCAGAAATTCAACGAATACCTTTCCGACAAGGCTATGCTTGAGGCACAGATGAAGAAGGGCGCTGAGGAAGCCTCCTACTATGCTCGCAGAACACTTTCCAAGGTTCAGAAAAAGCTTGGTTTTGTTAAGATATAATTCAATAGAAGAAAAGCTCGGCAGAGGAACAATTCCTCTGCCGAGCTTTATTATAATGGGATAGGCAGATTTGAGCAAGAAGCGTCGTTCTCGGAGGCGTTAGGCGTACAAAGGTACATCGAGCCTCCGAAACGGCGGTAGAAAAAGTCCATTAAAATGAGGAATTTCGCAAGAAATTCAACCTATTATTGTCTTGCTTACCGTTTAGACAGTCTTTGGGGTGTTTTTCTCCTTAGTCGAACTTTTTCGGTCTTGCCAAATATGACATCACCATTTATTTCTTTGTATCGAGATACATTACAACTTTTCTGTTGCCGTCCGAGCCGATAGAGTTTGTAGAAACGCCCTCAATGTTCTGAACCTCGGAGTGAATTATTCTTCTCTCGTAAGGATTCATAGGCTCGAGCATTACGCTCTTCTTATACTTGAGCACCTTATCTGCCATTCTTCTTGCAAGTGCTCTGAGAGTCTCCTCTCTCTTTGCGCGATATCCCTCTACGTCAACAGATATCTTAACGTATGCTCTCTTCTCTCCTGCGACCTTCTTGTTTGCCGCAAGATTTGCGAGATACTGGAGCGCGTCAAGAGTCTCTCCGTGGTGTCCTATAAGGATTGCCGCGTTTCCGCCCTCAATGATTATCTTCTTCTCACCGTCCTCGCCGTCCTTCATAGTTGCGCTTGCTCCTACGTTCATATTGGCGATAAGCTCCTTTATGAACGCAAACGCCTCGTCCTCTCCGCCGCTTACGTAGCTTGCGGATATTTTTGCGGGAACAGCTCCTATGCCGAAAAGTCCCTTCTTAGGCTCATCTATAACTGTATATTCTATCTTTTCAACGCTATTTGCGCCAAGCTCCTTTGCAGCGAGCTCAAGCGCTTCCTCGATTGTCTTTGCGCTTACTACTGTTTCTTTTTTCACGATCTTACTCCATTATTAATTAATTTTTATCGTCGTCTTATTTCTTTTTTCTTATTTTTTCACGATAAGACTGCATATTCTCAGAGGTATTATCCTCTTTGAGCGCAGCCTCGCCCAAGAGATTATTGGGCTTCTGCTCATCCTCGTCAGCTACCTTTTCGCCATCCTCGGATATCTTCTCTGCCTCAGCATTCTTGCTGTTTTTAGCCGGCGCGGGCGTTATATCCTCATAGTCATCGTCATCTATATGGTGAAGCGAGCGAGCCTTCTGATTGCTTCTGGGTCTCTCCACCTTGGGCGCTTTTTCGTTATACTCCTTCTCTGCTGCCTTAAGCTCCTCGTCTGTAAACTTGGGAATAGGCATAAAGAGGTAGATTATCGCCTGCTTGATAACACCTATGACACACTTGAATATCCAGTATACGCCAAGCGCCGCGGGAACACCAAATGTGATGAACACACTCATGAGCGGCATCATATAATCCATAACCTTGTTTGAGCAACCCATTGCGGGGTCATTCTGCGCGGGCTGATACATAAACTTCTTGTTTATCTTCATGCTGAAGAAATAAGCAAGGAAGGTCAGCACGGGAATGAGAAGCAAAAAGTTGAAGGTCGTAAAGGACGGAACTGCAGAAAGGTCTATTGCTCCGCCGAAAATAGTCAGATTGGGGATATCTGCAGAGGATGATATATGCTCTGAAAATCCTTCTACACCGGAGAACGCGCCAATGCCATGCTTATCTATAACGTTTTTGATAGCAGACATAAGGTCAATGTTTCTGGTAGCATTGAAGGTCGTCTCTGCATATTCGGGGAAAGATTTTACTACGTTTATAGCGCCGTTTATCGCATCTGTTGAAAGGTTGCAGATATATCTGAGCGGGTTCAACACGATGTTATAGAGCGCGATGATTATAGGAAACTGTATAAGCAGGGGGAGACAACCGCCCATGGGGTTATAGCCCTCTTTCTGATACATCTCCTGTATCTCCATAGACATCTTCTGCTTTGTAGGCTGATCTTCACGTCCCGCGTACTTCTTGCGGATAGCCATTTCCTTAGGACGCAGCTTTGCCTGCTTTATAGAGTTCTTCTGCTGCTTGATAGCAAAAGGCAGAAGGATTATCTCAACTATTATCGAGAATATAAGAAGTGCAAGCAAATATTGATTTCCTACGATATTATTACAAAGCTTAATAACGTAGCCTGCGGGTATATTAATAATATCCATTATATTCATTAGCGATCTGTTTCCGCTTTTTTTGCGGATTCCTCTCTTTTATTGCCTTACGGCTGGTCATTGTCAGTGTTCTTTTCTCTTTCCGCTTTATCCTTATATTTGGGGATCTTTTTGGGTGGAACGGGATCGTATCCACCTGGGAAAAACGGGTTGCAGCGAAAAATGCGGCGCACCGTAAGCCAAAAGCCCACAAAAAAGCCTCGTTTCGTAAATGCCTCAACGGCATAGGCTGAACACGTCGGAGTAAAGCGACACGTCGGATTTCGTTTTAGCGGTGAAAGAAATTTTTGATACAAGCGTATCAACCAAATGCAAACATGTTTCATCTTTCTTCCGTTTTCGGCGTTATATTCGCCTCTTTCATCATATCTAACTCTCTGAATGCCTTTAAGAGCTCTGCCTCGATATCTGTGCTTTTCTTGCCCGCGATAGCCACTCTTGCGCTTATCACTATAAGAAAGCCCCGTCGAAGCTCATCTGCGTGCTCCCTGTACGCCGCTCTTATTATTCGCTTTGCTCTGCTTCGGCTTACTGCTCCGCCTATCTTTTTCGATACACTGAGTCCGAGACGGTTGACGTATTCCTTATTGGGATTTTCTTTCCTCAGCCGCTTTGCCGCCAGATCCTTAAGCACGTACACTGCGACGTATCTTCCTACAAATTTTTTGCCTCGGGTATACGTCTTGTTATACAGATGGTTCTCTTTTATTGCTATTTCCTTCATCTTTGTGTTTCCTTAAAACATAGTAAAAACCCCGATGTACCCGGAAAACAGTTATGCTTTCATTTTGTCATCGGAGGTTTTTATATCAAAGTG
>JAZOLQ010000009.1:0-13953 GCA_045653185.1 Eubacteriales bacterium
CGCTTCTTCCGAGGCTCCCGCTTCTTCCGAGGCTCCCGCTTCTTCCGAGGCTCCCGCTTCTTCTGAGGCTCCCGCTTCTTCCGAGGCTCCCGCTTCTTCCGAGGCTCCCGCTTCTTCCGAGGCTCCCGCTTCTTCCGAGGCTCCCGCTTCTTCCGAGGCTCCCGCTTCTTCCGAGGCTCCCGCTTCTTCTGCAACAACTGCAGCAGCTACAACAGCTAAGGCTACAACAGCTAAGGCTACAACAGCAGCTACAACAGCAGCTGCTACAACAGCTGAGGAAAAGGGCGGATGTAAGAACTCCATCGCTCTCAGCGGTATTGCTATGATAGCAACTGTTGGAACAATCACAGCATTTGTTACCAGAAAGAAAGAAGACTAATTAAGTTTTAGTTCGCTAAAAGATAATAATTAAATAAAAATTATCCGTCGGATCTTCCGACGGATAATTTTTTGTTGTATCACAAAATTATTAAATATTCGCTATCGGCTCTGCAAGAAATGCGCTCACTCCCACAGTTTTAAGCTTATCAAGCGCCGCCGCAGCTTTTTCTTTACTATCAAAAATGCCAAACACAGAAGGTCCGCTTCCGCTCATCATAGCCCCAAGCGCTCCGCCCTCTTTCATATACGACTTTATCACGGTAACTTCTGTCCGTTTCGGCTCTATCACGCCCTCAAAAATATTGTATATATTCGCGGCAATATCGGCAAGCTTCCCTTCTTCGATAGCAGACATCAAGCCCTCGCAGGAATGTGGAATATACGCGCCGCAAACAAAATCCTCGTATTTTCCGTCAAGCATAGAATATGCCCAAGGGGTAGACACTCCCTCTTTTCCGCAAGCCACAAGGATATAACAGCTCGGCATGGACGGGACAGCGTGCAATCTCTCGCCAAATCCGTCGGCAAAAGCCGCTCCGCAAGCTATACAAAACGGAATATCTGCGCCAAGACGCGCGCCAAGCGCTAAAAGCTCGTCCTTTGACAAGGGATATCCGCAAAGCTCATTGAGCCCCCGAAATACCGCCGCCGCATCGGCGCTTCCGCCCGCAAGCCCTGCCGCCATAGGTATGCGCTTGCTTATTTTTATATCTGCCCACATATCCTTTTTAGCCGCTTCAAAAAACATGTCTGCCGCGCGCCAAGCAAGATTTTTCCGGTCAGTGGGAATATCTTCTCTGTCGCAAATTATCGAATGAGTACCGCGGCTGTTCAGCGAAATTTCTATATCATCGCAAAGCGATACCGTCTGCATAACGGTGTTTACACCGTGATATCCGTTCTCAGCCTTTGACACTACGTCAAGATAAAGATTTATTTTTGCATAAGCCTTTAATAACAACGCCATATTGCCCTCCCAACTCGATTTTATATAAGTGTCACTATGTAATTTTAACACATCGCCGAATATTTTTCAAGCATTTTCACTATATTATAATCTATATTTATTTTTTATTAAAATTCTATTGACTTAGAGAGAAAAAAGGAATAAAATATATATTATAATGTAACATTGTAGTACAATTTGACGGAGGATCAAAAATGAATTCCGAAACAAAGCCAAAAATATATAAATCGCTGACGTTTGCCTTTTTTGCTTTTGTTATTCTTTATGCCATAACCAACATAGATGCGCTCACGGGCTTGCTCTCAAACATATTCGGGGTATTAGCGCCCATAGCTATCGGCGCGGCTATCGCTTACATGCTCAACCCTATACTGAAGCTCTTTGAGTTTAAAATACTCAAAAAGCTAAAGCATAAGGGCGCAAGACGCGCGCTTTCGCTGATCCTTACATACGTCGTGGCTGTTCTCTGTATTGTCCTTTTCCTGCTTTTGATGATACCTCAGCTCGTCGAAAGTATTATGCAGTTTGCCTCTGAATTTGACACCTACGTGGAAAAGACCCTTACTTTTATCGGCAACATAGTTAATAAAGTATCAGCTAACTTCGACGTGAAAATAGACAACGCGCAGATAGTAACTGCCATTTCGGACTTTATTATGAAGTCGGAAGACATTTTTGGAATACTCTTCAACTATCTCGCAGAGTTTGCAGGTAAGCTTTACGTCGGCGTTAAGAATTCTATACTCGGTATATTCATTTCTATCTATCTGCTTATAGATAAAGAAAGACTGCACGCTCATGTACGCAGAATATGCGCCGCTATCCTTAAGGACAAGTCAAGAATACGTATGCTCCGCTATGTAAGATCCGCAAACAGAACCTTTGGCGGCTTCTTTATCGGTAAGATAGTTGACTCTATCATCATCGGTATTCTTACCTTTTTCATCATGCTTATTTTCAGAATGCCTTACCCCTCTCTCCTTGCAACCATCATAGGAATAACCAATATCATACCTCTCTTCGGTCCTATAATCGGTGCTATTCCTACCGCGTTTATCGTCTTTATCGCAAATCCTCAAAAGGTTATTCTCTTCCTTATCCTCGTATTTCTCATTCAGCAGCTTGACGGAAACGTTATCGGTCCGAAGATACTTGGCAACTCGACAGGTATAAGCTCGCTCGGAGTTATCGTTGCAATCATCATTATGGGTGATTACTTCGGCGTTATAGGAATGATAATCGGCGTTCCCGTCTTCGCAACTATATCTATAATCATAAACGAGCTTGTCGAGGAAAAGCTGGCAAAGAAAAATCTTCCCACCTCTGTCGACGATTATTTCCCCGCTTACTCTTTGGTCAACCCGCACGAGCACCATGAAAAGATGTTCAACCGTATATTCAATACCATGTTCGGCGGAATTATTCGATTTTTCAAGCGTCTTTCCCAAAAAAACAAATCCAAAAAAGTAACCGACACATCAGAAAAAGATAAAGAAACTGCTCAGGAAGCTCCTGACCAAAACGAAGGAAACAGCAATGAATGAACAAACTAACACCTATAAAAAAGGTGGAATATCGGTCGATACCGAACACATATTCCCTATCATAAAAAAATGGCTCTATTCCGAAAAGGATATATTTCTCAGAGAAATAGTCTCAAACGCGGCAGACGCTATAACTAAGCTCCGCCGTCTCACCTCGCTCGGCATACGCGAGGAGACCGACGACAGCTACAAAATAACAGTCTCCCTTGATAAGAACGCAAAAACCATTACAGTCTCCGACAACGGAATAGGTATGACCGAGGACGAGCTTACAAAATATATTTGCAGTATTGCCCTCTCAGGCGCTGTCGATTTTATAGAAAAGTACGAAAGTCAGGCGGACGGCGCAAAAAACGGTATCATCGGTCATTTTGGACTTGGATTTTATTCGGCGTTTATGGTAAGCAGCCGAGTCGAAGTCGACACAAAATCCTATACCGATGCCCCCGCAATTCGTTGGATATGCAACGAGGCGGGCGAATACGAATCGTATGCGTCCGACAAGACCCTGCACGGAACAGACGTTATAATGCATATCTCTGATGAGGAGAGCGAGTATCTGGCGACGTCGAAGATACGCGCGATGCTTGAAAAATACTGCTCTTTTATGCCTGTTGAGATATATTTTGACGACGGCGAGGAAAATACGGACAAAAAAGAGCAAAAGCCTATAAATGATACTTTCCCGCTTTGGCAAAAAGCGCCCGCTGAATGCTCTGATGAGGAATATCTCGACTTTTACAAAAAGGTTTTTTCTGATTTCAGAGACCCTCTCTTCCACATTCACATAAACGCTGACTATCCCCTCAATTTTAAGGGTATACTATATTTCCCAAAGCTTGCAAACGAATATGAAGCGATAGAGGGACAGGTCAAGCTCTATTACAATCAGGTCTTCGTTGCCGATAACATCAAGGAAGTTATTCCGGAATATCTGCTTATACTCAAGGGCGTTCTCGATTGTCCCGAGCTCCCTCTCAACGTTTCAAGAAGCTATCTCCAAACAAACACCTACGTTTCAAAGGTGTCCGCGCATATCGTGAAAAAGCTTGCGGACAAGCTGAATTTCCTCTCTGTCAACGAAAGAGAAAATTACGAGAAGATATGGCGCGATATATGCCCCTTCGTATGCTACGCGTGCATGAAGGACAAAAAGTTCTATGAGAGAGTGAAAAATTCTCTCCTTATCCCGCTTACTGACGGAAGCGTTATGACCTATTCCGAATATCTCGAAGCGGCTAAAGAGACGAACGAAAACAAGATATATTACGCGACCGATGCCGCGCTTCAGGCGCAGTATATCTCTATCTTCACCTCTCAAGGCATCAAGGTGGCGCTCTTTGAACGCCCGATAGAAACTCAATTCTGCACTATGCTCGAGCAGTATATGGAAAACGTCAAATTTATAAGAGTTGATGCCGAAATAGCCGATACTCTCAAAGGCGACGGATGCGTAAGCGAAAACGAGGAGCTTGCCGATATCTTCAAGATGGCAAGCGGAAATGATAAGCTTCAAATAAAATTCGATTCGCTCAAGGATTCCTCTGTTCCCGCACTTTTAAATATCCCCGAGGAAAGTCGCAGAATGGAAGAAATGATGAGATTTTACGGCATGTCTGCCGAAGGTATGCCGACAGAGATGACGCTGGTACTCAACACGTCCTCCTCTCTTATAACCAAGCTTTCAGACACCCTCTCACAAGACCGCGACAAAGCCATTTCTATCGCTTCGTATATATACAAGATATCCCTGCTCTCTCAGAAAAAATTCTCGGCAGACGAGATGCAGAGCTTTATGAAAGACAGCTTTGAGCTTCTTATGAAGATATGACACCTGAAAACAAGAACGTAATACTCGAAAATTTATCCGAACTGAAAAGGCGCGCAGAGATAACGGCAGAACAAAAAAGCATCACCCTTGCTCAGCTTGCAGACTCTCTTTCAAGAGACTCTGACTCTATCGAGGAGCTATACTCCGAATGTGTCGGTACGTACGTGGGCGCGTCGGTCTTTGAAAAGCTCTCTGTTTGCAGAGCGCTTTGCGAAATATATTCTATCAAGGATGCTTCGGATATTCCCGCGCTTGTAGACACCTCTTTGCCGACAGTTGCAGGCTCTCACGGAAAAATAGCCCTTGTAAGAAACCTTTATAACGATATGGCGCTCGCGCGCTTCTCGACTGTGATTCCTCACTCAAAGCCAATATATTATTCAAATTTTGAATCGTCGTGCGAGGCGGTCTCGTCGGGAACATGCGAGTTCACTGTCCTTCCGATAGAAAACACCTCTGACGGAAAAATGTTTGGCTTTTACTCGCTGATGGACAGCTATGAGTTAAAGATAGCCGCTGTGTGTAAGATAGAAGCTGAAAACCCCGCAAAAACGATAATATACGCACTTGTGGGACGAAGCACTGTCTCTGAGGTATATACGAGAACAAAAACACCTCAAAAAATATTTGAATTTTCTCTCAGCGCTTACTCGGGGCTTGAAAACTATGATATTTTTGACGCCGCAAGACTCTCCTCTGCAAAACTTCGTTCGATTTCAAGCATTCCGCTTGCATACGACACGAGCATAACGAGGGTATATTATTCGTTCGCTCTCGAGAACCGCGCCGATATGTGCGCTTTTCTGCTCTATCTCTCGCTTGAATTTCCAAGCCATACGCCAATCGGTCTTTTCTTTGAGATATGACGTTCAAAATCGCGTTTTTATTCCAAATGTATCAAAAGAAAGGTTTTTAAATTATGGAACACATAGAATACACACCTCACATGGTATGCTCACGCAAAATAGATATAGACGTTGACGACGGCAAAATAGTCAAGGTCAAATTCACAGGAGGATGCGCCGGAAACACACAGGGCGTCGCAAAGCTTCTCGTTGGAATGACAGTTGATGAGGCAATCGAGCGTCTTTCGGGTATTCGTTGCGGATTTAAGCCCACATCTTGCCCCGATCAGCTCTCACGCGCGCTTTCCGAATACAAGATGAACAAATAATAAAAATATCGTCAAAGCTGTTGACACCTTTTATTTTATATGCTATACTGTTATAGGTAGCTTATTTATATTTGTATGAGAGGATCTTTTAACGGTGGATAGTTGCGACAGTACAGATTGTACCGATCGATTATACAATGTAATATACAAAAGCAAGCATAACCTGCGCTCTTGGGTGTCAGGCTATGCTTTTTTGCGTCTTTTTTAGAATGAATATAAAACAACTTGTGAATAATTAAAGCTTTGAAAACATTACTTTTTTACAGAGGATAAAATGAAAACTATAATATTCTATCTATTACTGCAATTCTTTCTTATATCTTTGAACGCGATCTTCGCCTGTGCCGAGATAGCTCTGCTAAACGCTAACGACGCAAAAATATCACAGCTTTCAGCTAAAGGCGATAAAAAGGCTATACGTCTTCAGCGTCTTACCGACAAGCCCGCAAAATTTCTTGCCGCTATTCAGGTAGCAATAACACTTTCGGGATTTCTTGGAAGTGCGTTTGCGGCTGAAAACTTTTCGGATATCATCGTCGGCGCAATAACGCGCGCAGGATGGGAGCTCCCTATCTCTCCTGCCACGCTTGACACTATATCGGTCATTCTCATAACCATCGCTCTCTCCTATTTTACACTGGTTTTGGGCGAACTCGTGCCCAAGAGAGTGGCTATGAAAAAGCCTGAAAAGACAGCTTTGAGCCTTTCAGGACTTGTTTCTTTCGTTTCGACAGTATTTTCTCCTATCGTATTCTTGCTCACGATATCCACAAACGGAATTCTCCGTCTGTTTGGCATAGATCCTCACGAGGAGGCCGAAGAGGTCACGGAGGAGGAAATTCTGCTTATGGTCGATGCCTCAAGCGAAAGCGGAGGTATTGAGGAAGAAGAAAAAAAAATAATTCAAAACGTTTTTGAATTCAACGATACGACCGCCACAGAAATAGCCACGCACCGTAAGGAGATCGCTATGCTCTCAACCGAGGACAGCGCTGAAGAGTGGGAGCAGACTATCCACGATTCCCGTCACTCGATCTTCCCTGTCTGCAACGACAGCATAGACAAGATAATAGGTGTCCTTAATGCTAAGGATTATTTCAGACTTGACGACAAAAGCATTGACAACGTTATGAAAAATGCCGTTAAGCCACCATATCTCGTTCCCGAAACAATAAGCGCGGACGTTCTTCTGAAAAACATGAGAACAAGAAAAGAATATTTTGCCATAGTTATGGACGAATACGGCGGAACTAGCGGTATCGTAACGCTTACAGACCTTATCGAATGTATCGTTGGCGATATTGAATACGCCGACGGAGATGAGGAAAACAGTGTTCCCGAAATCGAGCGTATAGACGAAAAGACCTTCGCGGTTACCGGACTTGCATCTATCGAAGACGTCGAGAAAGCTATTGGACGGGAGCTTATCGAACACGATTGCGACACGATAGGCGGATATATTATCAGCGTGATAGGCTCTATACCGGAGGACGGAGCTACGCTTGCGACAGAAAATGATATTATGTTCATCGAAGTGAATGAGGTGAAGGAGCACCGCATAGAAAAAGCTACGATAACTCTCAAGGATATCAAGCAGGACGAAGATAATGAGGAGAAATAAATATATCATTAAAACCGTTCCTACCCGCTTTTTAGATTATATCGCTTCAATTTCAGGCAATATATTCCCAAAGCCCTACATTTTTATAAAAATACCTTAAAAATTTTTAGTTTTTTTCGTTTTACCACTTGAAAATATAAATTATTGTGATACAATATTATTGTACAAAAAATATTACGGAGGTACATAATTATGGCATACAAGATTTCCGACGAGTGCATCTCTTGCGGCGCATGCGCAGAGGCTTGCCCTGTTAACGCTATTAGTGAGGGCGACACAAAATACGAAATCAATCCCGATGAATGCATCGAGTGCGGTGCTTGCGCAGAGGCTTGCCCTGTTGACGCTCCCGCAGCTGAATAATTTCGCATAAATTTTAAAAAGCGGAGCGGACTTATTTGGTCTGCTCCGTTTTTATCTTCACAAGAGGTATTATGACAAACGACATTATTTTTCCCGACGAAAGAATTGACGAGGTAAACGAGCATATACGCTTGATACAAAAGAAAAACGGACTTACCTTCGGGACGGACGCCTTTTTGCTGGCATCATATATGAAAGCGCAAAAAAACGCCTCTGCCGCCGAGCTGGGTTCCGGAACCGGTATCATTTCTCTGCTCTGCGCCGCAAGAAATAAATTTTCTCACATATACGCCTTTGAGGTTCAAGAGGCTTTTGCAAATTTGACACAACGAAACGTCTCTCTCAATTCTTTGGACGATAAAATATCGACGGCTCTCGCAGATATAAGAGATATATCCTCTGCTGACACCTGCGGTGAGCTTGACGTTGTATTTTCAAATCCCCCATATATGCTTACAAGCTCGGGAAAGAGAAATCTCTCTGATGCTAAGAACATAGCGCGTCACGAGGTATGCGGCTCTATTTTCGATTTTTGCGCGTCCGCGCGCAGACTTTTGAAGCACGGCGGGAAATTCTACTGCGTATGGCGTCCCGACCGTCTCTCGTCGCTTTTTGAGGCGCTCACACAAAACAAGTTAGAGCCAAAAACGCTTACCTTTGTTCACGCCGACGAAAATACACCGCCGTCAATGGTACTGCTTTGCGCTGTAAAGGGCGGAGCTGAATCGCTCAAAATATCCCCACCGCTCATACTTCACAAGCCGTATTGTTCGGGAGAAGTCAGCCGTCAGCTCACCGAAAAAGCGCAAAAAATATACGACACGATGTCCTTTGAGGTTACGTAAATGGAAAACATAAAAAGAGTTTTGAGTTATACAAGACGCGCTGTTGACGATTATGAAATGATACGCGAGGGAGACAAGATAGCCGTGGGGGTTTCTGCGGGAAAGGACTCTCTCACACTTCTTTGCGCGCTCGCAGCACTCAGAAGGTTTTATCCAAAGAAATTCGAGCTTTGCGCAATAACGATAGATATGGGGTTTGAAGGTGTGGATTTCAGCGCTATCAAGGAGCTTTGCGATAAGCTTGAAGTGCCCTATACCGTAGTCCCCACCGAAATATCAAAGATAATATTTGACGTAAGAAAAGAAAAAAATCCCTGCTCGCTCTGCGCAAAAATGAGGAGAGGGGCGCTTCACACCGCTGCCAAGGAGCTTGGCTGCGATACGGTAGCGCTCGGTCACCACTTTGATGACGTTGTTGAGACCTTTATGCTCAATCTTTTCTTCGAGGGGCGTCTCGGTTGCTTCCAGCCCGTCACATATCTTTCACGTATGGATATAAGACTTATCCGTCCTATGATATATATGCCTGAAAAAGACGTCAGATATTTTGCAAAAAACGCCGAGCTTCCCGTAATAAGCTCGCCCTGCCCCGCCGACAAAAACACCCAAAGAGAAGAAATGAAGCAGCTCCTGGCAAAGCTCGACAGAGAAAATAAGGGACTTCGTTACCGCATTTTCGGAGCTATTCAAAGAGGAGAGATAGACGGCTTCAAGGAAGTCTCCGGCATGCAAGGAATAAAAAATTACGAAGATGACTAACTAAAGAAACAGCTGAGCTTTAAGCTCAGCTGTTTCTATCTTCTACGCTTCTTTTTTTGATGAAGTGCCGCAAAAGCGCCAAAGAGCGACATAACTATCATCGCAAGGCGCAAAAGCAGTTCAACGGTAAATGAATACCCTGCCGAATGATCCTCACCAAAAAATCGCGAGGTCACCCAAAAAACTATCGCCATCAAAACACCGCACAATCCACCGCACAAAAGTGCCTTGCCGCGATTTATCCTTACCGAAACAAATCCTCCGAAAAGACACGCCAGATATATTGCCGCAAATCCCACCGCTCCCGCCACAGAGTCGGGGTCATTATTGGAATATGCTATGACCGACGCAACTATCCACAAAGCCAGCGCGGCAATAAGTGCCGCTCCGAAGCCTATAAAACTACTTTTAACTATACTTGAAAGCTCTGTCGGCTCTGTGCTTCTCACTTTTTTTCTTCTGCTTTGTGTCGCGTGTCCCATTTTATCCTCCAAAATTAAATATATCCGTTAAAATCTATTCTCTTTTTGAAGGAAATATTACCTCGTCAGCTGTTTTTTGCAAAAACGCCCTCAAGTCTTTTATAAAAAAATTCGTACTCGTCCTCATTCAAGTCATTAGGTTCAAAAATATACGCTGTATAATTCTTAACCACGTAAAAATCATCATCGGTAAAATATATTTTATAATCCTCACTTCCTACTCGCAAAGAAACGTTGATATCCCAAGCTCCCGTAACGAGATTTCGGCGCTCGGAATATTCAGGACTTTTCAAAGCCTTCACCAATGAGTCCGCAAGATCATACATTTTGTTTCCGTTGAATATCTCGCTTGCCTTTTCCTCTCCAAATCCGCTTGAAGCCATTGGATTATAAATGATTATTACATCATCTGCGGAAATGTTTGAGAATGCCTCGATATTTTTATTTAACGTCGTGCGTCCTATTACAAAAGGAACTATCATCATCGTGCCAAATATAAGCGCAAGCACAACTATTATTATAATAGATGTGATAATTATATGCTTATAGGAATTATTTTTCGGTTTATCTTTCTTAGTTTTTTCCACAATACACCTCACAAAATAATAGGAGATTTCTTCAAAATATCCGCAACTGCTCGCTCTTTTTTCAGCGCGAGGGTAAATACAGCATCAAGCCTCTTGGAAAGCTCCGCCTGTCGCTTTGCGAGTGGGCTCTCGGGAAAATCAGCCGCCTTTGAAAGAAGGGCAAACGGCGTTTTCCCTCTTTTTTCCGCAAGAAGCTTACAGCCGACAGAGTTAGCCGCCAAAAGATTTACGTATTCTGGAAGCGCCTCGACGTCCTCATTTTTCACTCCAACAAGCGAGAAAAGAATAGCACGTCTTATTCGGGAATCGGTGTATCTTTTCGTTCGCACCGAATTTATAAGCTCGCAGGAAGGCTCTTCTCTTGCCGCGCGGCAAATTCTGGACGCCAGTCCCTCGTCTATATCAGCAATTTCTGTAAGCTCCTTCATGTTCGTCAGTCTGAAAAACATTCTAAGGCTCTTTTCAAGACTCGGAATATCCGAAATATCACCGTTTTCTTCGGCTCTTTTGAGTATCTCGGCAGACTCTCTCGGGAGATATGCCTCTATCCTCTCAAGTCCGCCTACGGAAATAGCCTTGCGAATTGCGGTTGCCGACTGAAACTCGCCTTCCTTTATATCACTGCTCAAATATCCCGCACCGCGACGGCATACCGTCTCAAAAGAAAGCTCTGCGCCAAATCGTTTTGCGGCTTTTATATATTCTATTCCCAAAATATCGTTAGAGGAATACTTCCTTTCGGTTTTCGCTTCCAAAAGCTTAAAATACGCCTCAGCAGAGCCAACATTTTCCCTTACAGTATTCTTATACTCATCTATAAATGATCTCTCAAGGCAGATATCCGCGGCACGTGTTAAAATCTCTGTATCTCCGCACTCAGAACCAAATATCAATGTGTCGGCAAATTCCTTAGCTATATAAATTCCGCTGCGGGCAAAGGCTTCCGCCCCCGACGAGCACCAAGGAAATCCAAGTTCGACAACAAGATCAGCACCGCATCTCAAAGCCATCTCGGCACGGTAATATTTGTCTGCGATAGCAAGCTCTCCGCGCTGAACCGAATTCCCGCTCATAACGCAAACGACCGCCTCCGCTCCGCGAGCCTTAGCTTCGTCAATTATATATTTATGCCCGTTATGGAACGGATTAAATTCAGATATTATCGCATATACACACATCTTTGCCTCCTTTGAAGCTCTTTTTTGAGAAATTTTGGTGTTTTTTTCGTTTTTTACTTGAAATAAATAAAGTATTGTAGTATAATTATTCCGTAAATAATTTTGGAGGAATTTTATAAAATGAACGTATTGGTTGTAAATGCCGGATCAAGCTCGCTGAAATATCAGCTCTTTGACACTAACACAGACACAGTGCTTGCAAAGGGTCTTTGTGACAGAATTGGAATTGAGGGTTCTAAAATAGAGCATAAACAGCTTATAAAGGGTACAAAGACAGTTAAGGAAGTTCCCATGGATGACCACTCTGTCGCTATGAAGCTCGTTGTTGAAATGCTCACAGACAAAGAGGTTGGATGCATCAGTTCTATGGATGAGATAGAAGCTGTCGGTCACCGTGTTGTTCACGGCGGAGATTTCTTCTCTCAGTCCATCCTTCTCAACGACGACGTACTTGCAAAGCTTGAGCTTTGCCGTGACTTTGCTCCGCTTCATACCCCCGCTGCAATAACAGGTATCAAGGGCTGTCTCTCTGTAATGCCCACAAAACCTCAGGTTCTCGTGTTTGATACCGCATTCCATCAGACAATGAAGCCCGAAGCATACATTTATGCGCTCCCCTACGAATACTATGAGAAATACGGTCTCCGCCGTTACGGTATGCACGGAACATCCCACAGATACGTAAGCGGAGAAATGGCAAAGCTTCTTAACAAGCCCGTTGAGGAAACAAAGATCATCACCTGTCATATAGGAAACGGCTCGTCCATTTCCGCGGTAAAGGGCGGTTGTGTAGTTGACACCTCTATGGGATTCACTCCTCTTGCAGGCGTTGAAATGGGAACTCGTTGCGGCGATATAGATCCCGCTATCGTTCCTTACATTATGGAAAAAGAAGGACTTTCCACAGCAGAAATCAACAACGTAATGAACAAGAAGTCCGGATTCCTCGGAGTAACAGGATTCTCCTCTGACTCTCGTGACATTGAAGATGCTTACATTGCAGGTCCTTCCGACCCTAACTATGAGAAGTCAAAGCTTTCCATCGATATCCTCAAGCATCAGATAAAGAAATATATCGGCGGATACGCGGCTGTAATGAACGGCGTAGATGCTATTGTATTCACAGCAGGTATCGGTGAAAACAGCCCCATTCTTCGCGAGCTCATTTGCGAAGATATGGAATATCTTGGCGTCGAGCTTGACAAAGAACTCAACAAGAAAGCTTTCCGTCAGTCTGACAACGTAAGAATAACCAAAGAAGGCTCAAAGACCGCAGTTTACGTTATTCCCACAAACGAAGAGCTTGTCATCGCAAGAGACACAGCAGCTCTTGCAGCAAAAGCAAAATAAACAAAAAATTTATATCGGGATACTGTTATCGGTATCCCGATTTTTTATAATTATATCATTTGAAAGACCTAATGTCAATATAAAAATCCGCCTTTCTTTATCTCGAAAAAACGAATAGGTAACATATTGTTACATAGAACATGGTAACATAATGTTACAATTATGTTGATGAGATTTAGGAGGATTTTTATATGGAAATGATAGGCTTGCAAAAAGTCAGAAAAGCAAGAGGATTTAGTCAATTGAAGGTCGCTATGGATCTTTCAATAAGCCGAGAGGCCATTTCATTCTACGAAAACGGGAAACGAAGCCCCGATGTAGATATGCTTGTAGACCTTTCGAGATATTTCAACGTTTCAATAGATTATCTTATATTCGGAAAAGAATTTGAAAAAAAGGAAAATTAAAAATAAAAAAGACTGTAACAAAGATTACAGTCTTTTTTATTTTGTGCCCATTGAAAACTGAATAAAGGTATAAAGGAACAAGAACGAAACTCAAGTATTTAATCGATTTGAACTATTTAAGTTCAAGCCCTCGGTCTATTAGTATCGGTCAGCTGAATACATTACTGTACTTACACCTCCGACCTATCAAACTTGTAGTCTGCAAGTGACCTTACCAACTCGAAGTTGGAGGGATATCTTATCTTGAGGCGTGTTTCACGCTTAGATGCCTTCAGCGTTTATCACTTCCGCCCGCGGCTACCCAGCTATGCCCTTGGCAGTACAACTGGTGCACCGGAGGTGCGACCGACCCGGTCCTCTCGTACTAAGGTCAGCTCCTCTCAAATATCCTACGCCCACGACAGATAGGGACCGAACTGTCTCACGACGTTCTGAACCCAGCTCGCGTACCACTTTAATCGGCG
>JAZOLQ010000010.1:0-7512 GCA_045653185.1 Eubacteriales bacterium
GGTGATGTTTTGCATCAGGCGTTATACCGTAAATACAGACCTCAGGTCTTTGACGACGTGTACGGTCAGGAGCATATTACCTCGATACTCAAATATGAAACAGAGAACAATAAATTCTCACACGCATATCTTTTCTGCGGATCAAGAGGAACGGGAAAAACGACCTGCGCAAAGATACTTGCGAAGGCTGTCAACTGTGAATCTCCCGTAAACGGAAGTCCTTGCAATAAGTGCGCTTCATGCCTCTCGATAGATTCGGGCGCGGCGACCGACGTGCTTGAAATGGACGCGGCATCGAACAACGGCGTTGAAAATATAAGAGATATACGTGACGAGGTGGTTTATACTCCTTCATCGCTGAAATACAGAGTATATATCGTCGACGAGGTACATATGCTCAGCGGAAGCGCGTTCAACGCACTTCTTAAAACGCTTGAAGAGCCCCCGTCACACGTGGTTTTTGTTCTTGCTACGACAGAGCTTCACAAGCTTCCCGCAACGATAATATCGCGCTGTCAGCGCTTTGATTTCAGAAGGATATCCACAGCCACCCTTATGGAACGCCTTGGATTTATCGCAGAAGCCGAGGGGATAGAGGTCGATACAGAGGCGCTTCGCGCCATTGCCAAGCTTGCTCAGGGCGGAATGAGAGACGCTATCAGTTTGCTTGAGCTTTGCGCGGGAAACCGAACAAGGATCACCGAGGAACTCGTTGACTCAACAGTCGGCTCGGGCGGAAAGCAGAACACGGTAGATGCCGTAAATGCGCTTGCAAATGCCGATTACGATACGGTGTTTTCGGTAATAGACAGCGTGGTGCGTTCCTCGAAGGATGTGTCGGTTTTTTGGCAGGAGCTTCAGTCATTTTACCGTGATATGCTCGTCTTTAAGACCACAAAGTCGGCAGACAAGTATCTCGACCTTACCGACAGTGAGAAGGAGGTGCTCGCGGCATCGGCGGGACTTTTCACCAAGGAGACGCTTCTTGCTCATTGCCGAATGCTCGATGACGCTTTTTATGCGATGCAGAAAACAGGCACGGCAAAGAGGATAGTTGCCGAAATGACGCTTGTGAAAATGATAGACCATACCCTTGACAGCTCGATAGATAATATTCTGTCCAGAATATCAAAGCTTGAGACGGCAGTCGCTTCGGGAGTGACTTTCGGCACTGCGGAAGCGTTCAGCACAGAAGGATTGCACGAGCCGAAAACTACAATAAAAGCAGTTGGAGTGCCAGAGGCGGACAAGACGGACGCGACAGAAAAAATGCCAAAAAGCTTACCTGAAAACGAAGGAGTTCATTCGTGTCCTTCTGCCGAGGCAAAGCAGATCAGGGGCTGGGGAGAGATAGCTGTAAAGGCTGTCGGAAGCAATGGATATCTTATACCTTTTTTGAAGATGGCGAGAGGATATATCACGGCGGATAAAAAGGTAATCGTCAGATTTCCGTCAGACTTCGCGCGCGATATGATAGATAGGGCGGGCATAAAGAGAGATATATGTCTTGCGATAAATCTTGAGCTTCAATCGTCGTATTCGGAAAAGGATATTCGATATGAAGTTTCTGCGGATATGACCTCAGATGAGATCGATGATCTTGACTCTTTTGAAAATTAAAAATTAAAATACAAAACTGAAAAGGAAGATGAAAAAATGAGAGCAAATATACCGAAGGGAATGGGCGGAGGCGCTCAGAATATGAACGCTATGCTCCGTCAGGCACAGAAAATGCAGGAGGATATGGCGGCGCTTCAGGAAGAACTTGATGCGAGAGAATACGACGTATCTGCAGGCGGCGGAGTTGTCGGAGTTAAAATAAACGGAAAGAAAGAAGTTCTTTCGATAGACATTAAGCCCGAGATAGTTGACCCCGATGATATCGAAACACTTTCCGATATTCTTGTTGCCGCAATAAACGAGGCTATCAAGAGAGTAGAGGATACAAACAGTGAGGAGATGGCAAAGATAACCGGCAATATAGGTATGCCCGGACTCTTCTGATATGGCTGATTATATCGAAACGTTACAAAGACTTGCCGAGCAGTTTGGCAGGCTTCAGGGTGTCGGAAGAAAGACGGCGATGCGAATGGCGTTTTCTGTGCTTGAGCTTGAGGACGAGGCAGTCGAAGAATTTGCAAAAGCGATGATAGATGCAAAAAGAGATATCCATGAATGTCCCATTTGCGGAAATCTTACCGATAAGGAGCAGTGCTCGGTTTGCTCCGATCTCTCGCGCGACCGCACAACTATATGTGTCGTAGAGGACGTCAAGGCGGTCATGTCGATAGAAAAGGTCAGAGAATTCAGAGGAACTTATCACGTATTGCACGGTGTAATATCGCCCGTTAACGGAATAACGCCCGATAAAATAAGATTCAGAGAGCTTATTGAAAGGGCGGGTGACGGAGAGGTCAAGGAAGTAATAATTGCCACTAATCCCACTCCTGACGGAGAGGTCACGGCGATGTATATATCAAAATATCTCAAGCCGCTTGGAGTAAAGGTGACAAGACTTGCTTACGGCGTTCCCGTTGGTTCGGATCTCGAATATGCCGATGAGGTGACTCTCGGACGGGCTATTGAGGGCAGACGAGACGTTTGATATTGACCCTGTTAAGTTGATTTAGAAGGCACTCACGAAATTGAAGTCGTGAGTGCCGTTTTTTTGCTAAAAAAGATAAAAAAGTGCCGTATAAGTGATAAAAAATTGTGAAATGGTATAGACATCTTCGATGTTTTGTAGTATAATAATATGTAACGATAATGATTAATTGTCTCTTTCGATTGATTGTTGCGTAAAATTATATCTTTTTCGCATACGGAGGTAAAAATGAAGATCAAACAAATAGCTGAACTGCTTAATGCCGAGGTTCTTTGCGGCGAGAAGCATCTTGACGGAGACGTACATTCCGCATGCGGTTGCGATATGATGAGTGACGTTCTCGCTTTTGTAAAGGAGCAGGCTGTACTTCTTACAGGTCTTTGCAATCCGCAGGTGGTAAGAACGGCAGAGATGATGGATATGCGTTGCATCGTTTTTGTCAGAGGAAAGATGCCTCCAAAGGACGTTGTTGCTCTCGCTGAGGACTCGGGAATAGTTGTTCTTGCGACTTCTGAAAGAATGTACGTTGCTTGCGGAATACTTTACGAGAACGGGCTTTCGGGAGGGAGTGTTGTGAATGGCTGACAGTGTAAACTTCCATTTTGACATAGATGGTGACAGCTTTACCTCCGCGGGAGAAGCGTCGGTAATGATAAAAAAGCTTCTCAGACAGATGGAGTATCCTCCGGAGGTCATACGCCGTGTATCCGTTGCGATGTATGAGGGCGAGATAAATATGGTCATTCACGCGAATGGCGGAACGGCAGACGTAAATGTCTATTGCGACAGAATAGAGATAATACTTAAAGACAGCGGTCCAGGTATTTCCGATATAGCTCTTGCTATGCAGGAGGGTTATTCCACAGCTCCCGATAATATCCGTTCGCTCGGATTTGGAGCGGGAATGGGACTTCCGAATATGAAACGCTATACCGACGATATGAGGGTCGAGTCGGAGATAGGAAAGGGCACTACGGTATATATGACGATATATACCTAAGAAGTCTTGGAAAGAGGAAACAGATGTCAATAAAAAAGCATTCGGTTACACTCGATATATCACGCTGTAAGGGGTGTACGAACTGTATAAAGCGTTGCCCTACCGAAGCGATACGTGTTCGTGACGGGCATGCGGTAATAAATGACGATAAATGTATAGATTGCGGAGAATGTATAAGAGTTTGTCCGTACCAGGCAAAGAAGGCTATCTGCGACAGCATCGAGGATTTTGAACACTATAAGTATAAGATAGCGTTGCCAGCTCCCGCGCTTTTTGGACAGTTTGAGAATCTTGAAGACCTTGACGATATACTTGCCGCGCTTCTTGCGTGCGGATTTGACGCTGTGTTTGAGGTTGCTCGCGCGGCGGAGATAATAACCGAGTATACAAGAAGATATTTCAAAAGGGCGGATATCGAAAAGCCTGTCATAAGCTCGGCATGTCCCGCAATAGTGAGACTTATAAATCTCAGATTTTCTTACCTTGCAGATAATTTGTTGCCTATCATTCCTCCAATCGAGCTTGCCGCAAGACTTGCTAGAAAAGAGGCAAAGACGGCAGATCCAAGTCTTAAGGATGAGGATATAGCCGTTATATTCCTTACCCCTTGTCCTGCAAAGGTCAGCTACATAAAAAATCCCCTTGGGGTCGATAAGAGTGCGGTTACGGGGGCAATATCGATAAACGACATCTATTTCAAGGTGAGAGCAAAGCTTAAAGACGTAAAGACACACATGACTCTTTCAAAAACAGGTATAATCGGACTCAGTTGGGCAGGAACGAGCGGAGAGTCCACAGCGCTCTTTTCGGAAAGATATCTTGCCGCTGACGGAATTGAAAACTGTATAAAGGTGCTTGATCAGATAGACAGCGGAACTATCAGGGGGCTTGAATTTGTCGAGCTTAATGCGTGTAGCGGGGGCTGCGTCGGCGGAACGCTGAACGTTGAAAATCCTTATATCGCAAAAGCAAGGCTCAGCTCTCTTAGAAAGTATCTTCCCGTTTCAAGAAACCGTCCCGATGATTTTGGCTCAAATCAGCTCTCGGACGATGTTTTACTTGATATGTGTAAGATAGATAGCTATTCGGGCAATCCTTGCCCCGACAGAGCAGAGGTCATAGAGCGCATGAAGAAGATAGAGGAGATATACAAAAATCTTCCCAAGCTCGACTGCGGCTCGTGTGGTGCGCCAAACTGCCATGCGCTCGCTGAGGATATAGTTATGGACGGAGCGTCCGAATCCGATTGTTTGATAAGGCTCAGAGATAAATATATGTCAAACAATAATTGATAAAATAAACAACTTATAATTTTTAAGAGGTGATTTATTATGATTACGGTTAAAGAACTCTGTGAAAAAAATCAATATGAGGTTTTGTGTATGCCTTCTCCCGATAAAGAGGTGAAGGGTGGATATGCAGGCGACCTTCTCAGCTGGGTAATGGGATCTGCTGAGGCGGGTGACGCTTGGATAACTATAATGTCAAACCTTAACATAATCGCAGTGGCAACACTTGCTGACGTGGCGTGCATCATACTCTCCGAGGGAGTTGATCTTGATGAAGGAGTGCTTGAGAGCGCTATCGCTAAGGGCGTTAATATTCTCTCGACTCGAAAGGATACATTTGCGGTCTGTGCGGAAATATCTGCTCTCGTATGAGTAAATTTTATTACGATCTTCATATCCACTCCTGTCTGTCTCCTTGCGGGGACGACGATATGACGCCTAATAATATCGCTGGAATGGCAACGCTTACCGGACTAATTATCATAGCGCTTACAGACCATAACAGCTGTAAGAACTGCCCCGCGTTTTTTGAGGCGTGTAAGAGATACGGACTTATCCCGATCGCGGGAATGGAGCTCTCCAGTGCCGAAGATGTTCATCTTGTTTGTCTTTTTCCCGAGCTTGATATGGCGATGGCTTTTGACAAAGAGATAGAAAAGCATCTTCCAAGTATAGAAAACCGTCCCGATATTTTCGGAGAGCAGCTTATACTTGACGGAGAGGATAATCAGATCGGAACAGAAAAGAAGCTTCTTATAACAGCGACAGACCTTTGGACGTCCGATGCTATCGAGCTTGCGCGTTCATTTGGAGCGCACGTTCGCCCCGCGCATATCGATAGGCAGTCAAATGGAATGATAGCGATACTTGGAGACGTGCCGAGCGAATACCGCTTTAATTTCGTTGAATTCAACGACGCCGAAAATAAAGACGAGTATTTCGCGAAATATGCGTCGATACGCGACAAGGGAGTTATAGTCAGCTCGGACGCGCATCATTTGTGGGATATAAATCCCGCGCTCAATTCCTTTGATATAGAGGACGAGCCATATAGCTCTGCAAACGTACGCCGTAAGCTTTTTGAAATGCTTTCGGCAGAATAACAGTTGTAATTTATTATAAAAAATATAAATAAATTAAAAAATAAAATACGGAGGATTTTTCATTATGAAAAAGAATTTGACCACAGTAATGTTCCGTGGTACAAAGGCTCAGGAAGAACAGCTTGTAGCTGAGATCGAAAAGCTTCGCGGAACACCTGGTGCAATGATGCCTATTCTCCAGAAAGCTCAGGAGATATATGGATATCTTCCCATTGAGGTTCAGAGAATCATTGCAAAGCACACGGGAGCATCTCTTGAGGAGATCTACGGAGTAGCTACCTTCTACTCTCAGTTTGCTCTCAATCCTAAGGGAGAGATATCCATTGGAGTTTGTCTCGGAACAGCTTGCTATGTAAAGGGAAGCGGAGAGATACTTGATAGAATTGTCGAAGTTCTTGGACTTCCCGCAGGATCAACAACATCTGACGGAAAGTTTTCTCTCGAGGCTACAAGATGCATAGGCGCTTGCGGTCTTGCACCTGTAATCACGATCAATAACGACGTTTACGGAAGACTTACAAAGGCAGACGTTGACGGCATACTCGCAAAGTACAGATAATCGATGAAGGAACTGTCTCTTAACATACTTGACGTGGCAAAGAACTCGGTAACTGCAGGGGCGGATACGATACGGATAGAGCTTATAACCGACGAAGACGGATGGATGAGCTTTTCTGTTGAAGATAACGGCTGCGGAATGAGTGAAGAGGTGCTAAAGCGCGTGACCGATCCTTTTTATACCACAAGAAAGACGAGAAACGTAGGACTTGGTCTTCCGTTTCTGAAGCTTGCGGCAGAGCAAACGGGCGGAGAGTTAAAAATAAGCTCATCTACCGATAAGGGAAAAAGCGGAACAAAGCTCGTAGCTACCTTTGACACAAAAAATATCGATTTTATGCCGCTCGGTGATATAGTTTCTAGTGTGTGCATACTTATATCGGGAAGCCCCGATATACACTTTGTGTTCAGAGACTCTATGCCAAAGGGGACTGTTCTGCTTGACACGGCGGAGCTTAAGGCGGTGCTGGGAGACGAAATATCTCTCGCAGAGCCCGAGGTCGTGGCTTGGATGCGCGAATATCTTAAAGAGCAGTATGAAGAACGTGTTGAATAATAGTAAATAAGTAAAATGGAGGATATAAAATAATGAAATCATTAGCGGAACTTGCTGCAATCAAAGAAAGAATGCAGAACAAGGTCGTTATCCGTGAGGGAGCTGCAAAGACAAGAGTTGTTGTTGGAATGGCAACCTGCGGAATCGCAGCGGGCGCAAGACCCGTTCTCAACGCATTCGTTGAGGAAGTAGACAAGGCAGGACTTGTTGATAAGGTAACGGTTACACAGACAGGCTGTATAGGAATTTGTCAGTACGAACCCGTCGTTGAGATATTTGAAGAGGGTAAGGAAAAGGTAACCTACGTAAAGCTTGACGCTGCAAAGGCAGCAGAAATAGTTGAAAAGCACCTTAAGGGCGGAAACGTAATTGCGGAATATACCATCGGCGCTTACAAAAAA
>JAZOLQ010000011.1:0-3689 GCA_045653185.1 Eubacteriales bacterium
GTGGTCGGTTACAACTCGGATAGAAACGTCGTCAGCGGCGTCAACTCCGTACTTCTTCTGCGCGATCGAGCATACGGTATCAAGTATCTTTCTGACGGTATCGACCTCAAAAAGATTGTCGACGCCCTGCATAACGCATGCAAGACGTTCAAGTCCCATTCCGGTATCTATATTCTTCTGAGCAAGCTCGGTATAGTTTCCGTTTCCGTCGTTATTGAACTGCGAGAAAACGTTGTTCCAGATCTCCATAAAGCAATCGCAGTCGCATCCGGGCTTACAATCGGGAGATCCGCATCCGTATTTTTCACCGCGGTCAAAATATATCTCAGAGCAAGGTCCGCAAGGTCCTGAGCCATGCTCCCAGAAGTTATCCGCCTTGCCGAGTCTTACTATTCTCTCAGCAGGAACACCTATCTTCTTGTTCCATATCTCAAAGGCTTCCTCGTCATTCTCGTAGATAGAGGGCCAAAGAAGCTCTGCGGGGATCTCGAGCCATTCGGTGAGAAATTCCCACGCCCACGGAATAGCCTCATCCTTGAAGTAATCTCCGAACGAGAAATTTCCGAGCATTTCAAAATACGTACCGTGACGAGCGGTATGTCCGACTCTATCAAGGTCGGGGGTACGAATACACTTCTGGCAGGTAGTTACACGGTTGCGGGGAGGGATCTCCTCGCCTGTGAAATACTTTTTCATGGGAGCCATTCCCGAGTTTATAAGAAGAAGAGATTTGTCATTGATCGGCACAAGCGGAAAAGAGGGGAGTCTCAAGTGTCCCTTTGACTCAAAAAACGATAAATACTTTTCGCGCAAGTCGTTAAGTGATGTCCACTGCATAGATTAAAAGCCTAACCTTTCTTTACGTTTGTAAATGTAATTCTAAATATTTATTATAGCACCAAAAGCCTTATATGTCAATAGCTTTCGCTATTCTCACGCATTCTCGTGGTCACAGAGCGCTACTCCGATAACGGTTGCGTACTGCGCGTTTTTGGGAACTATAAACCTTACGTCAAAATTTTCCTCAAGGATAGCAAAGACTCGTGTTACCGCTTCTATATTAGCAAGATTTCCCGTCAGAACAACGTTCTTTATGTTGTAATTGCGAGCCGCAAAAACACCAAGCATCGCAATCGTTTCAGCCACCATGTTCACAATTCCAAGAGCTATATCGTTCTTTGTTGCTATATCCGAGAGCTTTCCAAAGTTAGAGGCGGTAAATTCCTCGTTTATCTGAAAGGTCTTGTCCCCCGAAATATCCTTTATGCGAAGGTCCACGTTTGAAAGATCTCCATATTGGCACATATCCTCGATATGCTCAACGGTATCAACGCCAAGCATCTTCTTTGAAAGTCCGAGAAGCGTTCCGCCGCCAACTCCCGTTCCGCCGAGATATTTGGTCTCTGTTCCGTTTGGCGTCTTCTTTGCATGCACAAACGCCGTTCCCGTGCCCATGCTGACAACTATCGCCTCGTCAAGCCCCGAAAGATAAAGTCCGCCAAGTCCGATAGAATCAAACTCGGATACCGTCTTGCAGGTGAGCGAATATATAGGCTTGTCTATAAATGACGCGCCGACCCCGGTCATAAGCACCTGATTTATATCTCCGAGACCGATACCGTTCTGCATCGTAAATTTTCCAAACGCTCCGTACACCGAAGTGATAGCGTCTGTCGCTCTCACGAATTGAGGCTCGACAAGCTCCGAATGCCCATCCTCATATTTTTTCAGCGCAACTATCTTAGTCGTGCTTCCTCCAACGTCTATTCCTATAACTGTTCTCATAAAGGTAATTCCTTTCTTTCAAACCACCGTTAAAATTTTTTAAAAATATATCTCATATAATTATATCACTCTCTTGAAAAAAAATCAAGAATATGTTATAATTACATTGTCATTTAAAATATTTTTTAAAAAAGGACTGATATTATGAACTTTAAAAATCCCGATACCTCAATTTTGAAGAAGAAAAAACTGTTTGTTTTCGACATGGACGGAACTATCTATCTCGGAAACTGCCCCTTTGATTTTGCGATAAAGTTTATCGAAAATCTTCACAAGAACGACAAGAATGTGCTTTTCTTCACGAACAACGCATCTCACACCCCCGACTTTTATATCAAAAAGCTCAACCGCCTCGGTTTTGACGCTCGCGAGGGCGAGATAATGACCTCGGGCGACGTTACGATAGAATTTCTCAAACGTCACCGCGCGGGAAAGACGGTATACCTTGTTGGCACGGACGAGCTTGTAAAGAACTTTGAAGAAAGCGGAATTCCCATGCTCAAGGGCAACGAGGATAGCGCTGATATCGTTGTTACAAGCTTCGATACCTCCCTCACCTACGAAAAGCTTGATAACGCTTGCCGTCTTATAAGAGGCGGAGCAGAATATCTCTCCACCCACCCCGACAAGAACTGTCCCACCGAGAACGGCTTTATTCCCGACAGCGGTGCTATCGCAGCTCTTGTAACCACCTCTACCGACGTAGTTCCCACCTACTTTGGAAAGCCTTATAAGGAAACCATCGAAATGATAAGCGAGGCTACCGGCTTTGATCCTTCCGAAATGTGTATTTTCGGCGACAGACTCATGACCGATATCGCCCTTGGAAAGAGATTTGGCGTAACATCGATCCTCGTGCTCACAGGTGAGACTCAGATGCGCGACGTTGAAGCGGCTGCCGAGGCTGACCGCCCCGACTTCATCTTCGACTCGCTTGCAGACGTTGATAAGATCATATTTGGTTAATTTTTAACACATATTATGGGAGCTTCTTTAAAAGAAGCTCCCATAATATCAAATCCGAAGGAGAACTGACTATGGCGTTCGATGCGGGTATGCTTGCCTGTACGCTAAGTGAAATAAAAAGGCTTGCGCTCGGAGCGCGTATAGAAAAGGTTTATCAGCCCGAGAAGGACGAGATCATTCTTCAGATGCGCAGTCTTGACGGCGGAAAACGCCTTCTTATAAACGCGGGTTCTAACAATCCAAGAATAGGGTTTTCTTCTATCCCGAAGGAAAATCCTCAAAATCCGCCGATGTTCTGTATGCTTCTCAGAAAATATCTTCAGGGCGCAAAGCTTGTGTCGGTCACTCAGGCTGATTTTGACAGAATAGCATTTCTTGAATTTCAGACCCGAGACGAAATGGGATTTGACTGCACTCGTTTTCTTATCGCCGAGCTTATGGGAAAATACAGCAATCTCATTTTTGCCGACGAAAACAAAAAAATAATATCGGCGCTGAAAACGGCGGATTTTTCTCTCGATTCGGCGCGTCAGCTCCTTGCGGGCGGTCTTTATTCTCTGCCCTCTCTGGGCGGTAAAATATCCCCCCTGAGCGTTGATGAGCAAAAATTTGATGAGATACTCGCCTCAGCGCCCTCGGGCATTGAGGGCGATAAATTCCTTGTCAAGACCTTTTCGGGAATCTCTCCCGCTGTAGCAAGAGAGACGGTATTCAGAGCAAGCGGAAGATCCGACACTCCTTTGCGTGACTGTCAAGCCTCTGCGCTCAAACGAGAGTTTTTTGCGCTCTCAAACACGATAAAAAGCGAAGCTTTTGAGCCCACCATTGTATATGACAACGGAAAGCCCGTAGAATATTCTTTTATATCGCTTTCGCATTACTCACCCCTTGAAGCTAAGCATTTTTACTCTGCGGGACAAATGCTCGACACCTTCTTT
>JAZOLQ010000012.1:0-16147 GCA_045653185.1 Eubacteriales bacterium
GAAGCCTGTTCTAACCTCTGTACGGAAGCAGGACTGAGCATCCCAGTAGAAGTCACCGACTTCTCTGAGGATGTTGAGTACAGCCTCGCCTGCGCCCGCAAGCTGAACCTCGCCGTTAACAACAGAGGATGCGCGGTAGCCTGCGCCCTGAGCATATGTAAGGAAGTTCCATACGTCGCCGCATGTACCAAAGGTATCCTTAAAGTCTGCCAACGTACCGTTACCGCTTGTATCTTCAGCGTATTTTTTTACAAGCTCGGTGTACTTATCAAGTGTCCACTGATTGTTAGATACAAGGTCCTCAAGGTATCCGTCACCAGCATCTATTGACATATTTCTGTTGTAGAAAATGCAAGAGAGCTGTGCTTTGTTCTGAAGATTGAACTTACTGTTAGTAGCGAATACCGAAGTACCGAGTGTGAGCTGCTCGTTTGTGGACTTGTTCCATGTGGGATGGTCAAAATCGATATACTCAAGTGATGAAATATCCTTAAGATATCCACTCTGCGCATGACCGAAAATACCTTCGAGCTGATACATTACCATGTCGTACATATCCTCGTTACTGTAGTAGTAAGTCTGGATATAAGCATAAGACTTAGCCTGAAGATCCTCTTTGATAACGAGGTTGTACTTCTCCTTTATAGCAAGATTTCTGTCATAAACGGCTTTTCCGACGACGTCGGAGGGGTGGCGGTCTTCTCTTGCTATCTCAAAATTATGCCATGCTGCGTTTCCGACTGTACTCTGACCGAGAACAAGGTATTCTTGACCGCCCCAATCCTTTTCTCCAAGTATGCTTGAAGTCGTAGGGGGAGTTGGAACGTTATCTCCGCCCTGCGGAGCTTGAGTGCTTCCGGGTGCTTGAGTCGTCGCGGGTGCTTGAGTCGTCGCGGGCGCTTGAGTCGTCGCGGGCGCTTGAGTCGTCGCGGGCGCTTGAGTCGTCGCGGGCGCTTGAGTTGTCGCGGGCGCATGAGGCGTCGCGGGCGCTTGAGTCGTCGCAGGCGCTTGAGTCGTCGCAGGCGCTTGAGTCGTCGCAGGCGCTTGAGTCGTTTGCGGAGCTTGTAGTGTCAGATTAATATCACAAGCAACAAACGATACGCAACACAAGATTGCCAAAATAAGAATAACGATTTTTTTCATGTTATTTTTCCTCCTGGAAAATATAAAAAGCGTGTAGTCAAAATCGTGTGCAAAGGCGGTTCTGCCTATGCAGATAAGTAATTATACCACATTTTAGGAGATTTGTCAAGCCACAAAGGCTCGACCGCTTTGATTTTGGAAGGTAACGCCCCGTTGCCGAAAATAAAAATCCCCCACAAAATGGGGGATTCATATAATTCGTTTAAGAGCAAAACTGCTGTTTTGCCGCGCTTACCTTGGTATCCTCTGCCTTCTCGGTCTTGTACCAGCCCTTAGAGGACATTTCTGCAAAGAGCTCATTTTTGATAGAATGCTCGTCGTTGAGCAGATTTGAGAGGCAGCTTATTACCTCTCCTGTTTCGCTTTCGCACAAAAAGGTGTTGTAGGCAGAGGTCATATGCTTCTCGGCAGTGAGAAGATCTGTCATTTTTGCTTTGTCATCGAATGTGGTGTTCTGCATATCGCTATCTCCTTTTATTTTAAATTTGATACAAGCTCGTCGTAATGACGCTGATGACGGCAGGCAAGCTGCTCGTATTTTGCCGAGATAGCAGAATCCTGTGAGCTTGACGCATATTGCTTGTACTTTGTGATGAGGTTCTCCTCCATAGAAAGAAGATCTGAAAGTCCGCTTAATTCCTTGGACGTTATCTGTGCCATAAGTTCCTCCCTGAAACAATATTTGATAGTATTTTTTACCCAAAAAGATGTATTTATACCTCAACTATATAATTTTGAGATGATATATAGAAGATAGTTGGTGTTAGGAAAATAATGCGAGAACCTTTCCTCAAAAGGTTCTCGCAGCTATTCCCAACACCAACTATTTCTTATTTATCTTCTGTCCACGGATATCTTTACCGAGGAAGGGGACAGGGAAATACTCACCGAAGAGGCGGCTTTCTATTCTATCGCCGTAGCGTGCAGCAATCTCTTCTTTTTTAAGGTTTGTATTGATCATAGTAGACTTACGGTTAGTAATTCTCGAATTGATAACATCATAGAAGCAAGAGACGGTAAACTGATTAGTCATTTCCGCGCCGAGGTCATCGATTATAAGCAGGTCAGCGGAGTAGTATCTTGAGAGGTCAACTGTCTCGTTGTAATTAAAGCGTTTTTTCTCGAAGTCGGAGATCATAGAGCAGACCGAGACGTAAAGCACGTCAAATCCCCTTTCGATGACCTTGACAGCAACCGAGGTAGAGAGGTGAGTTTTTCCGAGCCCTGTTTTTCCCATAAACAAATAATTTTTATAGGTGGCAGAGTCGAAGCCCTCGGCAAAATTCTTAAGTCCGTCAAGAATGACCGACATAGCGTTATAATTTTCCTTTGAGTCCTTGTAATAATCAAGCGAGAAGTTATCAAAGGATTGAGACTTCATAAGTCCGTAGACGCCCGACGAGCGATATCCCGCCATAACGAGCGCGCGTCTCATACAAGAGCACATTTTTGTGTCAACGTAGCCCGTGTCTCCACAGGCTTCACACTCATATTTAACGTCGGTGTAGTCCTCGGGATAGCCATAAGCGGCAAGCAGTTTGGCTCTCGCCTCAAGCAAAAGCTGGTTTTCAGCCTTGATCTCGGCAATTTTCTCCTCGGAGTTGCCCGAGCATACCGCATCCATTATCTTCATCGCGGTGCTTGAGAGATAGGTATCAAGCTTTTTGAGGTCGGGGATCTTTGCGTGCAGCTCGGCGCTTCGCGCGTCTGCCGCTTCCTGCGCCTTAAGATATTTTTTGGAGTATTCTTCGCGTATGCGAACAAAATCTTCGGTATTGAAACCCATAAGCTTCTCCTTACTGTTTGTTGAATTCCTCGAACGATCTTCTCAAAGCCGCGGCGAAAAACTCGTCTGTGTCATAGCTCTTGTCGTTCTTCTTTGCGCCGTCCTTTTCGGCTTTTTTAGCCTCCTCGGCGGCAATTATCGCCTCGCGCGTGGTAAGCCCCGAGGCGTACCAGCTCTCAAGAATACTGTTTGCGTAAGCGGGGGCGGGGGAGTGGGTAGCGTCAACGGTTATATCGTATGCAAGTCTTATACATTCGACGTCAAAACCCATAGTTTCTATCCAGGAGCGAAGAAACTTTTTCTCTTTTGCTGTGAGCGAGCGTCCGGTCATTCCGAACATAGAGCGCACAGCCGTCTCGCTCTTTGAGTATTCCTCCATCTTGCAAAGCCTTGCCTGAAGGCTTTCGGCGTCGGTCACTCCCTCGTCGTAGAGAGAGAAGGCAAGCTGTTCTGCGTATCGCAAGGACTTTTTGCCCAGATTTGCCATATGAGAGAGGATTATTATAACACTCGCCTCGTCAAAGCCTATGTAATCGACCATTCCGACGAGAATGTTTATATCGTGTGTGTTGAACATCTTGCCCATAACTCGCTGAGCTTCATTTATAAACTCGGCGGTAATGCGCCTTTTTTCTATGAGGTCGGAAAGCTCGGCAGTCGTGTACGAGGGGAGCTCTGTCTTTCTCTCGACAAGCCCGTCCTTGTGCGCGGGAGCAACTGAGACTATCTTTTTGGCGGTCTCTTTTTTCTCGCCCTTTGATGATCCTCCGCGGGTCTTTTTTATAAGTCCCGCACCGCACCAATATTTTACCGACGCGTCAAATTCGCCCTCGCTGAGCTCAAGAGAGTCTCTGAGCGAGACGAGGTCTATCTCCTCCGCGGGAGATAGAATCGAGAGCGAGAGCATCACTCGCAGATCGTTTTCGTCCGCACAACGAATGGCGTTAAAGAGGGTGTCCGAGGACGCGAGAGCATTCTTGTTAAGCTTCAATTTTTCGTTGCTTTTCATTTTTTAGAAGACTCTCCGTTCTCTTTTTTTCGCGCTATCTCGTAGCAGAGAGTCATAAGAGAGTCGCCTATATGAACGTTTTCTATAACGATATCCTTGTTGCCGATATCAAGCTCTTTTCCCGTGAAATTCCATATTCCGCTGATGTTGGTATTCAAGAGAGTGTCTACCGTTTCGGTAGCGCACTCCTTGGGAAGAGTGAGAATGGCTATATCAATATCAAAGCTGTTAAATCTTTTCTCTATCTCGCTCGCGGGGTAAACCTTGATGTCGGCTATCTTCTTGCCAATGACCTGCTCGGAGACGTCAAAAAGGGCGACGACAGATACCCCACGCTTTTCAAGCATAGGACTGCGCACAAGCGCTTTTCCAAGGTTGCCCGCGCCGATAACAGCGGCTCTGAAGCCGTGGCCTACGCCGAGAAGCTCGCATATCTTTGTGTAGAGATAGTTCACGATATAGCCGTACCCCCGGTGACCGATGCCGCCGTAGCAGTTGAGGTCCTGCCTTATCTGGGAAGCCGTCACGTTCATCATACGCGAGAGCTCGGCAGAGCTTATGCGTGTCTTTCCCATTCTCATTATCTCGCGAAGATATCTGAAATATCTCGGAAGTCTTTTTATAACGGCAGGGGAGACATCGTTTTTATCGATCCCTGCGCGCACAAAATTTTCATCGGGAATATTCAAAGGTAATTTTTCTGTATTCTTACTCATTATAAGTACCCCTTATATGTCATATATTATCGTTTGCCGAGGCATTGAGAGAGGTATTTGCGAAATTTTGGGCGAGATATTCAAAATATCCCGCGGCGGCAACCATAGCCGCATTGTCGCCGCAAAGCGACCTTGAAGGAACGCAAAGGGTGACGTTTTTCCTTTTGCACATAGCCTCAAGCTCACGGCGTATGTGCGAATTTGCGGCAACTCCGCCTGCAAGCACAAGGTCTTTCGCACCTGTCGCGTCAAGCGCGGCAGAGGATTTTTTCACCAGAGCCTTTACGATAGCGCCGGTATAGGATGCGGCAAGGTCGGGGATATTCGGCTCGTCGCCCTTTTGTCTTATTCCGTTTATGTGGTTGAGAGCCGCAGTTTTGAGACCGCTGAATGAAAAATCAAGATTATCTCCTTGCAAAGCGGGAGAGGGGAGAGCGACGGCAGAGCTGTCTCCGCCATAGGCGATTTTGTCAAACTCCGCGCCGCCGGGATATGGCATACCGAGAACTCTTGCCACCTTGTCGAAGGCTCCGCCCGCGGCGTCGTCGCGGGTAGTGCCTATCACCTTGAAATCGGTATAGGAGCGAACGTCGTATATCGCGGTGTGTCCGCCCGAGACGACAAGGGCGGTGAAGGGGGGCTCAAGAGAGGGATATTCAAGATAAGCCGCCGCAACGTGCGCCTTCACGTGATTTACAGAAACGAGCGGGATAGAGTGAGAAAATGCGAGAGATTTCGCAAAATTCACGCCTACGATAAGCGCGCCGATAAGTCCGGGATGCGAGGTGACCGCAATACAGCCGATGTCGCTTATCGAAACGCCCGCGACCTCAAGAGCTTCGTAGGTTATGCGGGATATCGCCTCGATGTGCGCCCTGCTGGCTATTTCGGGAACTACACCGCCGTAGAGACGGTGGATATCTATTTGAGAAGCCACGATGTTTGAAAGTATCTCTCTTTTTCCGTCCTCCATTTGAACGACGGCGGCAGAGGTCTCGTCACAAGAGCTTTCAAGTCCTAAAATCAACATTTGTTATATCCTTGTATCAGTTAGATTTTTTACCATCACCACAGCGTTTTCGGTGGGAGAACGGTAGAAATTTTTGCGAATACCGAGAGAAGCGTATCCCGAGCGCTCGTAGAGAGCGATAGCGGCGGCGTTTGATTCTCTGACCTCAAGAGAGATAGAGACAAGCGAATTTTCAAGGCAATATGAGTCGGCGGCTTGCATAAGCAAAGTACCGATGCCCCTGCCGCGTACGTCCTCTCTTACGGCAACGTTTATTATCTGAAGCTCGTCCAAAGCCTTGACGGCGCTCAGATATCCGAGCAAAGAGCCGTCTCTGTCACATACGGCAAAGGAGGGATACTCCTCGGTGCAAAGCAGACCGAGACTGTTTTGCGACCATGGCTCTGAAAAATATCTCCTCTCAAGCTCTGCCGCGTCGGCGATATGCGCCTCGCAAAAGCGCACGGCGGAATACTCAAAGCTATTATCAGTCGAGCTCATTTACATAATCCAAAAGCTCTGCGGGAGCTTTTACAAATCTGTTTTCCGAACGGTTGAAAAGGTAAGCGCTTCCGTCGCTGTACGCGAGGAAGGATACCGAATAATAAAGACCGAGAGAGGTGTCGGCAAATCTTATCTTATACACAGTGGAAGCGACGTCGCCCGAATAGGTCAAAGGCTCTTCCGAGAGATAAGAGTTTATTATTTCCTTGATGTCATCGGCATCACTTATAGTAGTTCTGACGATGACAGACGAGGTTTCTGTGCAGATATCTATGTAAGATATATTCATTTTGTCAAGAGCGGGCAGTTTGACATCCTTTGAATAGAATACCGTTCCCGATGCCTCGCAGAGCCACTTGAGCGGGTCCTGACCTTCTATCGCATAGAAAACGTTGTTCCCCGATTTTGCGTATTCCTCCTCGGATACCGCTATTGCCTCATAGCAGAAGGGGGCGTATTCATAGATGACGTCGGTTTTTTTGTCCTTGTAATCAGCCCCGCTCGATACAAGCTTCTTTGAGCAGGAGGAAAGAAGGAGCGAGGAGACCAAAAGAAGAGCTATCATGCCGAAAAGGCGTATATTTTTGTTGGACTTATTTTTCATTTTATCTCTCCGTGGCGCAGTTTAATATCCGAAAACGCCGCTGAGCGAATCGTCGTTTTCTATCCACTCGTTGACGTCTATAACTCTGAATTCATCCTTCGTGTCTCTGACTATGACCGTCGATATTCCCGCGTTTATAACGAGGCGCTTGCACATCATGCAGCTTGAGCAGCCGGCAACCACCTGTCCGTCCTTGGAGTCAACGCAGACCATATAAAGAGTTGAGCCAAGCATTCTTTCTCTTGAGGCGGCGATTATGGCGTTTGCCTCGGCGTGTACCGAACGGCAGGGCTCGTATCTCTCGCCTCTTGGGATATTGAGCTTGTCCCTCATACAGTAATTAAGGTCACAGCAGTTTTGGCGACCTCTCGGAGCTCCGTTGTAGCCTGTTGATACTATGACGTCGTCCTTGACGATGATAGCTCCGAATTTTCTTCTCAGACAAGTGCAGCGCTCTGCGACCGTTTGAGCAATATCAAGATAGTAATTGTGCTTTGAAACTCTGTCCATAACGATGATACCTTTCTAACACTTAAAAATAATCAATCATAATCATTATATAACTTTTGGAGAAATAAATCAAGTCCTTTGCGAAGATTTATTTTGTAAGCCGCTCAAAAGAAAAAACTGTTGCAATAATAAAAGGGATGTGGTATAATAAGCATATCTATGTAATTTACGTAATACGGAAAGGTACGGTGCTTTTTGATGATAGTTGCGCTTGAGGATGCAAAATATAAACTTTTGGGAATGAGAGAGGGTATAGAGGACCTTGGCTCTGCGCTCAGAATAGAGGAGCTTCGTGAGCTTGCGGAGAAGCTTGACGCCGAGACGCTTGACCCTAATTTTTGGGGAAATCAGGAGAATTCCTCCAAGGTTCTTCAGAAGATAAAGCAGACAAAGGATACAATAGAGGAATATGAAAAGCTTTGCGCGCGTCTTGAGGACGCAATAACTCTTGCCGAGATGGCGATAGAGGAGAATGACGAGAGTTGCGTTCCCGAGGTAGAGGCAGAGCTTTTGGCGATAGCTAAGCAGGAAGAGTCCAAGAGAATAGAAATTCTTCTGTCGGGAGAATATGACCGAAACAATGCGATAGTCTCCTTCCATCCGGGCGCGGGCGGAACAGAGGCGCAGGACTGGGCGCAGATGCTTTACAGAATGATAACGAGATGGGCAGAGCGTCACAACTTCAAATATAAGCTTATCGACTGGCTTGACGGAGATGCGGCAGGAATAAAGAGCGCCACCATTATGGTAGAGGGCGTGAACGCATACGGATATCTCAAGAGCGAGAACGGAGTGCACAGACTTGTGCGTGTGTCTCCCTTTGACGCGGCAGGCAGACGTCAGACCTCTTTTGCTTCTATCGAGGTAATGCCCGAATTTGAAAATATAGATAAGGTGGAGATAAGAGACGAGGATATCGAGGTCACAGCGCACCGTTCGAGCGGCGCGGGCGGACAGCATATCAACAAGACCGACTCGGCGATAAGAATACTTCATAAGCCCACGGGTATAGTTGTCGGCTGTCAGGCAGAGCGTTCACAGCTTCAGGACAAGGAGACCGCGATGAAGATGCTCAAGGCAAAGCTTATGGAGATAAAGCTTCGCGAGAGACTTGATACTATCGAGGATATTCAGGGCAATAAGACCAATATCGAGTGGGGCGCGCAGATACGCTCTTACGTATTTATGCCTTATACTCTCGCAAAGGACACGAGAACGGGATATGAGGACGGAAATATAAGCGCGGTAATGGACGGAGAGATAGACGGCTTTATCAACGCTTATCTCAAAAAGAACGCAAATCAGATATAAAAATATAAAACGGGGAAGGGTTTTTGACAGATCTTTCCCCTGTTCTTGTCTAAAAAGCTCTCCCTGCGACGTTTTATGGCAGGTATGGAAAAAATCTTAATAATGAAAAATTATATATTGTGTTGACTTTTTGAGCAAAATATGATAAAATGTATTACGTGTAGAAAGATGCAACAAAAAGTCGCATATTGACGCTAAAGAAATCAGAGAAATATCTTTCTTCGGAAAAATGAAAGGAATTGTTTTTTTATGATCGAGGCAAAGAATGAACGCGAAGCGCGAGAAAAAATCCTTGCAGACGTAAAAGAGTACTGCGAGAAATTTCACAAGAGACCCGAATACAAAGAAGGGGACAGAATTCCCTATGCTTCCCGCGTATATGACAGCGAGGAAATGTGCAACCTTGTAGACAGCGCCCTTGAATTTTGGCTTACATCGGGAAGATACACCGATGAATTTGAGGCAAAATTTGCCGAATATCTCGGAGTAAGACACTGCAGTGTCGTAAACTCGGGTTCGTCTGCAAACCTGCTTGCTTTTATGACGCTCACGTCTCCTCTTCTCGGAGAGAGAGCAATAAGACCCGGCGACGAGGTAATAACCGTTGCTGCGGGCTTCCCCACGACCGTTACCCCCATTATACAGTACGGGGCAGTTCCGGTGTTCGTTGACGTTACAATCCCTCAGTATAATATCGACGTTACTATGCTTGAGGATGCGCTCAGCGATAAGACAAAGGCTGTCATGATAGCACACACACTTGGCAATCCCTTTGATCTTAAGGCAGTAAAAGCCTTCTGTGACGCTCACGGACTCTGGCTCGTTGAAGATAACTGCGACGCGCTCGGCTCTGAGTACACAATAGATTCTGTAACATACAAAACAGGTACAGTCGGCGATATAGGAACAAGCAGCTTCTATCCGCCTCATCACATGACTATGGGAGAGGGAGGAGCAGTTTATACAAATGACCCTAAGCTCGCAAAGATAATCCGTTCTATGAGAGACTGGGGAAGAGATTGCGTATGTCCCTCGGGCTGTGACAACGTATGTAAGCACCGCTTTGACAGACAGTATGGAGAGCTTCCTGTCGGATACGATCACAAGTACGTATATTCTCACTTTGGATATAACCTCAAGGCAACCGACATGCAGACAGCAGTCGGATGCGCTCAGCTCAAGAAATTCCCCTCGTTCGTGGCTCGCCGCAGAGTAAACTTTGCTCGCTTGCGCGCAGCTCTTGAATGTGTGTCGGATAAGCTGATATTGCCCGAGGCTTGCCCCAATTCAGATCCTTCTTGGTTTGGATTTTTGCTCACCTGCCGTGAGGGCGTTGACAGAGAAAAGGTAGTTCCCTTTATCGAGTCCCGTGGAGTTCAGACAAGAATGCTCTTCTCGGGAAATCTTATAAAGCACCCCTGCTTTGACGAGATGAGAAAGAGCGGCAAGGGATACAGAGTAGTTGGCGACCTCGCTGTTACCGACCGGATAATGACATCTACCTTCTGGGTAGGCGTATATCCCGGAATGACCGATGAAATGATAGACTATATGGCTAAGACCATAATAGAAGCAGTTAATCTTTAATTCACAAGAATCATAAAGCCGAATACGGCAAGGAGATTTATGGGAGAAATTAAATTACTGGATTGTACCCTCCGCGATGGAGGGTACATCAATGATTGGCACTTTGGACACGACAATCTTGTAAGCGTGTTTGAAAGACTTGTTGATGCGGGAATAGATATTATAGAGATAGGCTTTCTTGACGAACGCCGCCCCTTTGATATCGACCGAAGCATAATGCCGAATACCGACTGTGTTGAAATGATATACGGCGGACTTGATAAGAAGCAGGCTATGGTCGTGGGAATGATAGACTACGGCACTTGCGGAATTGAGAATATAGGACCTGCCGACGCAAGCTTCCTTGACGGAATAAGAGTTATCTTTAAGAAGCATCTTCGCGAGGAGGCTATGGCGTTCTGCGGAGAGCTTAAGGCGCTCGGATATAAGGTCTTTGCGCAGCTCGTTTCTGTCACAAGCTATGACGAGGAAGAAATGCTTGATTTGGTAAGACTTGCTAACCATTACAAGCCCTACGCCGTCTCTATGGTAGACACCTACGGACTTATGCACAGAAATAATCTTATGTATTATTTCAATATCCTCAACGAAAACCTTGACCCTGAAATAGGGCTTGGATACCATGCGCATAACAACTTCCAGATGGGATACGCCAACTGTATAGCTATGCTTTCGAAGAAGATAAGCAGACCTATGGTGGTTGACGGAACTCTTTATGGAATGGGCAAGAGCGCGGGCAACGCACCTCTTGAGCTTATTGCGATGCACATGAACCACTCGCTTGACACAAATTACCAGATAGGACAGATACTTGAGGCGATAGACTCCAATATAGTTCAGTTCTGTCAGCAGCCTACGTGGGGCTATACGCTCTTCTATTTTGTCGCGGCGTATAATGACTGTCACCCCAATTACGTCACCTACCTTATGGATAAGCGTACGCTTTCTATCAAATCTATAAACGAGATACTTGGAAAGCTTGACGGCGAGAAGAAGCTTCTTTACGACAGGAAGTATATCGAGAAGCTTTACAGAGAGTACCAGAACAACGAGATAAACGACGAAGAGGACAGAGCGCGTCTTGCGGAGTTCCTCAAAGGAAAGCGTGTTATGGCTCTTGGACCTGGTGCTACCGTTAAACGCCAGAGCGAGAAGATAATCAAATATATAGAGGACGAAGAGCCGATAGTTATTTCTGTAAACTTCAAGAAGGGCGGAATAAAGAGCGACTGTCTCTTTATAAGCAACTCGAAGAGATACGTTCAGCTTGCAACCGTCTTGAGCAGAAGAAAAATGACAGTAATAGCTACCTCAAACGTTACCGAAACGACTGCTGGTATGTTTGATTTCAAGCTCAACTACCGCAGACTTATCGATACCGAGGCGGAGTTTGTCGATAACTCTCTTATAATGCTCATAAAGGTGCTTATCGACGCGGGAGTTAAAAACCTGACGCTCGCGGGCTTTGACGGATATTCCGAAAAACACGCAAACTACTATAAGAGAGATATGGAATACGATTTTGTCAAAGCAAGAGGCGACTACCTCAACGATTATACCAAGAGCTTTATCGACAGCGTAAAGGATAAGATAGATATAGAATTTCTTACCCATTCGCATTATGAGGAAAAATAATGAATAAATATGATTTAGCGATATTTGATCTGGACGGAACTCTGCTTGACACAAATCTCGGAATTCTTCCCGCGCTCAAATATACGATAGATAAAATGGGCTATGAAATGCTTGACGATACGACGCTCAAGACCTTTCTCGGTCCTCCCGTTCAGGATTCCTTCGCGAAGCATTACGGACTTGAGGGCGATGTGCTTCAGGAGATAGCGACGATATTCCGAAATTATTACAGCACAGTGACTCTGCTTCAGGCCGAGATGTATGACGGCATAGAGGAGCTTTTCGAGGAGCTTTGCAAGAGAGGGATAAAGGTCGCGGTGGCAACCTACAAGCGTGAGGATTACGCGCTCAAGCTTCTCCGTCATTTTGGCTTTGACAGATATACCGACATAATGTATGGCGGAGACCACGAGAATAAGCTCAAGAAGAAGGATATCATCGAAAAGTGTATCAAAACGGCAGAAATAACCGACCTTTCAAGAGTCGTGATGATAGGAGACAGTACAGGAGACTCAAACGGCGCTGAAGCGGTAGGAGTTGACTTTATAGGTGTCACCTACGGTTTTGGATTTAAAACTGTTGAGGATATAAAGAAGGTAAGGTCAGTTGGCGGCGCTCATACGGCGTCGGAGCTTATAAAATTTTTTTAACTTACACGTGATTGGAGGCAGGATATGAAAATTAAAGTCTCAAAATATATTGCGGAATTTTTGGTAGAGAAGGGGATAACCGATTGCTTTATGGTAACGGGCGGAGGCGCTATGCACCTCGATGACGCTATCGGACACGAGGCGGGCATCCAGTGCACCTTCAACCATCACGAGCAGGCTTGCTCGATAGCCGCAGAGGCGTATACGAGAATGACGGGAAAGCTTGCGGCGGTATGCGTTACGAGCGGTCCTGGCGGAACTAACGCCATAACGGGAGTTATGGGCGGTTGGCTTGACTCTATCCCTATGTTCGTGCTTTCGGGACAGGTAAAGAGAGAGACAACAACGCTCTCTTGCCCCGAGCTTGGACTTCGTCAGCTCGGAGACCAGGAATTTGATATTATCGGCTCTGTTTCAAATATGACCAAGTACGCGGTCACGGTTATGGACCCGAGAGATATAGCTTATCATCTTGAGAAGGCGCACTATCTTGCGCTGAACGGACGCGGCGGACCTGTTTGGATAGACGTTCCGCTTGACGTTCAGGGCGCGCAGGTAGAGACCGACGAGCTTCGTCACTTTGTTCCCGAGCAGGAGTGCCCGTGGAAGACTCCCGAGGTAAATGCGGACCTTGCCCGCACAGTGCTTGCGAAGATACGCGAGGCAAAAGCTCCTCTCATACTTGTCGGAACAGGTATTCGTCTTGGAGACGCAGAGGAAAAGCTGCTCAAATTGCTTGATAAGCTTCAGATACCGGTCGTTACCGCATGGAACGCGAACGACGTCGTGGCGGCAGATAATCCCTATTTTGCGGGAATGCCCGGCACTGTCGGAACAAGACCCGGTAACTTTGCGGTTCAGAAGTGCGACCTGCTTCTCAGCCTCGGCTGCAGACTCAATATAAGAATGATAGGCTATAACCACTTTGATTTTGCAAAGAATGCCTATAAGATAATCGTTGATATCGACCCCCGTGAGCTTATAAAGCCCACAATTCGTCCCGATATGCCGATAAACGCCGACGTTTCCGACTTTATCGATGCGCTTCTCGCCGAGGACTATCTGCCCGAGGCAAAGCACAAGAAGTTCGTTTCGTGGTGTCGTGACCTTGTGGAGAGATATCCCGCGGCTTGCGAGGAATACAGAAAGCCCGACGGCGCGCCGATGAATCCCTACATATTTATGGATACGCTTTTCGATTGTCTTAAGAGCGACGACAGAATAATCTGCGGAAACGGAAGCGCTTGCGTTATTACCTTCCAGGCGGGAAAGATAAAGCAGGGACAGAGAATGTTCACCAATTCGGGCTGTGCCGCTATGGGATACGGTCTGCCCGCCGCTATGGGCGTTGCCGTTTCGGATAACAGCCGCCGTACCGTCTGTATCGACGGAGACGGAAGCGTTATGATGAATATTCAGGAGCTTGCGACGATAGCTTACAATAAGCTTGACGTCAAGCTTATAATCATCAATAATAACGGATATCATTCTATCCGTCAGACCCAGACAAACCTTTTCAAGCCTCCGTTTATAGGAATTGACGGACAGAGCGGAATTTGCTTCCCCGATTTTGAAAAGCTTTCCGACGCGTTTGGACTTGCGTATTACAAGACTGATAGCGAAAAGACGGCAAAAGCTACGCTTGAGAGCTTTTTGAATTCCGATGGACCTGCTGTTTGCGAGGTAGTCGTTGACCCTGCGCAGAACTTTGCGCCCAAGTCCTCGTCGAAGGTGCTTCCCGACGGAAGAATAGTTTCTCCGTCGCTCAACGATATGGCGCCTTTCCTTGACAGAGAGGAATTTGAAAAGATAGTCAACGCTCCGCTTGACTGATGTGGGGCAGAGCGCATAATCTTTTCGGATAAAGATATAATTTTGAATTCTAAGGACCACAGTTGGACGGATAGGTATCCGTAATACTATAAAAACAAAACTGCTGTCAGAAATTTTTTCTGACAGCAGTTTTTTGTAATATTAAGAGATATGAAAAATGAGATTGTCGCTACAATGTATGATAAAGGCAAAAAGTATTTTGCGTGGGATATTATTGTATAGTAACTTATAAACCTTTTCTGTTAGTCATCGATGTCGGTCAGCTTTGATACAGTTGTTCCAAGCGCCTCAGCTATTTTGAAAAGAGTTTTGAGCGACGGGCAAAAGTAAGTACCCGGAGCTTCGAGCTGGGATATATAGCCTGACGAAAGATCGCAAGCCTCGGCGAGCTCTTCCTGAGTCATAGCCTGAAGCTTTCTGTAATATGCTATCTTCAAGCCTATTTTCACTAGATTCATTTTGTATTGACTATCAAGCATATAAATTCTCCCCGATTACTGTTATAAAAATATTATACCTTATTTACAAATAAAAATTTATATGCTAATATATAAGATATACTAGGTGTAATATAAGGCAAAGGAGCGTGAGGGAAATATGAAGCTTTTAATAGTTGGTTCAAGAAGTGTAAAGGATTTTGATTTGAGCGAATACGTATCAGCTGATACCGAGCTTATAATAAGCGGTGGGGCAGAAGGAATAGATAGCATTGCCGAAAGATATGCGGATCTGCATAATATATCAAAGCTTATTCTTCGCCCCAAATATAATTTATACGGAAGAGCCGCACCTATAAAACGGAACGAGGAGATGGTGAATATATCAGATGCAGTTCTAGTAATATGGGACGGAAAATCAAAAGGCTCAAAATATACCGCGGAGTATGCAGAAAGAAAAAAGAAGCCGATGAGAGTCGTTTTTACATTTAAAAATCGAGAGTTGGATTGAATCTTGAAAGTTCTTTAAACGGAAAATATAAAGTACAAATCAACACTCAAAGAGACTTGGATAACAAAATATTTCCGTTTTAAGAAAAAATATTTCAAAAAACTCTTGACAAAACTGTATATGGGGTGTATAATAAAACCATCTTAAGAAAAAACGGAGAATAATTATGGCAACTGCTAAAAAGAAAATAGATATGATCCCGCGAGACAGCGACAAGGAAGCGAAGAAAAAGGCGCTTAATACCGCGATCGCACAGCTCGAAAAGGATTTCGGTCAGGGCACGATAATGAAGCTCGGCGAGAATACCCGTATGAACGTCCAGGCGGTCAGCACAGGTTCTATCGCGCTTGACGTCGCGCTCGGCATTGGCGGAGTTCCGCGCGGAAGAATAATTGAGATCTTCGGCCCGGAATCCTCGGGTAAGACCACGGTTGCCTTGCATATAGTCGCCGAGGTTCAGAAGACGGGCGGCGAGGCGGCGTTTATCGACGCTGAGCACGCGCTCGATCCCGTTTACGCAAAGGCGATAAGTCGGATCGTAGCCATGTCGTTCTGTGAGCCAAGGAGTTGCTGTTTGGACTTGTCTTCCTAAGACCGCTTGGCCTCCGACTTACCGTCGCTCTTCACATTCTCGCAGAGGTTCAGAAGGCAGGCGGCGAGGCAGCGTTTATCGATGCCGAGCACGCACTCGATCCCGTTTATGCAAAGGCTATCGGCGTTGATATCAACAACCTTCTCGTTTCCCAGCCCGATTGCGGTGAGGACGCACTTGAGATCACAGAGGCGCTCGTTCGCTCGGGTGCTATCGATGCGGTCGTAATCGACTCGGTCGCCGCTCTCGTTCCCCGTCAGGAGATCGAGGGAGACATGGGCGCATCGACAGTCGGCGTTCAGGAAAGACT
>JAZOLQ010000013.1:0-5131 GCA_045653185.1 Eubacteriales bacterium
ATGTTCCGATAGACTCGGAACGTTGTACACAAAATTACATTGAATGGAGGAACGCATAATGTTCAAGCTCAGTTTACAGTTCTTTGCTCATAAAAAGGGTGTTGGTTCTACAAAGAACGGCCGTGACAGTGAGTCCAAGCGCCTTGGCGTTAAGAAGGCAGACGGACAGGCTGTTGTTGCAGGTAACATCATTCTCAGACAGAGAGGAACAGCTATCCATCCCGGCAACAACGTTGGTATGGGTAAAGATCACACCTTGTTTGCTCTTATCGACGGAAACGTTAAGTTCGAGCAGAAGACCAAAGACAAGAAGCAGGTCAGCGTATACGCTGACTAATAAATCAAAACGGGAAGCCATGGCTTCCCGTTTGATTTTTTTATTCAAAAGCTTTTCATCTATTGACAAAGGTAATATATGGTGATAGAATATACAAAGCTGAATTTTTATGTTTGGAGATAGATATGTTAGAGATATTTTTAGCTACAATGAATCCGTTGCTTACGCTGTTTACCTGTATGGCGCTCGGATTTGTTCTTAGAAAGGCTAAGATCCTTCCCGAAAACGCGACAAAGGTGCTTTCAAGACTTGAGACATGGGTATTTATTCCCGCGCTCAGCTTTAAGACAATGTCGCAATACTGCACGATAGAGCTTCTTGGCGACAATATCGTCAATGTCTTATTCGGATGCTTTTCTATTGCGGTTGGTATCGTTGTGGCTCTTGTGCTATCAAGATTTTTTGTTAAAGACAAGACCTCCTCGGAGCTTGGAGTTTACCAATACGCTTTGGCGGTTGCGAACATAGGCTATTTCGGTGATTCCATCGTTTTGGCGCTCTTTGGCGAGGCGATGCTTTCTTACTACAAGATATTCACGCTTCCTATAAACGTTGTCATATACACGTGGGCGATAACTATTCTCTCTCCCCGCTCCGAAAAGAAGCAAAACCCGCTTATAAAGCTTATAAACGCTCCGCTTGTCGCAATGGTTGCGGGTATAATCGTAGGTCTTACCGGATTTGGCGGATATATACCCTCCTTCTTGACCTCCACTCTCGGCTCGCTCAGCGCTTGCATGGGCCCCGTTGCAATGATGATTGGCGGTTTGACTATCGCGAATTACAGCGTCAAGGAGATGCTTAAAAATAAAAAGGTCTACGTCGCAAGCTTGCTCAGACTTATCGTTATTCCTGTTGCGATGGTATCGCTAAACTATGGAATTATACAGCTTTTAGAGGGTTTGTTTGGACTGACGATAAGCAATAACGTTTTGATAATTACATTCTTTGCTACCGCAGGCCCGATCGGACTCAATACCATCGTTTTCCCAGAAGCCTACGGCGGAAACCCAAAGACAGGCGCGGCTATGGCTACTATCTCAAATACCTTGTGTATCTTAACCTTACCGCTACTGTATTCCGTGCTTGTGACTATAATTTGAGGAAAGTTTTATCCCGCTACGGCGGGATAAAACTTTCCTCAAAATGTTTTCGCGAAAATCTTCTAAAATAAACTAACTTTTATGACAGTGGTCGGTGAAAAATCCTTCGAGATTTATTTCAAATTTTCCGTCACCGTTTTTAGTAAATCCTACTGCGCGGAGAAGCGATTCGTCCTTGACGTCCCCCACAAAATACGCGCGGTGGACACCGCAGAGGTCGATAAAATTGAGCGCGCCTCTGCCCATAACGAACATAGCCTCAAAATTATCGAAGTCGAGAGCGGGAGCGAGGTCGTAAACAAGTCCGCCTTCGGCGCTAAGCTTGAATTGACAAATACCCGCAAGGCGCTCGTCAACGGTAGCGGCATAAGCCAGAGTATCGGGATCGTATGTAACTCCGCATCTCTCGCAGATTTCAGCCTGCTCGGCTTTGGATTCTACTGGTAAAACTTTAAGCATTTTGACATTCCTTTATTTTGATTTATTCTTTGCGCCCGATGAGCGTAGATACTCTACCTGAGAGGAAGAGAGATATCTCCATTTTCCCGGAGCAAGCTCGCCGAGCGTTATATTTCCTATCGCTATTCTGCAAAGGCGCAGCACGTCAAGTCCTACCGCCTCGCACATTTTTCGTATCTGTCTGTTTCTGCCCTCGAACAAGGTCATACGCAGAACAGAATAGTCGGGTTTTATTGATATCAGTTCGGTTTTTACAGGGAGGAGCTTATATCCGTCTATCTCCATTGGCGCGTTAAGCGCCTTGAGGGTGGGATGATCTACCTTTCCGCCTACTCTGACGTGATATATTTTAGGTATTTCGTGTCTTGGATGGGTAAGCTTTAGCGCGAGCTCTCCGTCGTTTGTGAGCAGCAGAAGTCCCTCCGAGTCCATATCGAGTCTACCGACAGGATATACACGTGTGCCGACGTCCTCGACAAGCTCTGCCACAGTGGCTCTGCCGCGGTCATCCGACATAGTGGTGAGGTATCCGCGAGGCTTATTGAGCATGATATATACATTCTTTTTGAATTTGGGCATAGTTACTGCCTTGCCCTTATAAGTTACCGTGTCAACGCCGGGAATTATTCGCTGACCCGGGGTCGCTACCTCTCCGTTCACCTTGACACGTCCGCACTCTATCTCCTTTTCGGCGGCGCGGCGCGACATAACGCCGCAGTCGGTAAAATATTTTTGCAGCTTTATTGAATCCATTTGATTTCCTTTATTTTAGGAGAGTTATTCTCCTATTTGAAGTGTTTTTGTGCTACATTCTCGGCGAACACAAGAGGGGAGGAGACAGTCCTCTCTCCATAAGAATAGCTGACCTTTCCTGCAGGCGCGCCTCGGTGCACGGGGGCAAACTCAAAGCGGTGCAGTACGTCTATCCTACACGCAAGCTCGTCTCGTTTGCGGGGCAGAGTCATTCGTATCTCCGACGTATTTGTGAGCGCCGCATATTCCTCATTGCCGCCTGTTATGGGCAGCGAATAAGTGAAGCTTCCCGGGGAGGCTATAAGGACAGACTCATAATTTTCAAATCCAAAATCGAGCATTGCCGTATGGTCCGACCAATCGTTCGGCGCGTTCAAAGTGACGGCGACGAGAGTGAGTCCGTCGCGTTCTGCCGCGCTTACAAGGCAACGTCCCGTTGCCTTTGTAAATCCAGTTTTTACTCCGATAGCTCCGTCGTAAAGCCTGAGCATTTTATTGTGATTGACGAGCACTCGCGCGTTACAATCACTGTCTATTGGGATAGTTTTTTTGTATGTAGACACTATCTCTCTTACGGTTTCGTTCTTCAGGGCGCACGAAGCTATCACAGCAAGGTCATAAGCTGTGGTATAGTGTTCTTTATCGTTTAGCCCATGTGGGTTTGTGAAGTGGGTGCATGAAAGTCCCATTTCCTCTGCCCGCTCGTTCATCATATCCGCAAAGGCTTCGATACTGCCTGCCACAGATATAGCTATGGCTGCCGCGGCATCGTTTGCCGATTGCAGAAGAAGCGAGTACAAAAGCTCCTCAAGAGTTATTCGCTCGCCCTCATAGAGATAGACAGAAGAGCCCTCTATTCCGACGGCTTCCGTTGGTATCTTAACTGTTTTTTTCAGATTTCCGTTTTCCGCCGCAACGAGTGCTGTCATTATCTTTGTAGTGCTTGCCATACCCATCTTTTTCTCATGATTTTTGGACATGAGGATATCTCCCGAATCGGCGTCTATCAGTACCGCGCTTTCGGCTGACAAAGATATTTCTTTGCTGTTTGACGCTTCGGCATAAAAGACGGCAGAGGACAATATTAACAACAGCGACATCGCTGTGGCGACAAATTTTTTCATTTTTCGACCTTCCTAAATCATATACTTTATTCAATTATATGATTGGAAGGGCGCTAAAATTACACGGTTTCCTTGGGCTCTTTGGAGAAGAGTGCCTTTACCTTGGAAATTATCTCGGGAGTGCGCTCAACAAGGTCAGCGATCTGGTCTACGGGATCGGGCTTGCCCTTGCTTGCTACGTTGATGAACTCAACCTCGCCCTCGCCGTCGATGACAAGAAATCCGATAGGAGCAACAGAAAGACCTGTTCCGCCGCCGCCTCCAAAGTTCTGGGGCTTTGCGGTCTCTGCCTTTGCGCCGTAATCAACGCCGCCTGTTGCAACGCCGACCGATATCTTGGAGATCGGGATTATTGTTGTGCCCGCGTTTGTGATTATGGGCTCGCCCACAACTGTGTTTGCGTCTACGAGCGATCTTACGTTCTCGAGGGACGATTTGATTATCTCCGGAATTTTGTTTTCGTTTGCCATAACTGTTTTTTCCTTTCAGTTTATTAAAATTTGTCTTTTTTTATTTGTGTATTTTCTGAGGAAGCCTCCGCTTCCATGGGTGACTTTTTAGATTTCAGCATCGCAAAGAGATGCTTTATCGCACGTCCGATTGCCGAGAATATGAGGTCGAATACGTGCCAAACTCTTATTGAAAATCCAAGCTTTATGTCTACTGTGGGCGCATCGGCGGCATAGTCAAGGTCGATTTTTATGTCTGCCTTGTCTATCTTTTCAAAGTTTTTAACCGACTGGAGCGTAGGCATCAGCAAATTGAGTGACTGGCTGACAGCCCCATATGCGATAGCTGTGGTCGCGGCGTCGCCTGTTGCTATCGTCACCTTTATTCTTGCAACTTTTATTCTGAGGTGCTTGAAGAACTTTCCTATCACCGTAGTGGCGATATCCGATACCATCTTTATGATGGCGATAATTTCGGAAATGCTCTTCTTTTCCTTTGTTGCCTTCTTTTCTTCCTTGGCTTTTTCTTTTTCTTCGGCTGCTAAACGCTTTTTTTCGGCTTTCTTTCTCATTTTCTCGCGTATCTTAGCCGCCTTCTTTGCGCTCAGGCTGTGTGAGTACTTCTTTTCCTTTGACGGAAGTATCTTTATCTTTAAAAAGAGTACCTTTACGTAAAGCTCTATATCGTCTGAATAGGCAATTACAACGGTAGCCTTGATAAGTCCGATAAGGAATATCACTGCCGCTATTATAAGTATTGTTATAAGAAATCCCGTTTTTCTCCCCTCCTTTTCACCCTTACTTTTCTTTTGAAAAAGAAAAGTAAGCAAAAGAAAACATTGGCTCTTATTTTTCTTTTGAAAAAGAAAAGTAAGCAAAAGAAAACATTGGCTCTTATTTTTCTTT
>JAZOLQ010000014.1:0-29927 GCA_045653185.1 Eubacteriales bacterium
GGAGTGTATCAGCTTTTTTGCGAGGAGCTTGATATGTTTTTCGGTTATAGAGAGGATGTTTTGTCCGCCGACCCGAAAGCGCTTTGGACAAGCTTTTGCGAGCTTATGGGTAAGACGGTGTTTGATATCGATACGCTCAAAAAAATATCCGCTCAAAAAACTCTGTCGCATAAGCTTCCGATAGTTTATGGCGGTGTCAGCTACGATGAGCTTATATCTCAAAATCTTGATGCGATAAATGAGTTCGAGGGGGATTTCGTCGTCATTGGTCTTTCGGGATATAACTTTGTAAAGACCGACAGATATCACGCTGAAAAGGCTTATGTCAGCTATATCGGAGGAGATAAAAAAAGCGTGGATGCCGTATTCTCGGGACTTCTTTATCCGATGTGTGAGATGATAAAAAAACAGGGCAAAAAGCTGTACGTGTATATAGGCGACAATTTGGCTTCGGCAAAGCTTATGATAGAGTATTTTTCTTCAAGAGGGATACTTCCCGAAACAAGAATATTCACCTCGGGCGAGATTTTGGAGCGCGTGGCGGTCCAACTGTGCGGAGTCTACGGAAAGGATGCGACGAGAGTGCGGTGCGGACTTGTTTATGGGCAGGGCGACACGATAGAAAAAATATCCGAGAATATAAAAAGGGTGGCGGCTGTATACCCGATAGGCGAGCTTTTTCTCGGTGGCTCGATTGGCGACAGCCCCGCATTCGCGGCAAAGCTTAGAATGCTTGAGGCTGCGCTGAATATTGCTGTAAAGGAAATATAAAAATAAAGCGTGATGTTTTTATCTGAGAAAGCACCAAATGGCTTGTTCTCATAAGGAAGTTTGCTTATATGGTGTGAAATTGTTCCGAAGTAAACAAATAATTACCCCGACAGATTTCAAGGTCTGTCGGGGTGTTGTCGTTTATGTAAAAATCAGTTCCATATATCCACAGGTAAACGGAAAGAAATCGAATTTTTGTGTTTTGATATGCTTGAAACCGAAAGATTCATACCATTTTTTTAGAATTTGATTTTCTTCAACAATTCCAATATTCATTTTTAAGCATCCCAAACTTTTTGCCACACAAAATGAATGCAATAATAGTTTTTCGCCTATGCCTTGATGTCTAAATTGAGGCAGCACACACAAATTATTCAGTTCGCACTCCTTATTTTCTTGTAACGCCAATGAATAATATCCAACAATGTCTCCATCAACAACAAAAGCATACATAGGTCTGTTTTCGTTATTTAGTTGCCAAGACAAACGTTGTTCTGTTGTAGCAAAAGCAGTAAAACGAGGCGCGTTTTCGATTGTAAAACCAAACTCATTAGCTACAGTTAAAAAACTTTCTTTAATTACATCAACACATTCTTTAATTTTGTTATTGTTTACGGGTTGTATCATACAGTCATCTCCTTTTTTCGCAAGTTTCGCCTTTGTTTTACAAAAGGTATCAGGCAAATCCCATACCCTTAAGGCTGCACGCAACCGAAGGCTCTCCCTTTGGGAGAGCTCCCACAGTAGCGGGTGAGAGGGCGTTTACGACAAATTTTTGATTCTCTCATTGATTACTTTATCAATCACCCAAAGGGCGAGGCTTTTCGTTAATTCCATTATAGCATAAATCGGCAGAGAAAACAATCCCTCTGCCGAAATTTGTAAATAGCCTTATGATAATCCACGTATCTGCGGTTTTGATGATTTCTAATTCTTCGTTAAGGAGAACACGCTTTATTTTTATAGAAAGAAAAGAGAACCAACGTCGTACAGAGGCTCGTCGGAGAGCGACACCGGCTTTTTTTGATGCTTTTCGCAGAAATCGGATATAAGCTTTCCGTTGGGATGAAGCAATATATTTCCCGAAAAATAAATATTTTCGGAATCCGAGCCTGAGCATCCGCCTATAAATCCCGTGTCGTATCCGTCAAGGCGTATGTTTTTCGGCGATATAAGGAGCACGTCTATACCGTCCTCGCGCATTGCTTTGCATAAAGAGGGATCAGAGGTTATTGCGGCTTTGTCTCCGAGCGGACATACCGAGCATTTTGCATAGCCTTGCTTTACGTTTTTAAGCGAATATCCCTCTTTTTTTGCGAGTTCCAAAATAAATGCCGAAACAGAATCAAGCATTGCATAGATATTTTTTCCCAAAGGTAGCGCATTAAAAAGAATATCACGCGGGTAACTGCTTGATATAGGCTCATCACTTACGAGCAGAGTATATCCAAGCGCGGCTATCTCATCAAGCTCCTTGTGTGCTATCGGCAGATAATCTTTATGACATATAACGTTTTTGCCGAATATGAACATCAGCATATCGGGGTGTGCAGAGACAGGCTTTTGAAGAGCTGGGAATGGGGGAAGCGGTATGAGCTCGTAACCAAGGGCAGAGAGTCCCTCTGCTGAGCTTTCGGGTATTCTTGAATCAACAACGACCTTTTTCATTATAGCTCCTTTTGGGTAAAAAGCTGAAAGCGGACGAAAAAACGCCCGCTTTCACTGCTTTATGCTTTTAAGATTTAACCGATTAAGCACGTGTAACTTTGCCTGAACGAAGGCAACGAGAACATACGGCAACGGTCTTAGTTGAACCGTCAACAACTGCTCTTACCTTACGAATGTTAGGCTTCCAAGTTCTGTTTGTTTTACGGTGCGAGTGTGAAACAGCCTGACCGAACACAACGCCCTTTCCGCAAATACTGCATTTTGCCATATTGACACCTCCTCAATGCACAAGCCGTGCATCTATATACTTGTTTTAGAAATCATAGAACATTTCACATTATACCATAAAATTTTTCAAAATGCAAGAGATTTTTTCAGATTTTTTAAAAATATTTAAAATCAGCAGATTTCACTATTTTCGTGGCTGTTTTTTTGAGTGTTTTCCCCAATTTGTTCAAGTGATTCTGCGTTGTCGAGCTGTTCTGAGGTGTTATCGGGCATCTCAAGTGTCAAAGTTGTGTCACTTTGCTCCGAAAACTCATCAACCTCGCCCTTATTTACGCCGTCGGCTTCGCAAGAGTCGTCAGCCGTTTTCTGCGGTATCGGCTCAACGCTTCCGAGAAGGATGGCGTTTTTGGGGTGGAGATAGCTCTCAAGCAGTATTCCGCAAAAGCTGTCGTCAAGTATTTTGGCAGATTTTTCATTTGGAACAAATCGGAATGTGCCCTCCATTTTGCTTATAGCGTCACGAAGATTTCCGTTTATTGCCGACGCGCTTCTTATTTTTCCGTGAGAGGAGAGAACGTGATAGATGTTGCACATATTTCTGAATGCTTCAAAATAGGGCATACCGTTCTCACGTCTGTTGAACGAGAGGAGATAGAGCTTTGATTTGTTAGCGTTCAACTTTGAAGGCATATACGCCTTTTCGGTTTTTACAAAGGGAGACGCGGTCAGCGATACCTCCTCAGAATCAGTGTAGCTTATGTGAGATACATCTGTCATACAAAGCTCACACGTTACTCTGTAAGCGCCGAGTATCGTAGCAAGGCAGTCTCCAAGCGTCTTTGAGTCGGCATTCTTCGGGAAATTATATTTCAGATACAGCGATATGAGCTGACGGTCGTATCCGTACGCGATAAACGAAAGCGCAGCGTCTATTGATTTGTTGAGGGCAGTAAGAAAATGCTTGCCAAACGCCTGCTCGTCTATCTCAAACTGCTCGTTATGAAGTCTGTCTGTCACGACAGTGACAAGTGAATTTTTGTCGTACCTCTTTGCCGTGTCAATGATATCCGTGATGAGAGATGGATTTTTATTCTCAAAATCTTCGCTGAGATCTTTCGGCAGAGGCGGAGTCTTGAGTCCTATCGTATTCATATATTTGCCCGATACCTTTGCCAGAGAGGAGAGCGAGAGGGGAGTGCTTGCTCCCGATAGATGAGAGTGCTTTGATAAAAGGTCGTTGAAGGTAGCAATGATATCGCTGTTTTCGCATATGACCTCGTTTATAGCGGCGTTTGAAGCGTCAGATGGCGTTGCCTTGAATATCTCGTCAAGAATTCTCAGCTCGGAGGTGGTTACGTTCCTTTTACCGAGCTTTGCGCAGTGTTCCTTGCAAAGACCGAGAAGTTGTATATCCATAGAAAGCCCAAGAGACTCGTGAAGCTCCAAAAGCTTTTGGTCGGAATAGGAATAAAAATTACGTATGGTCATTAGCGTTTCACCTCGTTTAATTTACCGAAGCAGATGTTGCCGTCGGTATGTGTAAGTATAACGTTTCTGAATTCTGAATGTAGTGGTATTTCTGAAGGAACAGCCACCTCGATAAAGTCGGCGGTATGTCCGTAGGCGACTCGGTTTTTGTAGGTCTCAAAAAGAACTGTTCTTTCGGGAGCGCTCTCTACCTCCGAGAAAAGTATGCGGCTTCTTATTTCCTTAGCCTTGCAGGCGAGCAAAGCGGCTCTCTCGTGCTTGACGTCAGAAGGTATCTGCTCCTTCATTTCGGCGGCGGGAGTTCCCGCTCTTTTAGAATACGGGAATATATGCATCATAAGAAATTCAGCCTTTTCGGCAAAAGCTACAGTCTCGGCAAAATCATCTTCGGTCTCCCCCGGGAAGCCGACTATCACGTCTGTCGTGAATTTTACGTTTGGTATAGCGTCCTTCAAAAGATTTATAGCGCGCATTGCCATATCGGCATTATATTTTCTCTTCATAAGTGCGAGAACACGGCTGCTTCCGCTTTGAAGCGAAAGGTGAAAATGAGGAGCTAACGAGCGGAGGGGCGCGATGCGCTCAACAAAGCGCGGAGTTATCAGCGAGGGGTCGAGCGAGCCAAGACGGACTCTTCCAATGCCCTCTATTTTGTCGACCTCGCAAAGAAGCGTTGCAAGGTCCGCACCCTCAAGGTCACGGCCGTACGACGCTGTTTCTATTCCTGTAAGAACGACCTCTCGGCAGCCTACAAGTGTAAGACCGCGAACCTCGTCTATTACGTCACATAGGGGCTTTGAGCGTATATTTCCTCTTGCCGAGGGTATTATACAGTAAGTACAGCGGCTCTCGCAACCGTCCTCTATCTTAACGTATGCGCGTGTGCGCTCAAATTCCTTTATCTTCATCGGCTCAAAGGGCGCTGAATTGATGTCTTTTACATCAATTATCGGAGAAGTCGGCTTTTCTCTACGGCTTATGAGAAGCTCTGCGGCGTCAGCCACCGACAGCTTATCGGTATTTCCGCAGATATAGTCCACGCCCTGTATCTCTGCGACCTTGTCGGGAGCTACCTGAGAAAAACAGCCTGTCACTATAATGTATGCCGAGGGGTTTTTCTGTATGGCGCGGCGAATGAACTGACGCGCCTTTCTGTCTGACTCCGCGGTTACGGTGCAGGTGTTGATAACGTATACGTCGCAAAGCTCTGAGGGAGAGAGTATTTCTATTCCTCTCTTTGAAAGCTCCTCGGAGATAGCCTCCGATTCATATTGATTTACTTTACATCCAAGGGTGTATATTCCGGCTGTAAAAGATTTTTTTGTCATCTGTTCGATATACCTCACTTAAGTATATTAACATAATACCACATTTTATCTTTTTTGTAAATAGTAAAATATTATCAAAATTATTCAAAAGGACTTGAAAAATAGAAAAGGATGGATTATAATGTAAGTGTATAGGGCTGTCTGCGCCATTTCGGTCGGAGGGGTCCTGTTAAGACAAATAAAATTGCGAGGAGATAAAAACAATGAGTGAACTTCATATAGTAGACCATCCCTTGATAACGCACAAGCTTTCAATTATGAGAAATAAAAAGACAGGCTCAAAGGATTTCCGCGAGCTTCTTAACGAGATCGCAATGCTTATGGGCTATGAGCTTACACGCGACCTTCCGCTTGAGGACGTGGTTATAGAGACACCGCTTACAAAAATGACTGCAAAGATGGTCTCGGGAAAGAAGCTCGCCATAGTGCCGATACTTCGCGCGGGACTTGGAATGGTAGAGGGACATCAGAGCCTCGTGCCTGTTGCAAAGGTCGGTCATATAGGACTTTACCGTGATCCCGAAACGCATATGCCCGGGGAAAATTACTGCAAGCTTCCCCATGACATTGAGGACAGAATAGTTATTCTTGTTGACCCTATGCTCGCAACGGGAGGCTCTGCCGTAGACGCGCTTACGATGCTTAAGCAGAGAGGCTGTAAAAATATTCGCTTTATGTGCCTTGTTGCCGCTCCCGAGGGAGTAAAGAAGGTTCAGGAGGCGCATCCCGATGTTGATATATACACGGCGGCTCTTGACGAGTGTCTTAACGAGCACGCATATATAGTTCCCGGTCTTGGCGATGCGGGAGACAGAATTTTCGGAACGCTTTAAGGAGATTGGGATTGCCGTATATTACGGCAATCCCGTTATTTGAATGAGAATAATAAAGGTAAACCGTAACGACGCGGGGCAGAGACTTGATAAGTTTCTTGGCAAAGCAGTCAAAGGACTTCCGCAGTCGCTTATGTATAAGTATATAAGAACTAAAAAAATAAAGGTAAACCGTCAAAGAACGGTGCAGAACTATTTTCTTTGCGAGGGTGTCGAGATACAGCTTTTTATAAGAGAGGAATTTTTCGATTCGCCCGAAAAGGATACGGGTGCGCTTTCAAGAATAACACCAAAGCTCGATATCGTGTATGAGGACGGAAACATAATGCTTCTCAACAAACGCCCCGGAGTGCTTGTGCACGAGGACTCCGACGCGAAAGAGAACACGCTTATAATGCATATCAAGGCGTATCTTGCGCTGAAGGGAGAATACGATCCCGAAACCGAAAACTCGTTTTCTCCCGCGCTTTGCAACAGAATAGACAGAAATACGGGCGGAATAGTAATAGCCGCGAAAAACGCCGAGGCGCTTCGCGTTATGAATGAAAAGATACGTAATAACCGCGTCAGAAAATACTATCTCTGCCTTGTGCACGGCACACCCAAAAAGAAGTCGGACACGATGTACGCTTGGCTGAAAAAGGATAGTCAGGCGAATATGGTCGAGGTCAGAGACAAAAAATTTGCGGGGGCAAAGGATATAATTACGGCGTATACTGTCCTTGACACAAACGGCTCTGAGAGTCTTCTTGAGGTAGAGCTTATAACGGGACGCACACACCAGATACGCGCTCATATGTCGCATATCGGACATCCGCTTCTCGGAGACGGTAAGTACGGTGTAAACCGAGAGGAAAAGCACAGAGGATATAAGTATCAGGCGCTTTATGCCTACAAGCTTAAATTTTTGGACGACGGAGAAGAAAACATACTTTCATATCTCACCGACAAAGAGTTTATGCTCGAAAAAGACAAAATATGGTTTATAAATGATTTGGAGAAGAGATCTAAATGATTTTGAGGTTGCTTGAAAACGATAGATATAGAAGAATATTCCGCTTCATAATGCTTGCGCTTGGCGGAGTCCTTACGGGGCTTACACTTGTTTTTCCAAGTATAGGGGTACTTGAATGGGTCTCTCTTGTGCCCGCCGCGCTTGCGCTTATAAGCATCAGCGAGGATGAGAAAGGCAGAAGAAGAGGAATTTACGGATACGGTTTTTTCTTTTTCGTATGCTTTTATCTTGTTAATTATCATTGGTTTATAAGGCTTTATCCGCTTGATTTTGTTGGCGGAATGACAAAGCCCGCTGCCCTTGCCGTAGTCTTTGCTGGCTGGGTCGGACTTTCTGTTCTTCAAGCGCTTGTCGGAGGACTTGTCTTTGTGGTCTTTTCAGAGGGCGCAAAAACCAAAACAGCTCGCCGCTTCTTTCCCGTTGGGGCAATTTTAGCAGGCGCTCTTTGGGCGATATTTGAATGGACTCAAACGCTTACATGGGCGGGAGTTCCGTGGGGAAGGCTTGCTATCGGTCAGACAGGCTGGCTTATCGGTGCGCAGAGCGCATCGCTTTTCGGCTCATGCTTTGTAAGCTTTTTGATAGTTACGGTGAATTTTTTCGTAGCGTATGCAATTCTTAAAGCAGATAAAAGACGTCTTTCGGCAATTCTTGCGTCGGCAATATTTGTTGCAAATACGCTGTTTGGCGCTGCGATATATTTCAGCTACTCCGACAAAGGAGAAAACGTGAAAATATCTGCCGTTCAAGGAAATATTTCCTCGCAGGAAAAATGGAGTTCCGAGCTTCGCCAAAAGACGTTTGACGTATATGAGGAATACACGGAAGCGGCGGCAGAAGAGGGCGCTGACATAGTTGTATGGCCCGAGACGGCGCTTCCATATAATATTGACGATAACGCAACGATGAAAAATTACGTCTCCCGAGTGGCGAAAAAGAACGGAGTTACGATACTTTGCGGAGCGTTTACCTATGGCGAAGACGATGAGGAATACAATTCGATAGTTGCCTTTCTGCCTGACGGAAGTATGCACGAAACGGTATATTCAAAACGCCACCTCGTTCCGTTTGGAGAATTCGTTCCTCTTAGAGAGGTCTTTGAAATACTTATACCTCCGCTTACAGAGCTATCTATGATATCAAGCGATCTCGGAGCGGGGGAGTCTGCGCAGGTGCTCGAGCTTGACGGGACGAATATAGGGTCGCTTATCTGCTTTGACTCGATATACGACGAGCTTGCAAGAGATTCGGTCCGATCGGGCGCGAAGATACTTGCGATATCCACCAACGACTCTTGGTTTCTTGACTCCGCCGCGCTTGACATGCACAACGCGCAGGCAAAGCTTCGCGCGATAGAAAACAGACGATACGTGGTACGTTCCGCAAATACGGGAATATCAAGCATTATATCTCCGAGAGGGGAGGAGAAAGCCTCTGTTGACCGTCTCGTTAGCGCTCAAATAACGGCTGAGGTGTATCCCGTGGAGAGCCAAACTCTATTTACCTGTATAGGTAATCTTTTTGTATATATCTCTATCGCTGCGATAGTAATATGGCTCGGTATAGAAAAATTTTTGAGCAAAAAACTTGACAAATCAGGTAGAAAATGATATCATAATATTAGCCTTACAAGGCTAAACAAAAGACTTTCAAGGAGAAATTAGATTATGAAAAAAGTATTGAAAGTATTGTCACTCGTTATGGTGGCAGCTATGCTTTGCATTACTCTTGCATCTTGCGGCAAGACTCTTTCAGGCAAGTACGAGAATGATGCTACCGCATTGGGAACAGGCGTTGTTACAACTTACGAATTTTCAGGTAAGAAGGTAACTCTTACTGTTGAAACAAAGGTAGCAGGCGCGGTAGTTGGAGACCCCATATCTATTGAAGGTAAGTATTCCATTGATGACGATAAGATCACGTTCGAGTTCGAGGGTGACGATGAGGACGCCAAGAAGTACAGCCAGGCGGTTGACTTTGAAGAGGGCGAAGACTACATCAAGATCGGCATAGTTAAATTTGAAAAGAAATAATTATTCATAAAATTCTTAAATATGCTTGCAAATTTCGGCAGAGGTATTGTTCTTCTGCCGATTTTGTGGTATAATAATATTGTATATAACCTTGTAATAAGGAAGAGACAGGATGATGAAGGGATGTATTTCGGTCGCGCGTATACTTTCTAAGCTTGACGAATATTTGAATAAAAATGATTACAGTGCCGCAGAGAGACACCTCGTTTATTGGCTCTCCGAGGCAGAGCGCGGATGTGACTCTAAGACCGAACTGCTTGTTCGCAACGAGCTTATGGGACTTTATCGCAAGCTTGGTCGAGAGAAGGAAGCGCTTGCGTGCGTTTCTGTCGCGCTTGATAAAATAGAAAAGCTGGATATCGGACATCAGGTCGGCGCTGCGACCACGTTTCTGAATTGCGCCACGGTATATAAGGCTTTTGGAAAAGCGGAGGAGTCTATCCCGCTTTTTGAACGCGCAGGAAGGGTTTATGAGAGTGAGCTTGAGGAGAGTGACAGCCGTCTTGGCGGACTTTATAACAATATGGCGCTCTCGCTCGTTGATCTTAAAAGATTTTCGGAGGCAAATGAGCTTTATAAAAAGGCTATCTCGGTTATGAAAAGAACTCAAAACGGAGATCTTGAGGTGGCGATTACCTATCTCAATATGGCAAGCTCAATAGAGGCGGAGCTCGGCTTGCTTGATGCCGACATGGCTATACAGGAATATCTTGATAAGGCGGAAGAGCTGATTGAAGCTCACGCAAAGAAAGACGGATATTACGCCTTTGTTTGTGAGAAGTGCGCCTCTGTCTTTGGATATTACGGAAGATTTGCATATGAAAAAGACCTCAAGGAGCGCGCAAGGAGGATATATGAAGGGAATTGAGCTTTCCGAAAAATTCTATCTTGAATACGGCGCGCCTATGATACGCGAATGCTTTCCCGAGCTTGAGGGAATAGTTGCGATAGGTCTTGCGGGAAGCGGCTCGGAGTGTCTTGGATATGATGATGAAATATCAAAGGATCACGATTTTGAGGCGGGATTTTGCATTTTTCTGCCCGACGAAGATGTTGTTGACAGAAAAAGCGAATTTGCGCTTGAACGTGCGTATTCAAGGCTGCCGAACGAATTTTTGGGATACAAAAGGAGCATTCTCTCTCCCGTTGGCGGAAACCGTCACGGAGTTATCAGAATAAGCGATTTTTTCAAGGAGAGGACGGGAACTCCCGACGGAAAGATAGCGCTTAAGGATTGGTTTTTTATTCCCGAGCAGTCTCTTGCAGAGGCGACAGACGGCAAGGTCTTTCGTGACGATCTTGGAATCTTGTGCGAGATAAGGGAACGGCTCGCGTATCTGCCCGAGGATGTTCGCATAAAAAAGCTTGCGGGAAATCTGTTGATCATGGGTCAGTCGGGGCAGTATAATTATCCGCGCTCAATCTTGCGCAAAGAAACTGCCGCGGCACAGCTTGCTGTGATAGAATTCGTAAGGAGCGCGTTGAACGTCATATTTTTATTGAACAAACGCTATATGCCCTACTATAAATGGAGTTTTCGCGCGCTTTCTGAGCTTGAGCGTCTGTCAGAGCTTTACGCTCCGCTCGAATATCTCATCTCAAGCGGGAATGAAGCTGGCGAGGCGGAGAAAAAGCAGGAGATGATAGAGCGCGTATGCGAGAAGATAATTTCCGAGTTATATACACAGGGGCTTACGGATACTTTAACTGCGGAATCCGAGCTTCAAGCCTATAAGGTGAATGACAGGATAAGGGATGCCGATATAAGAAATTTGCATATACTTTATGCGATATCGTAGCATTTTTAGTGCTTAAATAAAAATAATATCAATTTGATCGGAGGCAGTGTGGCAAAGAGTAATAAAAAGAAAAAGTGGATAAAAGCCAGACATAGAATAATGAGAAATATTCTATACGCGGTGCTTAAACCCTATTCGCGCATTAAATACGGCATAAAAGTCGACAGATTTGAAGAGCAAGAGGACCGTCCGTATCTTATTCTTATGAATCATCAAACGCCCTTTGATCAATTTTTTGTTGGAATGGCGTTTAAAGGGGCGGTGTATTATCTTGCTACCGAGGACATCTTTTCAAACGGATGGGTGTCGTCGCTTATAAAATATTTTGTTGCGCCGATCCCGATAAAAAAGCAAACGACCGACATAAAGGCTATTTTGAATTGCGTTCGTGTTTCGAGAGAAGGCGGAACTATCGCCATCGCGCCCGAGGGCAACAGAACATATAGCGGAAGGACAGAATATATGAGTCCGTCTATTGCTCCCTTGGCAAGAAAGCTCGGTCAGCCTATCGCTCTTTTCAGAATAGAGGGCGGATACGGAGCACAGCCGAGGTGGAGCGACGTCGTAAGAAAGGGAAAGATGCGCGGATACGTGTCAAGAGTTATATATCCCGAGGAGTATGCGGCTCTTTCCGATGACGAGCTTTTTGAGATTATCAAGGAGGGCTTGTACGTCAATGAAGCTGTGTGCGATGGAGAATTTCATCACAAAAAAAGAGCTGAATACCTTGAGCGCGCGGTATATGTGTGTCCTTTTTGCGGGCTTTCCGCGTTTGAGAGTAACGGAGAGATTATAAAGTGCCAAAAGTGTAACAGAGAGATCAGGTATATGCCTACTAAGGAGCTTTGCGGAATTGGCTTTGAGTTTCCTTTCCGCTTTGTCGCAGAGTGGTATGACGCTCAGACAGATTATATCAATAGCCTCGATGTTCTTGAATATGAGAATGAGGCTATGTATTTCGAGGACGTCGAGATATACGAGGTGATTCCTTGCGAGAAAAAGGAGCTGATATGCGACAAAGCAAAGCTTTCTCTTTACGGAAACCGAGTTGAGCTCCGAATAGGAGAGGAAACACGTATATACCGCTTTGACGATACGTCGGCGGTTACTGTCCTCGGACGAAATAAGCTGAATATATACCATGGCGGAGCGATATATCAGGTAAGGGGCGGAAAGCGCTTTAACGCCTTGAAATACGTACATATTTATCACCGATATAAAAACATAATGAAAGGAGAAAAAGATGGGGTATTTTTGGGACTGTAATGTGTGGAGCTTTATACTTGTCTTGGGCGTTTTGTTTGGAAGCTTGCTTGCGGGAAACGTTTTAAAGAAGAGTGTTCCTGTTCTGCAACGTTCGCTGATACCTACGTCTGTGCTCGGCGGAGCGATACTTCTCATCGTAGCCGCTATATATAAGGGATTTAGCGGAGAGGTGATGTTTGACACGGCGGTCTTTGGCGGTATAGGCACACAGCTGCTTGAGATGATCACGTATCATACCTTGGCGCTCGGATTTATTGCCTCGGCGCTAAAAACTACGGGCGGGAAGTTTTCTAAACAGCGTACGGGCGAAATATTTAATACGGGAATTACGACGGTATCTACATACCTTTTACAAGCTGTATTTGGACTTGGCATTACTCTTATATGCGCGCTTATTGTAAAAGACTTTTTTGGAGCTGCGGGGGTGCTCTTGCCCTTTGGATACGGACAGGGTACGGGACAGGCGCTTAACTACGGAACTATATACGAAAACGAATTTGGCTTTGAAGGCGGAAAGAGCTTTGGACTTACTATTGCGGCGCTTGGCTTTTTGTCGGCAAGCTTTGGCGGAGTTATTCATTTGAATATTATGAAGAGACGCGGAAAGCTTGTTCTTTCCAACCGCTCTGACGGAAGTCTGCACACAGAGGATATACATAGCGACAATGAGATACCTATGCAGGAGAGCATTGACAAATTAACAGTGCAGGTGGCGCTTATAGTAGTGGCTTACATAGCTACCTATCTTTTGATGCTCGGTATAGGAGAGCTTTTGCCGTCTATGCGCTCTGTAATATACGGCTTCAATTTCCTTATTGGAGTCCTTATGGCGACCCTTATAAAGACGCTCCTTGATTTCCTTGTAAAGAAGAATATTGTAAAAAAGAAATACACTAACAATTTTCTTATGACCCGTGTGAGCAATCTTTTCTTCGATATTATGGTGGTTGCGGGAGTGGCGGCGATACGACTTGATATACTTGAGTCTTATTGGGGCATCATTCTTATTCTCGGTGTCGTTGGCGCGCTTATTACGTACGTTTATAACAGGCTTGTCGCAAAAGCTCTGTTTCCCGATTACGCAGAGGAACAGTTCCTCACGATGTACGGTATGCTCACGGGAACTGCGAGCACGGGAATTATCCTTCTTCGAGAGATAGACAGCGACTTCAAAACACCTGCGTCGGACAATATGGTATATCAGAATTTCCCGGCCATAATATTTGGCTTTCCGATAATGTTTCTTGCAACGTTAGCACCGATAAGACCTATTCTTTGTCTTATAATATTCGCGGCTTTCTTCGCGGTTTTGAACGTGATACTCTTCAGAAGCAAAATTTTTAAAGGTAAAAATAAAATATAAGTTCGAGAAAGGAAAGAAATTCAATGAACAAAATCGATGAAAAGTACGAGGCTTTATTTACGCCTTGGAAGATCGGTAACGTGGAGATCAAAAACCGAATAGTAATGTGCCCCATGGGCGGAACGTCGCTTTTCGGCTGGTTTGAGCTTACGGGCTGTCACTTTGACAAGGAGGCTGCAAAACTCTTCCTTGAGAGAGCGAACAACAACGTAGGACTTATAATTCCGGGTATAGCCCCCCTTCGCGATACCTTCTGGGGCAAGTGGCTCTGGCAGAACGAGAAGATGTTTGACGAGCTTAAAGAGTTTATGGATGAAATACATAAGACCGGAGCAAAGCTTTTCATTCAGCTTACTGCAGGCATGGGACGTTCTTGGGCTATCACCGAGCTTGTAGCCCCCCTTCATACAAACAAATTTACAAGAGCGATATTAAAGCCTGTGCTTGATACCTCGCACGAGCTTGCGTCTCCTTCGCCTCAAAAGTCGCGTTGGGCGCATGATATCGAATGTCCCGAAATGACGGTAGAGCAGATACACGAGATAATCGAAGCATTTGCAAAGACTGCGAAGCTTTGTAAGGCTGCGGGCGTTGACGGAGTTGAGGTGCACGCCGTACACGAGGGATATCTCCTTGACCAGTTTGCCATTGAATTTTTCAACAAGCGTACCGACGATTACGGCGGAAGCTTTGAGAACCGCTACCGCTTTGCTACCGAGGTAGTAAAGGCGATCAAGGAGGCGTGCGGCGACGAGTATCCAGTATCTCTCCGCTATTCCGTAGAGTCTAAGCTTAAAGGCTTTTGCGAGGGCGCTATGCCCGGTGAGGATTACCTTGAGGTCGGACGAAATATGGAAGAATCCGAAAAGGCGGCAAAATATCTTCAGGATGCGGGATATGATATGCTCAATGCCGACAACGGAACTTACGACTCTTGGTACTGGGCGCATCCGCCGATGTATATGCCAGAGAACTGCAACCTTGACGGTGTTGCACATATAAAGAAATTCGTGGACATTCCCGTGGTTTGCGCGGGAAGAATGGATATGGAGGTCGGAGCTAAGGCGGTTGCTGACGGACGTATCGACGCGGTTGGAGTTGCGCGTCAATTCCTTGTTGACCCCGAATGGATAACCAAACTCATCGAGGACAGACTTGAGGATATCAAGCCTTGTATCTGCTGTCACAGCGGTTGCTTTAATTTCTCGTCCTCGAAGGGACACGCGAATACTCAGGACCTCAGCGATACTATGGGACTTGCGCGTTGCGCGCTCAATCCTGAGACAATGCAGTCGAAGAAGTATTACGTAACCCCTGCAAAGAAGCAGAAGAATATCGCTGTTATCGGCGGCGGTATAGGCGGTATGGAGGCGGCTATTCTCCTTGCAAAGCGCGGACACAAGGTAACGCTTTATGAAAAGAGCGACAAGCTTGGCGGCGTATTTGTCGCTGCGGCAGCTCCTTCCTTCAAGGAAAAGGACAGAGCGCTTATCGCGTGGTATATCCGTGAATTGAACAAATATCCTATCGAAGTAAAGCTTAACACAGAGATAAAGGACGTAGCGGCACTTGAAGCTGACGAGATCATCGTGGCTACCGGAGCTGTGGCAAAGAGAATTCCCGTAAAGGGAGCAGAGAACGCAGTGGAAGCTGTTGACTATCTGCTTGGCAATAAGACGGTAGGTGAGAAGGTTGTCGTTATCGGCGGCGGACTTACAGGATGTGAGATCGCATACGACCTCTATCTTGGCGGCAAAAAGCCCGTTATCGTGGAAATGCAGGATGACCTCATTACCACAAAGGGCATCTGCCTTGCTAACACGAGTTATCTCCGCGATTTCTTTAAGACAAATAAAGTTCCTGTATATCTTGAGACTGCTCTTTCCGAGATCGGAGAGGGAAGTGTTACACTTAAGGATAAGGAGGGCAAGACCTTCAGCGTAGATGCCGATTCTGTGATCCTCTCTGTCGGATATAATCCCGCTCCCGTTGTTTCAAAGGGTAAGCATATCCACGTTATCGGAGACGCCGCAAAGGTCGGAAATCTCCGCACGGTAATTTGGGGCGCTTGGAACGTTTGTATGAAACTGTAATGATTTGATAGGAGGATAAATAATGATACTTACAAAAGAACAGCAGGCGATACTTGACGGCGAGAAGGGTGAGACGCTTGCGAAGGTCATGAAAACGCTTGTGATGTACGGTGACGCCTTTGAGGCTGAAAAGCTCGTACCTATCACCTCAAAGTATAATCACCTTGTTACCTCGTTTGGACTGAAGGTCATGTCCCCTGTTTACGACCTTATGCAACAGCTTCTTGACGCGGGCGTATGCTCTGAGCAGAAATTCTCGGTAGATCCCCGTCCGATAGATAAGAATGTCCCCGCAAACTTCTTGCAGAATCTTGTGTTTAGCAAGTTTATGTATACAAAGCAGGATTTTTATGAGGAACAGCTCGAAAAGCTCGGACTTATGGATAAAAATGCTTTCTCCTGTACCTGCTATATGGATGAGCTTGGCAACAAGCCGCAGAAGGGAGAGGTGCTTTCCTGGGCGGAATCGAGCGCGGTAGTTTATGCAAACTCGGTTCTCGGCGCAAGATGTAACAGAAATTCGGGCATTATAGATATTATGGGCTCTATCGTCGGTTACGTTCCTTATTTCGGACTTCTTACCGACGAGGGCAGAAAAGCTACTTGGGTAGTAAAGATCGAGACTACAAAGAAGCCCGAAGCGCAGCTTCTCGGCTCTGCTATCGGAATGGAGGAAATGGAGGGCGTTCCTTACGTCGTAGGACTCGACAAATGGATAGGCGACGAGCTCGACGATTCTGCTTGCGCATATCTGAAGGATTTTGGCGCGGCAACCGCTTCCAACGGCGCAGTCGGTCTTTATCATATCGCAAATCTTACCCCCGAGGCAAAGGAGCTTGGAGAGAGCCTTATCGCCGAGGGCGCAAAGGAATACATAATTGACGATGCTGAGCTGAAGAGAGTACAGGATAACTATCCTGTTATATGGAAGAATCCCGAAGCAGCTCCCAAGCTTTGCTTCGTCGGCTGTCCTCACCTCTCGCTCGAGCAGCTCAAGGACTGGACTCGAAATCTTGAGGCAGAGCTTAAGGCTAATGGCAAAAAGAAGGTTACCATTCCTACCGTATTTACAGCCGCTCCCGCGGTTCTTGAAGCATTTGAGAAAACCGAATATGCGCCGAGACTTAAGGCGACGGGCGTCATCACGTCGTATATCTGTCCGCTTATGTATATGAATAACCCGCTCTGTAAGAAGATGCCTGTTATCACGTCCTCAAATAAGCTTCGTACTTATACCAGCGCAAGATACTACACCGATGCGGAAATTCTCAAGACTATTACGGGAGGTAAGATCTAATGAAACAGTTCAAAGGAAGAGTTGTTACTCCCGGTGAGGTAACTGCCGAGGCGGTAGTAACGAAAGAAGGATTTAATACGCTCGCATCTTTCCAGATGGCGTTGCAGTTTGGAGACAAAGAGGTAAAATGCGGAGACCAGAGCAACAAGGAGCTTTACGGCAAGCCGCTTCTCGGAAAGGCGCTCTGCCTTCCGCAGACAATAGGCTCTACCACGGGAGGACTTGTACTTTATTGCGCTTGCTCTATGCAGAAGAATCCCGCTTGTATGCTCTTTGCTAACCATATCGATTCGCTTGCGGCGGCAGGAGCTGTTCTTGCTGACGTTTGGGTAGATAGCGTTACAATGCCTGTTATCGACTCGCTTGGCGATGAGTTTTTGAACTACGTCAAGGACGGAATGAAGATAACTGTCAAGGCTGACGGAGTGGTAGAGGTAGAATAATTTATCTGTATTAACGGAGGGAATATGACGAGGCGGGAAATACAAGCTCTGCTTGAGAGACAAAGGGAATATTACAGAAGCGGGGCTACTATTTCGGTAAAATTCCGTATTGAACAGCTTAAAAAGCTTTATGATACCGTAAAAAAGTATGAGAAAGAGATAGACGAAGCGCTTATGGCGGATCTCGGTAAAAGCCGTTACGAAGGCTTTATGTGCGAGACAGGACTTGTGCTCGGCGAGATATCGTATATGCGCAGACACGTAAAGAAATTTGCGAGACGCAAAAGAGTGAAAACACCGCTCGCGCAGTTTCCCTCGCACAGCTATAAACAGCCCACCCCATACGGCAACGTGCTTATAATGAGCCCTTGGAATTATCCCTTTCTCTTGACTGTATCTCCCCTTGCCGATGCTATTGCGGCGGGAAATACTGCGATCGTAAAGCCGAGCGCGTATTCTCCCGCAACAAGCAAGGTCGTCGTTAAGATACTTGAAGAAAGTTTTTCTCCCGAATACGTTTCGGTCGTTACGGGAGGCAGAGCAGAGAATAGCGCGCTCCTTGAGCAAAAATTCGACTTTATATTTTTCACCGGCAGTCAGAATGTGGGCAAGGAGGTGCTTCGCCACGCGGCAGAGCATCTTACTCCCGCTGTGCTTGAACTTGGAGGAAAAAGTCCCTGTATCGTTGATTCGAGCGCAAATATAGCGCTTGCCGCAAAGCGTATCGTTTTCGGCAAATATCTCAATTGCGGACAGACTTGTGTCGCTCCCGACTATATTCTTTGCGAAGCTTCCGTTAAGGATGAATTTGTGAGCGCTGTGATATTCGAGATCAAAAAGCAGTACGGAGAGAATCCTCTCGATAATAAGGACTTTGGCAAGATAATCAACGAGAAGCATTTTGCGCGTCTTTGCGGACTTATAGACGAGAGCAAGGTAGTGTTTGGCGGTATGAGAGACGCCGAGACTTGTCGTATAGCACCAACTGTAATGGATAACGTCACAGAGCGAGACGCTGTTATGGGCGAAGAGATATTCGGTCCTATTATGCCTATTCTCACATTTGATGATTTTGATTTTGTGGTAAATGAGCTCAAAAGTAAGGATAAGCCGCTCGCGCTCTACCTCTTTACAAGTGATAAGAAGCATATCAAGCGCGTCACGGCAGAGCTTTCGTATGGCGGAGGATGTATCAATGACGTTGTCATACACCTCGCCACAAGCGAGATGGGCTTTGGCGGAGTCGGAGAAAGCGGTATGGGATCATATCACGGAAAGGACGGGTTTGACGCCTTTTCTCACTATAAGTCGATAGTCGATAAAAAGACCTGGCTTGATCTTCCAATGCGCTATCAACCTTATAAGAGCAAAACTTACGAAAAGCTTTTGAGGTTATTTTTGAAGTAAAAAATGAAAATCTGTCGCAACAGTATTAATTTGTTGCGACAGATTTTTTAAATTTATAAAAAGGCTTGACAATTTCATTATTACTGTATATAATGGATATATACAGTTGTAACAGAGGTGAAGTCGTGACTATTTTAATTGATAATAAAAGCGGAGAGCCTATATACAATCAGATATATTCTCAGATAAAAAATCAGATAATAAGCGGAGAGCTGAGTGAAAACGAGATGCTTCCGTCTATCCGAGGACTGGCTAAAGACCTCCGCATCAGCTTTATAACGACAAAGCGCGCCTATGACGAGCTTGAAAGAGAGGGATTTATATACACTCTCCCGGCTAAGGGATGCTATGTCGCTCCCAAAAACATAGAGCTTTTACGCGAGGAAAATCTGAAGAAGATAGAGGAGTATATTGAGCGTATAGCAAGGCTTGCAGACTCCTGCAATCTTTCAAAAGAGGATATTATTGAGATGATAACATTCGGTATGGAGGAAGAAAAATGAACGCGCTTGAGATGAAAAATTTAAGCAAGGATTATAAAGAGTTTCGTTTGGACAACATAAATCTTACGCTTCCAAGCGGTTGTATTATGGGGCTTATCGGTGAGAACGGAGCGGGAAAAAGTACCACGATAAAGCTGATACTCGATATGATACACAAAACGAGCGGAAGCGTTACGATACTTGGAAAGAGCAACGAGAAGGATATCGGTCTTATAAAAGAAGACGTCGGTGTTGTAATGGACGAGGTGGGAATTCCCGAATGTCTCACGGCAAAGCAGGTGGGAAAGGTGATGAAGCATACCTTCCGCCGTTGGAGCCACGAGGAATACACACGTCTTCTCAAAAAGCTGTCTTTGCCCGACAATAAGCCGTTTAAGGATTTTTCTCGCGGAATGAAGATGAAGCTGGGAATAGCTATCGCTATGTCACACGGCGCAAGGCTGCTTTTGCTCGACGAGCCCACAAGCGGACTTGACCCCGTGGTTCGTGACGAGGTCGTCGAGATGTTTTATGAATTTACACGAGATGAAAACCACTCGATACTTATATCCTCGCATATTGTCAGCGACCTTGAAAAGCTCTGCGATTACGTGGCGTTTTTGCATAAGGGAAAGCTTTTGCTTTGCGAGGAAAAGGACGAATTGCTCAACGAATACGGCATTATCCAGTGCAGTGCGGAACAGTGCTCGGAGCTTGATGAAAGGGCGGTAAAGTATAAAAAAGAAACACCGTACGGAACTACCGTTATGGTATTGCGCAAATACGTGCCCGACACCTTCAAGGTAAATCCCATTACTATCGAGGAGCTGTTCGTATTTATGGTAAAGGAGGATAGATAAATGAAGGGACTTATTTTAAAGGATATCTATATGATGATGAAATATTGCAGAGCCTATCTGCTTATAATAATCGTTTTTACGGCGGTTTCATTTGTAGATAACGGTAATTTGTTTCTTGTCTTTTATCCCACTATTCTCTGTGGAATGATACCCGTAAATCTTCTGTCATACGACGAGAGAAGCAGATGGCTGCAATATAGCGGAACGATGCCATATACAAAGGCGCAGATAGTTAGCTCAAAATACCTGATAGGACTTGGCACACAGACCTTAATGATAATAATTACGGGAACTGCGCAGGCAATAAAAATGAGTCTTGACGGCACTTTCGCACCGGGCGGATACGCAGTGTTTATGCTGTTGTTGCTCGTTGTCTCTCTATTTGCAGGAGCTATAACGCTTCCGTTTATCTTTAAGCTTGGCGTGGAAAAGGGAAGAATGGCTTACTATATCATGATAGGAATAATATTCGGCGGAAGTGTTGCGTTATCGGGCTTGTTTAACGGCGCAATGCAAACTGTGATAAAGATGAATGCCATTTTGCCGACAATCTGTATTGTGGGGATACTCATATATGTCTTTTCGTGGCGGCTGTCGATATCCTTTTATAAAAAAAGAGAGATTTGAAATTAAATAAAGAAAAAAGGTCTTGCCACATTACCCGTGGCAAGACCTGAATTTTTAGTGATTTATTATTCTTCGTTATGCTCATGATGTTCGTGATGTTCATGATGAGCGTGTTTGTGATGATGACCGTGGTGGTGATGATGGTGATGATGGTGTCCCGATGAAGAGGAAGTATCTATGTGGCAATCCTTTTCGTGACAGTGCTCGTCCTCAGTTTCAAATTCTAAGGTCGAGTGTCCTATTCCGTGTTCCTTTAATTCTTCACGGATAGCTTCCTTGAGCTTATGCGCGTCTCCGTTTGTAACGATATGCATAGTCGCGTAATTGTTTTGCCCATCCATGCTCCATACGTGGACGAGGTGAACGTCAAGCACACCGTCAATTCCGAGAATATGCTCTCTTATTTCGTCGATGTTTATGTCGTGCGGAGCTTTTTCGAGAAAGAGATCGAAGATCTCCTTCAGATTATTGGCAGCGTTTATGAAGATGAATACAGCAACACCGATAGAGAGTATCGGGTCGAGTATCGCAAAATCGGTGAATTTCATTACGATAGCGCCCACAAGAACGATTATCCAGCCAAGAACGTCTTCGAGCATATGAAGATTGACTGCCTTTTGATTGAGCGAATCTCCGTCACGAGTGAATAGGGCGGCACAAAGGTTTACTATAACGCCGACAATAGCAAAGATTATCATTCCGTTGTAGTTGATATCGGTGGGATAGATAATGCGCATAATTGCATTATAAATTACCAGAGCAGAGCCTATAAGAAGAATCAGAGTAGTTATAAGACCGCCGATAACAGAATATCTTGTGTATCCGTATGTATAGGTCTTGTCGGGCTGTCGTTTGCTTCTTTTCTCAAGGAAATAAGAAACGCCGATGCTTGCGGCATCTCCAATATCGTGTACGGCGTCGGACATGATAGCAACGCTTCCCGTGAAGATACCCCCGATAAATTCAAAAATCGAAAATGAAAAATTCAGAATAAAGGCAAAAAGAATATTTCTCTCTGTTTTCATATGCGCTCCTTTTTGAAAGTGTGTTTGATAGCATTATATAACAAATGCTCTGCAAAGTCAATATATATTTAGGATTATTACGAAAAGCCCAAGATTTAGTGCTTGTTGACAAAGAAAAGGGGATATGCTATAATGAAAATCAGAAACACACTATAATTTACCATGCTCAAAAAGCCTTGTGCAACTGTAAGTTGACAAATTGAAAGCTCTCGGTTGGTGGAGTGTAACCGCTTTTTGTGTTACAATGCAACTAAGATAAAAGGCATGAGCTTTTTGAAAGTTCAGAGAGGTGATTATATGATTTTAGCCGACAAGATTATTAAACTCAGAAAAAAGAACGGGTGGTCGCAGGAGGAGCTTGCCGAGAAGATGAACGTATCCCGTCAGGCAGTTTCAAAATGGGAGAGCGCGCAGGCTATTCCCGATATAGGAAAGATATTGCAGCTTGGCGAGCTGTTTGGCGTTACTACCGATTACCTTTTAAAAGACGAGATAGAGGAAGAGGAATTCAGCGAGGACATCTCCGATTCAACGGTAAAGAGAATTTCGATAGAAGAAGCCAACACATATCTTGAGCAAAGGAAACGCGCTTCGTGGCAGATTGCAATAGCTACCTTTTTGTGCATACTTTCTCCAATAACACTCTTTATCCTGGGAGCATTATCGGAAAGACCCAATTCTTTTATATCCGAAGATGTCGCGGCTGTTATCGGACTTGTTGTATTGTTTGCTTTTGTATTGTGCGCTGTTCCGATGTATATTTTCTGCAGCTTCAAAAACGAAAAGTTTGAGTTTTTGGATAATAGCATACCCTTTGAGCTTGAATATGGAGTAAAAGGCATTGTCACCGAGTGTCAAAAGCAATTCCGTGATACTTATGTCAGATGGAATATTATCGCCACATGTATTTGTATCTTTTCGCCTATCCCGCTTCTTGTCTCATCTTTTTCGGAAAACGAAATGCTTTCGGTCATTATGCTTGCCGTGACTATAATAATAGCGGGCATCGGTGCTTCGGCGTTTATTGTCGTGGGGGTCCGAAACGCAAGTATGCAAAAGCTCTTGAAGGAAGGGGATTATGCCCCGAAAGAGATGAAGCTGAGAGGACTTTGCGAGATAGTCGGCTCTGCTTGGTGGGGCGTGACCGTTGCTATATATCTTCTTTGGAGTTTCCTTTCTCACAAGTGGCATATCACTTGGATAATCTTTTTGATAAGCGGAGCGATTTTCCCGATAGTTGAAGCTATATGCAGACGCTTTAGCGACAAGAATGACGAATGATTTTTTTTCGAGAGATATGGAGAAATATATTTTAAATGCCTAAAAATGACAGAATCTCTTGATTTTTTAAAAGTTTTGTGATATTATTAATGTAAGAAGCAGATGGGCAAACGAAAAAAGTCTGATTGTGAATAGCTCACGAACCAAAGACTCCCGATTTTTTATCAATATTTAACACTAAAAGGAGAATAACAATGCAGAAAAAAATAACTATCATAGGCGCAGGAGCAGTTGGCGCAACAACAGCTTTCGCACTTTTGACTCGAGGCGCAGCTTCAGAGGTAGTCCTCATCGACATTAATACAGAAAAGGCTCGCGGAGAGGCTTTGGATATTAAGCAGGCAACTCCCTTTATTGACAACTGTGATATCCATGCGGGTACTTACAGTGACGCAGTCGGCTCTGAGGTCGTCATAATCACCTCGGGAATAGGAAGAAAGCCGGGTCAGACACGTCTTGAGCTTGTTCAGACAAACGTTGGAATAATTAAGACTATATCTTCCGAGATAATAAAATACGCTCCCAATGCAATCTATATTCTTGTTGCGAATCCTGTTGATATACTTACATATGCATTCTTGAAGTATACAGGTCTTCCCAAGCATCAGGTCATGGGAACGGGAACGGCTCTTGATACTATCCGTTTGCGCACACGCCTTGCGGAGATATATAACGTAAATAAGCAGCAGGTACACGCCAACGTTCTTGGCGAGCATGGAGACACATCATTTGTTGCTTGGTCTACCGCTACTATCGCGGGAATTCCGCTTGACGAATACAATGCTTCCATTGCTACACCTTACCATACTCCCGTAGCGTATGAGCACGAGGAGGTAGAGACCTACGTTAAGAAGTCCGGCGGAAAGATCATCGCTCGTAAGGGTTGTACAGTATACGGAATAGGAATGACATCTACACATATTGTAAAGACACTTGGCGGAAGCGCAGAGACTGCTCTTACAATATCCTCTCTCCACGAGGGAGAATACGGCATAAACGACGTATGTCTCAGCTCGCTCTCTCTAATTGATGCAACGGGCGTAAAGAGCATACTTACACAGAAGCTTGCTGACGATGAAATAAGAAGAATGCATGAATCTGCCGAGGCGTTGAAGGCTGTTATCCGCAGCGTTGGTCTTTAATAAGCATAGAAAATTTAAGTTTTTAAACGTCCCATAACGAAGTTTTAAGAAAAGGCACTTATGATAACGAAAAATCGTTTGTCATAAGTGCCTTTGCGTTGCTTTGGACGGTATTTGCAGATGGTAAGGTGAAGTTTGTACTATCGCACAGGTTTGCCACTTTGCAGCCTATTTTAAATAAAAGAATACTTGACATGAAGTAGATGATATGGTACAATTATGTGGAATGATGTTAAAGGAACCGGCTGACTGTGTAGAGATTGGTTCCTTTATGCTTTTTAGAGGAATTTCTTTATGGTAAAAAACAAGAAAATTGTATTTTCTACAACACGGATAATATTGCTCAGCTTCCTTGTGACGATTTTGGTGGGAACTATGCTTTTGGCGTTGCCGATCAGCTCTGCGAGCGGAGAAGCTGTTCCGTTTCTTGACGCGCTCTTCACTGCGACAACATCCACCTGTGTGACTGGGCTTGTTACGCTTCCCACCGTATCCACGTGGAGTGTCTTCGGTCAGTTAGTCATACTGCTTTTGATACAGATAGGCGGTCTCGGACTCATCACCATCATGTCTGGACTTATGCTTCTTTTTAACATAAAAATGGGCATTAACGATCGTCTGCTCGTTCAAGACGCTTTTAATCTCAATACGATGTCAGGTATTGCAAGATTCGTCAAGAAGGTATTGATCGGTACGTTGATCATTGAAGGTATCGGCGCAGCTTTGTATATGATAGTATTCGTTCCCGAGTTTGGCGCGAGGGGAATATGGATATCGGTATTTAACGCGGTATCCGCATTTTGCAACGCAGGTCTTGATATTATTGCAGAAAACAGTCTTTATAACTATGCAACTGATCCTCTTGTGAATTTTGTCACAGCGGCTCTCATCGTTCTTGGAGGGCTTGGTTATATAGTGTGGTGGGACGTGCTCCGTGTGTTCAAAAACCGTTCGCCGAAGAACAGGAAAATATTCAGACACTTGACTTTGCACAGTAAAATAGCTATTACCGCCACTGCCACTCTCATTTTTGCGGGAGCGGTGCTTATCTTCATTTTTGAATACGGCAATCCCGCTACTATCGGGGGGATGTCATTGTTTGATAAGATCCAAGTATCTCTTTTTCAGTCGATAACAACGAGAACAGCGGGCTTTGCCACTGTTCCGCAAGAAAACCTTACTTCTGCCTCTGCCGCTGTAGCTATTCTTTTGATGCTCATCGGCGGCTCTCCCGTGGGAACTGCGGGAGGTATGAAGACCGTCACCTTTGCTGTTTTGTTTTGCTCGGCACTCTCTACGATAAAAAATAAAAACAGCACAACACTGTTTGGACGAAGAATTTCTGAGGATTCGGTCAAAAAGGCAGTTGCCGTTGTTGTAACCTTTTTAACTATCTGTCTCAGCTCCACTGTGCTTTTGCTTGCAACGAGCAACGCTCCCGCGCTTGACGTCTTTTATGAAGCCGTCAGTGCAACGGCAACGGTTGGACTTTCAAGAAATCTGACGGGAACGCTCAATTCAATAGGAAAGATAATTATTATTTTTACAATGTATTTTGGCAGAGTTGGACCTATATCGCTTGCAGTGGCTTTTGGCAGTAAGAACGAAAGCCAGAACGTAATTTCCGAGCCAACGGAAAATATCAGTATAGGATAAAGGAGAAAATTATGAAATTGAAAAAAACTTATGCAGTCTTTGGACTTGGAAGATACGGAAGCGCCGTGGCAAAAGAGCTCGTGGCGAACGGAATGGAGGTCATTGCCGTCGATGTTGATCAAAAAATAGTCAACGACGCTGCGGCATTTTTGCCTGTTTGCAAGTGCGCAGACATTACTGATGCCGAGGTAATATCACGCCTTGATATCGGAAATATAGATACCGTGATAATCTGTATGGCGAGTAATCTTGAGGCGAGCGTGATGGCAGTGGCGCTTTGCAAAGAGGCGGGAGTTAAAAACGTCATCGCAAAGAGCGCTAACGAGATGCACCAAAAAATATTGCTTCGCGTAGGCGCGGACCAGGTGGTATTTCCCGAAAACGAGTCGGGCATTCGCCTTGCAAAAAATCTTTTAAGCTCGGGCTTTATCGATATGATATCTCTGTCGAGTCACGTGTCGATGGTCGAGATCGACGTCAAAGACGAGTGGTGCGGAAAAAATCTTATCGAATTGAATTTGCGTAAAAAATACGGTTTTAATATCGTTGCCATAAAGAAGGATGGGGAAGTAGACGTGAATATCAATCCCGAGCAACCTCTTGACGCGGGAACAGCTCTCATCGTTATCGCCAATACCGAAAAGCTCGCAAAGCTGAAATAACGAAAAAGTAAAATTGAAATAACGCAACACGATAAATTTTGTGTTGCGTTTTTTGTATTAACTCCGCACTTAAATTTGAAGCAAAAAATGGAGTGTTGAAATGATTCAAATGCTAAATAGTAAATTTTTACACGATAACATTGACATTTTTTTGATTTTATATTATACTAATAGGTAGAAGATTGGTTTACAGGTTCTAAAGAAATAGACTTCGATTGTTATTGATCGTTGTTGGACGAGCAGTTCGTTTTTAAACTGAAACAAAAAGCAAAGATATATCAGCGGTATAATAGCCGTTCGGAAAAAAGGAGTTTTTATATGAGTAAAATTGCAGTTTTAATACCTTGTTACAACGAAAGCCAGACGATTGCAAAGGTCGTTGCGGATTACCGCGAGGTGCTTCCTGAGGCAGATATTTACGTTTATGACAACAATTCCAAGGACGGAACAGACGAGATAGCACGCAACGCAGGAGCTATCGTTCGTTACGAATACCGTCAGGGAAAGGGAAATGTTATTCGTTCGATGTTCCGTGATATCGATGCAGATTGTTATCTGATGATCGACGGAGACGATACGTATCCCGCCGAGAATGCGCGTGAGATGTGTGATCTTGTATTGGAAAAGGGAGTTGATATGGTTGTTGGCGACCGTCTTTCCTCTACATACTTCACAGAGAACAAGAGACCTTTTCACAACGTTGGAAATAAGAGTGTTCGCTTACTGATCAATCGCATTTTTAAGAGCGAGGTCAAAGATATTATGACGGGCTACCGTGCATTCAGCAAGCCGTTTGTTAAGAATTTCCCCGTGCTCTCCAAGGGCTTTGAGATAGAGACCGAAATGACTATCCACGCGCTTGATAAGAATTTCTTGATAAAAGAAGTTCCTGTAAATTACCGCGACCGTCCCGAAGGAAGTGTCTCCAAGCTCAATACCGTGCAGGACGGCATCAAAGTATTGATGACTATTTTCAAGCTTTTCAGTGAATACAAGCCACTCAAGTTTTTCTCCATATGGAGCTTGCTCTGTATGTTGCTTGGCACAGGCTTTATAATTCCTGTACTTGTTGATTATTTTAACACGGGATTAGTGCTTAGATTCCCGACTTTGTTCGTCTGCCTTGCTTTTTATATCATCGGAGTTCTTCTGTTTATGTGCGGACTTATTCTGCACCAGGTTGCTAAAAAGCATAGAATGTTGTTTGAACTGATGATGAACAGAAAAGATTATTGATTTAAAGATAAATTTGCATTTTCAGAAAATAAAAAACACCGGTCCAAAGGCAGATTCTCATAAGGATATTAAGTTGAATCTAAGAGAAAATGCCGATTGAGAGTGGCTAAACAAAAAATGCAACATGGACAAAAGTCCGTGTTGCATTTTTCTTTATGCCTTCGCTCCCCAAAATTTGCGCCGCAATAAACAAAGAAAAGGATTCTTACAGAGATTGCTGTTTTTTCTTTGCCATTGTTAAATAGAGTATCACCGTAAACATTGCACTTGCAGTACAGGAAACGAGTGCGCTCAGCCAAACGCCGTTAAGTTCAAGGAATGGTGTTAATGCAAACAACGCGCCTATCGGGAACACAAGTGTTCCGAAAAAGGACGTGAGCATTGAACGAGCAGGGCGTTCAAGCGCGGTGAAATACGACGAGAAGCACATATCCACCCAACCCGTAAGGTAGGAAAGCGAGAACAGCTTCATACCGATAATGCTGACCGCCAAAAGCTCGGTGTCCTCAGGCTTGACGAACAAGGGCGCAACGTATTGCCCTGCGAACATCATAAACAAAAGTGAAGCGGCAGAAAGAACGACTGCTCCAAGTATGATGCGACGGAATAACGCTTTTACCTTATTCATAAGCCCTGCTCCGTAGCAATAGCTTATGGCAGGCTGTTGTGCGTCGCACATACCGAACACGAGCATACCAATGATGCTGTCTACGTACATAACCACCGAGAAGGCGGCAAGACCTGTCGTACCACCGTATTTCAGTAAAAAGAAGTTGTAAACAATAGACATCGCCGACATCGAAATACTACTAAAAAACTCACTTGAACCGTTGGCAAGGATGCGGAAGAATACTACTTTTTGAACCTTGCCTTTCGTGTAATACAAGTCCATTCGCTTTTTGTGGAACAGAAGCAGCGTAATAACTGAACCAAGAGCCATAGCAAGACAGCTTGTAAACGCCGCAGCCCATACGCCTTGACCGAGGAAAACAATCAGGATTACGTCAAGAACTATGTTGAGTATCTGCGAACCGATGCTTATCCACATCGAAAGCTTTTCTTTTCCGCAAGCGCGAAGATAGTTGTCGGTGGCGTGATATATAAGCATTAAAGGCGAGAAAGCAGCGTAAACACGAGTATAGGTAATGCCGTATTCGATAGCCAGCTCGGTAGCTCCCGGAGCAAGCGAACGCACCAAAGGCTCGGCAAATATAAATCCAACAGCACCTACAACGCAGGAAATCAAGAAAATGACCTTCAGTGTAAAGGTGAACACCTGCGACGCTTCTTCACGGTTCTTTTCACCAAGCAAGACGGAGATACGAACCGATGCGCCCGTTGCGATAAGATTGGCAAAGCCGAACACTATCATAATGATCGGCATAATGAGATTGACGGCAGCAAGCGCGTCCTCACCGATAAACCGACCAACGAACAATCCGTCAGCAATCTGATAGAGCGCACCAAAAGCCATTGTAATCATTGACGGTATGGCAAGACGAAAGAATAGCTTCGTCGGCGGTAGCTTTTCAAAAATCTCGGAATCCATAGTGTATAAACCTCCTAAAAAACAAAAATACCCGGTAACGCAAAAAGCGCAACCGAGCTCACTCGACATCTTATCTGACAGGCGGCCTGCAAACGTTCGCTTACGATCCCCTACACTACGGTGTACTGTCCTCCGATGACCATTATTATATCAACATGGACATTATACCACAGATGAAGGCAAATGTCAAGCAGACGATTGAAATATTCATAAAAATATGATATAATAAACTCACCGATAAATAAGAATTTGTAGGTGCGTGCAATGAACCTAATAGAATTAACTCACAAGAACGATATTTTACAAACATATGAGATTTACAAACACTGTATGTTTATGCCTACCGAAGAAAAGTTTAATAAGAAAGTAGAACAA
>JAZOLQ010000015.1:0-12019 GCA_045653185.1 Eubacteriales bacterium
CCTTTTGTCATTTTTTGTCGGGAAAAAATTTGCGATGTATCTCCTCTTTCGACAAAAACGGCAGGGAATTTGATGTAAAATATTTCCATAACTCTTAATAGAGAAAGGAAACAAAAAAATGAATGCGGAAGAAAAAAATTACGAGGAATTTTTAGAAAACGATACACTTGATTTTGAAGAAGAGGAGAGCTTTGAGTGGGAGCGAGAGGAAAAGCGCGGCGCTGTCGGGGGGAAAAGGCTTACCAGAGAGATAGCCAAGGGAGTGCTTTTTGCGGTTTTGGCGTATTTTCTTGGCGCGTGCGAGCTTCCGTTTGGGGCGCAGCCCTTTGGAATAGCGCTTTTGTGCGCGGCGGATAAGAAGATACCCTATATTTTTACGGGCGTTTGTCTTTCGACTATCGGCGCGGACAAGCCCTCGCTGATGCTTTGCGCTTACGTTGCGGCGCTTATAATAAGAGTTTTGTCAAGGCTTTTGCTTGACCCGCCCCGCGCGGACGATTCGGCGTCGGGCGCGCTCAGCTTTTCGGCAACGCTTGACAGAATATTCTCCGAAAACGTCTTTCTGAGAATGGCGACGTCCTGCGTGGCGGCGTTTATCGTTTCGCTCTATGCGCTTGTGTCGGGAGGATTTTTGTATTACGACCTTTACGGTGCGCTGATTGGGATAGTTATCGCGCCGTCTGCGGTCATTTTGCTCAATGGACTTTTCAACGAAAGAGTGTCTGCCGAGGATAATTTCAGATATTTTTCTGCCGCCCTTCTGGCAACCTTAGGCGTGTTTGCCGCAAGGAACGCAACTCTTTGGGGAGTGTCTGTGGCGGCGTTTGCGAGCACCTTTCTCACACTTTACGTCACTCGCAAAAAGGGAATGACGGCGGGGGTCGCCGTGGCGATACTTTGCGGACTTGCATACTCTCCCATTTATGCGCCGTCCTTCATTTTTGCGGCGCTTGCCGCAGGCGCGCTCTGGCGTGTGTCGCAGTTCTTCGCCTCAATGGCGGCGTTTTCTGTCGGATTTGCGTGGGGGATATACGTCAAGGGAATCGGGGCTGTGACGGCTCTTATGCCCGCAATGCTTGGCGCAAGCCTGATTTTTGCGGTGCTGGACAAGCTGTTTTTCAGCGCGTCCGCTGTGAGCGCGGAGAGTACCAAGGCAGATGAACGCGGGAACGAGAATGAAAACGAGAACGAGAGCGCTTGCATCTCGGACGTCTCGCTGTTGAGCAGCGCAAGGCTTGAGGGGGTAAGGCAGAAGACTCAGACTATGCGCGACACCTTTTTCGAGCTTTCAAAATTCTTTTTTGAGCTTGGCGAGAGAACGAAAAAACCGCTTGTCTGCGATACCAAGCAGATATGCGACAACGCCTTTGATGCCTGCTGCACGGGCTGCCGCCACAAAGAGCTTTGCTGGGAAGAAAATTACAGCGAAACGCTTGCCGCCGTGAGCACCATAAGCGCCGCCGTGCACAAAAACCGAGAGGTGAGATACGACGACGTGCCCGAAAAGCTCCGCGGGATATGCGAGCGATTGCCCGACATAACCGACGAGATAAATTACAATTACGCGCTCCACACAAGACAGCTTTTGCTTTGCGACAAGACCGAGATCTTTGCGCTTGACTACGAGGCGATGGCGGAGCTTCTCGCAAGCTCGATAGACGAGGAGGAGGGCGAATTTGAATATGACGCGGAGCTAAGCCATGCGCTTTGCGAGCGTATAAGCACCGCGCTGACAGGGGTTTTTCACGCTTTGATATACGGAAAGGAAAAGAAGCAGATACGGATTTTTGGCGCGTCGAAGGAGGTTTTGAAGGGGGCGGAGAGCACGATCGTGAATATCGCCGCCTCGCTCACGGGAGAGAGCTTTCAGTGCGAAAGCATCGACGAGAGCGAGGGGGGAGTAGCCGTGATGAAGCTCTCGCGCGCAAGAAGATTTTCTGTCGAGTTCGCGAAGATATCTATGAGGTCTCGCGAGGAAGAAAATTTTTGCGGGGACACGGTCAGCATTTTTGAGGGCGATGGGGATAAATTTTACTCCTTCATCAGCGATGGAATGGGCTCGGGCAGAGACGCCGCGCTGACCTCAGGGATCTGCGCGATGTTTATGGAAAAGATGCTTTCCGCGGGCAACCGTTGTGACACGTCACTGCGAATGCTCAACGGATTTTTGCGGAACAAGGGCGGGGGAAGCATGCATGAATGCTCGGCAACCGTTGACCTGTTTGAGCTTGATATGATATCGGGCAAGGCGGCGTTTTATAAAAGCGGGGCAGCTCCCACCTACGTTTTCAGGGACGGAAGCGTTTTCAAGCTTCGCTCGAAAACTGTTCCCGTGGGGATAATCCGAGAGCTTGATGCCAAAAAGATCAGCTTTGACGTTGGCAACGGCGACGTTATCGTTATGGTCAGCGATGGAGTTACCGAGGGCAAGGAGGAATGTCCGTGGCTCTTTGAGCTTTTGAAGAAGAACCTCGAGGGCGAGGGCGTTCGGCACACCGCAGAGCTTATCGCAGAGCGAGCAAGGTGCGAGAACGGAAACGATGATATTTCGGTGGTAGTTATAAAAATAAATGACGTTCTTGAAGCGTGAAAATAAAAAAGGGCTGCTTTGCGAAATAGGCGAAGCAGCCTCTTTTGTATAAATTATTTTCCTACGCAGAATTTTGAAAATATCTCAGACACGATATCCTCTCCGACCTCGCGTCCCTCAAGCTCGCCGAGCGACTGCATAGCGCTCTCGATGTCGATACAGCACAGGTCGAGCGAAAGACCGCCTCGAATTGCTAAGAGAGCCGCTCTTATGGCGTCTGCCGCGCGCAGAAGAGAGGCGTACTGTCTTGCGTCTGAAACGACAGCGTCCTCGGAAAGATCAAGCTCACGGTCAATAAACAGCTCATCGACAAGCTCTCCAAGGCGCTCAAAGCCCTCGCCGTGCTTTGCGCTGACGGTGACGATATGCTCAAAGCTCTGCTTTAGTATCGTATCGTCAAACTCTCGCGCGATATCGGATTTATTCAAAAGCGCTATCGTTGTGCGTCCGAGAGAGGTGAGCTTTTCGATAAGCTCGATATCGTCGCTTGAAAGGGCTCTTGATGCGTCAAAGACCGCCAAAATAAGCTCTGCCGACTCTATTTCGTCAAGCGCTCGTTTTATTCCGATGCTCTCAACGGTGTCGTCGGTCGCGCGTATGCCCGCCGTGTCGCATATTCTGAGTGTCGTTTTGCCAAGTGTAACGGTCTCTTTAAGTATATCTCTTGTAGTGCCCTCTATATCTGTCACGATCGCCGATTCCTCACCTATGAGGCAATTGTATACCGAGCTCTTTCCCGCGTTTGTACGCCCGCATATAACGGTTCTTATGCCGTCTGTGACGGCGCGTCCTGTACGGTAGGAGTCGGCAAGGCGCTGTGTGCGCACAAGGATATCCTCAAGCATCGCTGTCATTTCGCCCTCCGACATATCCGAAAGATCCTCGTCGGGAAAATCTATTCTTGCGTAAATACTTCCGAGCATTGCGCGAAGCGAGTCGTAGAGCGCCTTTGATTTCTCGGTCAACACACCCTTCATCGCCGTTCTTGCGACGTGCAGCTGACTTATATTTTTAGCTTCAAGCAGGTTGCCAAGTCCTTCAGCCTCGCAAAGATCGAGCTTGCCCGAAAGGAATGCGCGGCGAGTAAACTCGCCAGCCTCAGCGTGTCTCGCGCCTGCGGCAAGGATAGCGGAGAGTACGTATTTTGTGACGAGAATTCCGCCGTGACATGTGATCTCCACGGTGTCCTCGCCCGTAAAGGAGTGAGGAGACCTGAAGCAGACTGCCATTCCGTCGTCTATCTCGGTTTGCGATCCGTCGCGCGAGGACTCGTATATACTGCCGTAGACCATACGGCTATGCGGTATATCCAAAAGGCTCTTGCCGTTTTTCGGCTTAAAGACCTTAGAGGCGACAGAGAATGCGTCGCTTCCCGATATTCTTATAAGCGCGACGCCGCCTTTTCCTCTCGGCGTGCTTACCGCGGCAATAGTGTCAAGTAATTTCATAAGATCTTGCTCCAGTCAATTATAGATCGGGGGAAGAAAAAGCGATCCTTTTCTTCCCCCAACCATATTAGAGATATATGCTGAATTATTCAGCTTCTGCAACAGCCTCTGCAGCCTCTTCGCAGCAGCAGCACTCTTCTTCAGCATCCTCGATAGCGATATCGCACTCGTCGCACTCGTCAAGGAGATCGTCGCAATCATAAACGAGATCCTCTGTGTACTTCTTGATGAGCTTGTAGATAACGAAAGCAACAGCGCAAGCTCCTGCAACAGCGGCAAGAGTGATGGCAATTATTTTGCCGTAGTTAGTCTTTTTCTTGAACAACTTCATATTAATACCCTCCTGAGTAAAATTTTAAAATAATCTTTAAGTATAGTATATCACATTTTTGTGAAAAAGCAATAATTTTTTTTATAAATTTTTATTTTGTTAAAAATTTTAAAGAAATATTTGTAAAATCCTTTATTTTATAGACAAAATCTGTTATAATACTTCTGTAATACAGAGAAAGAGGAATTCCTATGACCTATAACGAGATATGCAATCTGCTTGGTGAGGCAGGAATAGAGAATAATCGGGGCGAGGCGGCGATGCTGATATGCCACTTTTGCAATATAAACAAGGTGGAGCTTTTTCAGAATACTGGCGGGGATTTTATCTCCGACGAGCTTGATGCCGCCGTTATAAAGCGTTGCTCGCATTATCCTTTGCAATATATTCTCGGGATATGGGATTTTTGTCACGAGAGCTACCGTATAAACGAGAATACCCTCATACCGAGGCAGGATACCGAAAAGCTCGTTGAGCTTGCCGAAAAGCTTTTGCCCGAGGGAGCGAGGTTTATTGATCTCTGTACTGGAAGCGGCTGTGTTGCGATATCTATACTCGCAAGCCGTACTGACACAAGCGCCGTTGCCGTCGATATTTTTCCCGAAACGGTGGAGATAGCGGGCGAGAACGCAGAGCGAAACGCGGTGGGCGACAGACTCGGACTTCTTGTGGCGGACGTCTTTGCGCCGTCCTTTATGGAGGGGCTGGGAGATTTTGACTGTATAATCTCAAATCCCCCGTATATCGAGAGCGACAAGATAGCCGCGCTTGACGAGGAGCTCTTTTTTGGGCCGAGAGCTGCGCTTGAGGGCGGCGTTGACGGGCTTGATTTCTACCGTCAGATAATATCGGTCTATGGGAGATATCTGCGCTCGGGCGGAAGTATGCTCTTTGAAATAGGATACGATCAGGCGGATGCCGTCACCAAGATAGCTTTTGAGTGCGGATACGCATGTCAGATATATTCCGACTATGCGGGGAACGACAGAGTGGCGTATCTTACGCGTAAAAGGTAACTATTTTCCAAGCTTACGCATAAAATAACTGATACAGATACATAGATAGGAGACGGGATTTTGAATATTCTTGTACTTGCGGGGGGACTTTCTCCCGAACGAAACGTGTCGCTTTCCTCGGGAAGCCTTATAGCGTCGGCGCTGAGACGCCGCGGACACAGGGTATTGCTTCTTGACGTTTACGAAGGATGTGTCATAGACGGAAAAGACCTCTCGCGTATGTTTACGCTGGAGGGGGGAGCGGGAGTCACAGTCTCGGAGCTCGTGCCCGACCTTGAGGAGATAAAGCGCCGAAACGGCGGAAGAAAAGAGCTTATAGGCAATGGAGTGCTTGAGCTTTGCCGTTTTGCCGACGTGGTTTATATCGCGCTTCACGGCGCTATGGGCGAGAACGGACAGCTTCAGGCGACTCTTGATAATTTCGGAATAAAATATACAGGCTCGGGATACGTCGGAAGCCTGCTCGCCATGGACAAGGATATCTCCAAAAGGATACTCGTTCAGGCGGGGGTCAGAACGCCGAATTGGATATATGCGGATGCCGACAAGTGTGATACCGAGGAAATACTCGCAAAGATAGGTCTGCCTTGCGTGGTAAAGCCCGTGTCGGGCGGCTCAAGCGTGGGAGTGTCTATCGTGAACACCCGCGAGGAGCTCGAGGAGGCGTTCAGAGGTGCTTGCAAATACGAGGAAAAGCTTATAGTTGAGGAAAAGATAGAGGGCAGAGAGTTCACTTGCGGAATTCTTGAGGGCAGAGTGCTTCCGCCCGTCGAGATAATCCCAAAAGAAGGATTTTACGACTATAAGAATAAATATCAAAGCGGAGCAACCATCGAGATATGCCCCGCACCGATGAGCGAGAGCGAGCTTGCTGATATCTCCAAGGCGACAGCGCGCGCATTCGATGCCCTGCGCCTTTCGGGATATTCGAGATTTGATTTTATTATGGATAAGGACGGACTTTTCTGGTGTCTCGAGGCAAATACCTTGCCGGGCATGACCCCTACAAGCCTTTTCCCGCAGGAAGCCGCCGCAGTCGGTATTGCCTATGACGAGCTCTGCGAACGCATCGCAATGACTGGGTTTAATAAGTGATAGTTAGTTTATGTCGGGAGAAGGACGCGGAAGGGCGTTTTTTAAAGAGGCTGAGTGTTAACACTCAGCCTCTTTTATCTTTCTTTGATTACTTTTTGAAAATACAGAAGTAAGGTAAAAAAACCAACACAAACTATCTTCAAAAATATTCCGTTTAGCAAAACAACAGTTAGTGAGCAAAAATATTCCTTAACATACACTAACTTTATTTTTCTTTAGCCTTTTTAGAGAGCATACGATTTGTGAGTATGCCGAGGATAAGAGCGCAAGCGGTAGTTGTGAGGGTGACCTTACCGATAGTCAATGCCATACCGCCGATACCTGTGATAAGGATAACGGAAGCGGTAAAGAGGTTAGCGTTATTTTCGAGGTCTACCTTTTGAATCATCTTAAGACCGGAAACCGCGATAAATCCGTAGAGGGTGATGCAAACTCCGCCCATTACGCATCCGGGGATAGAGTCAAGGAAAGCGACGAAGGGGGAAATGAAGGATATCACAAGCGCCATAATTGCGGTTGTGGTGATGGTTACGACAGAGGCGTTTTTTGTAATAGCGACACATCCGAACGACTGGCCGTATGTAGTGTTGGGACACCCGCCGAAGAAAGCACCTACAATAGAGCCGACACCGACACCGAGAATCGTGCGGTGAAGACCGGGCTCTTCAAGAAGGTCAGACTCGATTATCGAGGAGAGATTCTTGTGGTCGGCGATATGTTCTGCGAAAACAACGAACGCAACGGGAATATAAGCCACAGCGATAGTAGCCACGTAGGACCAGTTGAAGTCAGAAAGACCCTTTGCGGCGGATAGGAAGGAGAACTCAGGTATGGCGATAAAGGTCTTGAGAGTTACTCCGTCAGCAACAAGAGCCTTAAAGGGAGCAAAATCAATAACCTTGAGCGCATCGTTGCCTGTGGAGATACCGATAACGGTAAATAGAAGAGCGACTGCGTAGCCCGCGAGGATACCGATGATAAAGGGGATAAGCTTAGCGAACTTTTTGCCATAGGTCGAGCAAAGAACGACGACGGCGAGAGTTACGATAGCGCAGACGAAGGAGAGCCAGATATTTGTGCTCATAATGAACGCGCCGTTTGAGTCCTGAGGCCCGTAAGAGAAAACGTCATTAACGGCAGCGCCTGCAAGCGAGAGACCGATAAGAGCAACTGTCGGGCCGATAACAACGGGGGGCATAAGCTTGTTGATCCAGTTAACGCCTACAAGTTTAACGATGATAGCTATAACTACGTAAACGAGACCCGCAAAGGCTGCTCCGATAAGGAGACCGAGATAGCCGAGGGTCATCGAGGTAGCGCCTGCGAAAGCGGCAAGCATAGGGCCGATAAACGCGAAGGACGAGCCGAGGAATACAGGGCTCTTAAATTTTGTAAAGAGCTGATAAACGATAGTTCCCACGCCTGCTCCGAAAAGTGCGGCAGAGGCGGGCATACCGTGTCCGACTATTGCGGGAACGGCGATAGTCGCCGCCATAATGGCAAGCAACTGCTGGATAGCGAATACTAAGATCTGAGAAAATTTGGGCTTGCCTTTTACACCGTAGATAAGTTTCATAAATCTTCCTCCATTTTTGTTTTGTCTGTAATTTTTACAGGCATAGAAAAAACCGCCCCGCAAAGAATATCTCTTTTAACGGCAGCGGCACTCGCGGTACTGTACATTTATTGCATGCTTCAGACCTGTACAATATTGCTTGTCCTCGCTTCATACGCATCTGCCGTTGAAACGGACAATTTTTTCTACATATATTGTACCACGATATTTCGACTTTGTAAATAGCTTTACGAATTTTCACCCTGATTTACAGAAAGAAAATTTTTGATAATTGTAAAAATATTACAGTTATTGAAGCATATGCGATTTGCAATAATATTTAGTGAGCAGTCAAGAGATAAAAACTGCAAAATACGTATATGAAAAGAAAGGAAGTTATCAAGCGACATGAAAAGAAAAGGACTTGCACTATTTCTCGGACTTATTATGCTTATACCCTGTATTGTAGGCTGTAGCAGAAAGGGAGGCGAGACGGCAGACGTTCATATTTTTTATTATACCTACAGCGACCCCTACGTTTCAAGCGTAAGAAACGCTCTTACCTCAAAGCTTTCAGACAGAGGAATAAGCTATCAGGACTACGACGGAAACGGAAATCAGACAACGCAGACAGAGCAGGTACAGACGGCTATAACGAAGGGTGCGAAGGTGATAGTTGTAAATATCGTAAACACAGGCTCTGACGACGCCGCGGGGGGCATCGTCACACTTGCGAAGAATGCGGGAGTTCCCGTTATATTCTTTAACCGTGAGGTCTCTGACGCGGTCATTTCGGGATATGACAAGTGTACCTTCGTCGGCACTCGCGCCGAGGAGTCGGGAAAGCTTCAGGGCGAGATGATAGGCGAATATCTGCTGGGAAATTTTGACGCGGTAGATATAAACGGCGACGGAGAGATATCTTATATCATGTTCAAGGGCGAGGAAGGCAATAACGAGGCGATTTACAGAACGCAGTACAGCGTCGAGGAAGCCAACAAAAAACTCAGCGCCGCTGGCAAAAAGCCCCTTAAATTTTATGATGACAGCAACCCCAACAAGTATCTTGTAGACAGAAACGGACAGTGGTCGGCGGCTGCCGCCAACGAATATATGACGACGGCGCTTACCTCATATAACGAGAAGCATAAAAACATGATAGAGCTTGTTATCTGCAACAACGACGGAATGGCAGAGGGTGCTATCAGCGCGCTCAACACGGCTGGCTATAACACAGGCGCTAACTCAAAGAGTATTCCTGTTTTCGGAGTTGACGCGAGCGACGCGGCAAGAGAGCTTATCAAAGGAGGCAAGATGGCTGGAACGATAAAGCAGGACGCTGTTGGAATGGCAGAAGCGATAACCAAGGTGGTAGAGAACGGACTTGGCGAGAAGGACCTTCTTGAAGGAATGGGCGATTACAGCATCGACGAGAAGGTAGACAAGATAAGAATTGCTTACTCGAAATATCTTGGCGAAGGCGAATAACTGAAAGAAAAGTAAAGGGAAGCGATATGTCTGATAAAATTTTACTGGAAATGCAGGATATCTGTAAGGAATTTCCGGGCGTAAAGGCGCTTGATGGCGTCTCGCTGAGGGTGAGAGAGGGTACGGTGCACGCCCTTATGGGCGAGAACGGAGCGGGAAAATCCACGCTTATGAAATGCCTTTTCGGTATATACTCAAAAAGCTCGGGAAGGATATTGCTTGACGGCAAGGAGGTATCCTTCAAGAACCCCAAGGACGCGCTTGAGCATGGCGTGGCGATGGTGCATCAGGAGCTCAATCAAGCGCTCAAGCGCAACGTTATGGATAACATCTGGCTCGGAAGATATCCCAAAAACTTCGGGGTAGTCATATCCGAAAAGCAGATGTACCGAGAGACAAAAAAGATATTTGAGGAGCTTGGCATTTCCACAGACCCGAGGCGAGTGATGAGCGAGATGTCGGTTGCGGAGCGGCAGATGGTCGAGATAGCGAAGGCTGTCTCATACGACGCGCGTATAATCGTTCTTGACGAGCCGACGTCATCTCTTACCGATCAAGAGGTCGCTCACCTTTTCAGAATAATAAATATGCTCAGGGATCGCGGCTGTGGGATAATTTATATCTCCCACAAAATGGAGGAGATACTCGAGATATCCGATGACGTCACTATAATGCGAGACGGCACGTACGTGACCACCGAGGCGGCGTCGGAGCTTACTATGGATAAGATAATACGCCTTATGGTAGGAAGAGAGCTCACGAGCCGTTTTCCCGAAAAGCACAACAGACCCGCCGAGGTCGTGCTTGAGGTCAGAAATCTTTCCTCTAAATATAATATCGTGGACGACGTAAGCTTTGACGTGAGGCGCGGAGAGATAGTCGGCTTTGCGGGACTTGCGGGAGCGGGGCGAAGCGAGGTTATCGAAAACATTTTCGGCATATCGGCGAGAAGCGGGGGGACTATAAAGCTTAACGGCAAGATGATAGCAAACAGAAATCCCCGCGAAGCGATAAGAAACGGATTTGCGCTGCTCACAGAGGAGCGGCGCGCGACGGGAATTTTCGGAATACTCAATATCTGCGAGAACACCACGATATCGAGCTTGAAAAAATACAGAAGAGCAAAGCTTGTACTGAGCGATAAAGCGCGCCGAAAGGATACCGAGTGGGCGATAAAGTCTATGCGGGTAAAGACGCCTACGCAAAAAACGCAGATAAGGACGCTTTCGGGCGGAAATCAGCAAAAGGTCATACTTGGCAGGTGGCTCTTGACCGAGCCCGAGGTGCTTATGCTCGACGAGCCGACAAGAGGTATCGACGTGGGCGCGAAATTTGAGATATATCAGCTTATAGTAGACCTTGCGGCAAAGGGGAAGTCGATAATCATGGTGTCGAGTGAGCTTCCCGAGCTATTGGGCGTCTGCGACCGCATCTGTGTTATGTCCGGAGGGAAGCTTGTGGGCGAGGTCGATGCCGCAAGCACGACTCAGGAGGAGATAGTGACGCTCGCGGCAAAAAACGTATGAGGTCAAGGAGATAACAAAATGTCAATGATACAAAAATTCAAGGCTATGGATAAGAGAGAGAAGGGAAACTGCGTCAAGGAGTTTTTCATAAACAACTCGCTCTATATTTTCCTCATAGCCGCCGTCGGAGTCATACAGATAATGAGTCCGCAGTTTCTCTCAGGTCCGTCGATAGTAAATATAATCTCTCTTTCGGCGGCGAATTTGCCGATAGCGCTTGGAATTGCGGGCGCGATAATCCTTTCGGGCACAGACCTATCCGCAGGGCGTATAGTCGGTCTTGTAGCCTGCGTGTCCGCCTCTCTTTTGCAGGCGCTCGGATATCCAAACAAAATGTTTCCTGGATTGCCCGCCATACCTATCTGGGCGGTATTTCTTATAGCGATAGCAATAGGAGCAGTCGTGGGATTTATAAACGGATTTTGCACGGCAAGGTTTAACCTTCATCCTTTTATAGTCACGCTGTCCACCCAGCTTATCGTTTACGGTATACTGCTTATCTATCTTACGACGGGAAATAATAACGGTCAGTCGATATCGGGACTTGATTCCTCATACAGCAAATTTATAAACGGAAGCTTTATCTCGCTCGGACGGACTCCTATACCGAATTACGTTTGGTACGCGCTCATAATAACCGTCATAATGTGGTTTATATGGAATAAGACGGCGTTTGGAAAGAATATGTTTGCCGTCGGTTCAAACGCCGACGCGGCAACCGTATCGGGCGTCAACGTCAAGCGGGTCATAACGCTTGTCTTCGTGCTTGCGGGAGTTATGTACGGTATCACGGGATTTATAGAGGCGGCAAGAATAGGCTCTAACTCGGCGGCAACGGGACTTAACTACGAGCTTGACCCCATCGCCGCAAGCGTTATCGGGGGTGTCTCCTTCGTCGGTGATATCGGAAAGGTAAGCGGGGTCATAATGGGCGACGAGCTCCTGGGACTTATTTTCGTCGGACTTACCT
>JAZOLQ010000016.1:0-13214 GCA_045653185.1 Eubacteriales bacterium
GGCTTTGCGTCAACAAGCACCTGCTGGAGAAAGCGAGTGCCGAACTCGGGAAGTCCGAAAGTTCCTATCTGCGAGTCGATATCCTCGGGTCTCACGCCGAGCGACTTGGTTGACAAAAACAGCTCGTAGATAGACTTGTCATTCATCTTTACGTCCATAACGCTCGTGTCAGAAAACTTTTCGAGCCACTTATATTTGGTCGGAATATCGTGTCCGAGCTCGTCGAGCTTGAGTATCGTATCGTGGAGATAGGAAAATGCGAAGTGGGTGGTTATTATATCTGAATGAGGGTCGTCCGCGGGGTGCTGAACAGGAGTGAAATCATAGACCTCGTATTCACGGGGAACGACTATGATTCCGCCGGGGTGCTGTCCCGTAGTTCGCTTGACGCCGACACAGCTCTGGATTATCCTATCCATTTCCGCTCTGCCGATGCTGACCCCCTTAGACTCGAAATATTTAGCCACAAAGCCAAATGCCGTCTTGTCGGCAAGAGTTCCGAGCGTTCCCGCTCTGAATACGTTTTCGCTTCCGAAGAGTTCCTCGGTGTATTTGTGCACGCGTCCCTGAACGTCGCCCGAGAAATTAAGGTCAATATCGGGGGATTTATCCCCGTGGAAGCCCAGAAAGGTCTCAAAGGGTATGTCGTGACCGTCGGCGTTCAAGAGCTTTCCGCACACGGGACATATCTTGTCCTCAAGGTCAAAGCCCGATTTTACCGAGCCGTCGGTGATAAATTCACTATACTGACAGCCTGTGCAGTAATAGTGCGGAGGCAAGGGATTTACCTCGGAAATTCCCGCCATCGTAGCGACGAACGACGAGCCGACAGAGCCACGCGAGCCAACGAGATATCCTTGGCTCTCACTGTACCAAACGAGCTTCTGCGCTATCATATAAAGCACCGCAAAGCCGTGCTTTATAATAGAGGTAAGCTCCTTATCAAGCCTTGCTCTTACAAGCTCTGGCAGAGGGTCTCCGTACATAGAGCGCGCCCTCGTCCAACAAAGCTCCTGAAGCTCCTCGTCAGCGCCCTCCATATTGGGAGTGAACGAGCCCTTCGGTATCGGTCTGACGTTTTCTATCATATCGTTTATAAGGTTAGTATTCGTAACTACGACCTCATACGCCTTTTCTTCTCCGAGATATGAGAATTCCTCAAGCATTTCCTCGGTCGTACGGAAATAGAGATGGGTATCTCTGTCGCCGTCCTTGAACTTCGCGCTCACGATTATCTTTCTGTAAAGCTCGTCCTCGTCGTTGAGGAAGTGAGCGTCACAGGTCGCCACAACCGGCTTATTATACTTTTCTCCAAGCGCGACTATTCGTCTGTTAAGGTCTCTGAGCCCCTCGTCGTCGGCTACCTTGCGCGCCTCATCTACAAGAAAACGGTTATTTGAAAGAGGCTGTATTTCGAGATAATCGTAAAAGCTTACGATGTTTTCAATTTCAGACTCGGGTCTGCCCTCAAGTATCGCCGTAAATAGCTCTCCCGCCTCGCACGCCGAGCCGATGATAAGTCCCTCTCGGTGCTTTTCAAGCTCGGTCTTTGGAATTCTCGGCGTTTTTCTGAAATAGTTAAGATAGCTGTATGATACGAGCTTGTAGAGATTTTTAAGTCCCGTCTGATTTTTTACAAGTATTATTTGATGATAGGGCTTGAGAAGGAGCGGATTGCTCTTTGCGGTCATTTCACTTTGAAGGTCGGCGAAGGTCTTAACGTCGAGCGCTTCAAGCTGTTCTGTCATTTTGAAGAATATGCGTGAGAGCACCTCTGCGTCGTCGCAGGCTCTGTGATGATGAAATTCGCCGAGCGAGTAGTGCTTCACGAGCGCGTCGAGCTTGTGGGATTTCAGCTCGGTATTGATATATCTCGAAAGCGCGAGCGTATCAAGATACGGCGTATCAAAAGGAATAGAGAGCGCTTTTGCCGCCGCGCGAATAAATCCCGTATCAAAGTCGGCGTTGTGGGCTATAAGCAATCTGCCCCCCACAAATTCGAGAAATTCGGGAAGGACCTCGTCTATTTTTCTCTCGCCCTTCACCATATCGTCGGTTATCGAGGTAAGCGCTACTATCTCCTCGGGTATCGGACATTCGGGGTCAACAAATGTGTTATAGACCTCAATCACCTTGCCGTCCTTTATCTTGACAGCTCCTATCTCGATTATCTTACAGTTTACGGGAGAAAGTCCCGTAGTCTCTATATCGAATACGACAAATTCGTTATGGAAGTTGCCCGCGTAGTCGCCGTTGAGCGCCGTCGCGGTGTCGTTTACAAAATACGCCTCCATACCGTATATGACCTTCATTCCGCACTTCTCGGCGGCTATCATAGCCTCTGGGAAGCCTTGGACGTTTGCGTGGTCGGTAATGGCTACGGCAGGGTGTCCCCACTTCTGAGCTGTCTTTACGGCAACGTCGGGAGCGATGACTGCATCCATGCTTGACATAGTCGTGTGCAGATGCAGCTCAACTCTTTTCTTTGGCGCATTGTCCTTTCTTGAGTTTTTTGATACGGCAGCTATATCTGTATAGCTGAGATACAGCTCGTCCTCTCCGCGCTCGTATTTTGTATATCCGTGGATAGCGATAACGCTTCCCGCCGACGCCGCGTTTTTTGCCTCCTTCGCCTCATCGGGAGATAGCGAATATCTCTTGGCGTATATCGACGAGTTGCCGTCGAATATACCTATTGAAACGTTGAATTTGTCCCCCGCTCTGTTCGGCTCTGAGAGAAAAGAAAAGACCTCTCCGACAAAGACGATGTTTTTTACAGGCTTATTTATAGTAGCGATAGGTACAGGGCGTATCTCAAACTCGTTTCCGAGCGTAAACTGCGGCGCGGAAATATCAAAGGTCAAAGAGCCAATCGTTATCTTTCCGTCCGCGACCTCGCACGAACGTATATCATGGTCATATACCGATGCTATTCTGGGGAGCTTTGGCGTATCGTCTTCCTCTTCCTTTTTCAAAGGCTTCGGCTGGAAGGCAGAGGCGCGCAAATGCTCCTCGTAATTCTTTTCGGCAGCTGCGAGCTGTCTGTCTATCTCCTCAAGGCGCAGTCTCGCCTCTTCGGCGCTCTCGCGGTCCTCGATTCCCGAATATTCTATCGACACCTTTATCTTGATGCCGAACTCGCTAAGTATTATATTTTCTATGACCGACGGCGTTTTCGCGTCCTCAAGAAGATTTATTCCGTTTTCACAAAAGGGTATCTTTACCGTGAGACACGTGTCGTCAAGCTCGTAGCTATACTTTGAGAAAAAGCCCTTCGCGACAGTTCCGACGACCTCGGTCTCCTTGAGTATCTGGGGTATGTAGCCGTAAGAAAAAAGAGAGGAGTCGTAACTCGGCAATATCTTGAACCAGTTAAGTCCGTACGCCGCAAGCACCTGTTTTTCTATATCATAGAGAATTGATTTGTCAATTATTTTTGGGAACTTTGCTCTTACCTCAAGAAATCTTTTTTCTTTATCTACACGTGACACTACGTCAGAGCCCGACGTAAGTATCCCGATATATTCCTTTGGCGGCTCGTATTTTGAAAGTAACTCTTTAAGATTTTTCGATGCCAACGGTAATTCCCTCTCTTTCACAAAAATTTATTCAGCTGTCTTTTTAATTTCCTCTATAAGAACCTCGATAATATTGTCCTCGGCTATTTTTCCGACGACCTCTCCGCGTCTTATAAGCACCGCCTCGCCTTTTCCGCCCGCGATGCCGATATCAGCCTCTCTTGCCTCTCCGGGTCCGTTTACCACGCAACCCATAAGGGCGCCCTTTATCGGAAGCGAGCTAAGTCCCTCGCGCTTTGCCGCCGTCTCAAACTCCTTAACAAGAGATATGAGGTCTATTTTTGTTCTTCCGCAGGTGGGACAGCTTACGATATCCATTCCGCACTGTCCCTCAACAGAGACGGCTTTCAGTATATTCTTCGCCGCCTCGGCTTCAAATTCGGGCTTGTCCGTAAGCGAGACTCTTATCGTGTCTCCGATTCCGTCGCAGAGCAGCGAGCCTATTCCGACAGCGCTCTTTATCGAGCCTATCTCGCGGCTTCCCGCCTCGGTCACTCCGAGGTGCAGCGGATAATCGCACATCGCCGCAAGCATTCTGTTCGCTTTTATCATATTGTAGGGGTTTGACGCCTTGATAGATATGACGATGTCGTCAAAATCGAATTTCTCAAGCAGCGAGACGTGATACATCGCGCTCTCGCAGAGCGCCTCGGGTGTGGGCGCGCCGTATTTGGCGAGAATATTTTTCTCAAGCGAGCCGCTGTTGACACCGATTCTTATCGGTATCCCCGCGCTTGCGCATGCCCTGCACACTTCTCTGACCCTCTCGTCGTCTCCGATATTTCCAGGGTTTATCCTTATCTTATCGACCCCCATCCTCGCGCACTCAAGCGCCACCTTGTAGTCAAAGTGGATATCGGCAACGATAGGCGCGCTGACTCCGCTTTCCTTGATAACGGATATTGTCCTTGCCGCCTCGACGTCGGGCACTGTGATGCGTATTATATCGCACCCGTTTGCCTCAAGAAGCTTTATCTGCTCAACAGTCGCGCGCGCGTTGTGGGTGTCTGTATTCGTCATAGACTGAATAGCAATAGGCGAGTCACCGCCTATTGCTATTTTTCCAATATTTATTTTTTTGGTTTTTCTTCTTATATCGTTATAATTCATAAACTATCCTAAAATAATTTTTATTATATCCTTAAAAGTAATGACCGCCATAAGCGCAAAGAGTAGCATGATACCCGCGAAATTTATATATCCCTGTATACGCTTATCAACAGGCTTTCCTCTCACACCCTCTATTATGAGGAAAAGGAATTGACCGCCGTCAAGCGCGGGAAACGGAAGAAGATTAAAAACTCCGAGATTTATTGATATCAGCGTCACCATAGAAAGTATCGTAGAGATAACTGCGACAGCGCCAATACCCGAGACCGATTCGACAGTCTCGCCTATGACCTGCGTCACGCCGACAGGACCTGATATCGCGTCCATTCCGTATTTTCCCGTAACGAGATTGAATAGCGAGTCGTATATCATCTTAACGGTGGACAGAGAGCGGTAAAAGGAGTGCTTCATGATATTTCCGAAGGTAGCGTCCTCGGCATAAACTCTGAAATCGCAGTCTCCCATCACAACTCCGCTGTATTCGTAGCTCGGGAAGGTCACGTCATTCAAGACAACCTTCTCTCCGTCGCGAAGAACAACGACCTCGATAGGCTCGTAAGCGCTGTTCTGTATCTCGTAGAGAAGCTCGTAGCCCGTGTGGACTCTTGTTCCGTCCACTTCGAGCACCGTGTCTTCAACCATTATTTTTTCTGAGCTAAGGGCGTTCTCGTTGAAGATAGCTACCTTTGTGGATGCAAGACTGTCCTTTTGCGATATGACTATCACAAACATAAGAATAAATCCGAGCAGGATATTCATAAGAGCGCCCGCGATAATTATGAACATTCTCTTCGGAACGCTTTTGTTACAGAACGCGCCCTCGTTCTCAGAGTCCTCTTCCTCGCCCTCCATTCTCACAAAACCGCCGATAGGCAACAGCCTTATACGGTAATGTGTTCCGCTTTTTTTCGAGGTCCAGGAAAATATCTTCGGGCCCATTCCAATAGCAAATTCATCAACTGTAACACCGCAGATACGGGCAGCTAAAAAATGTCCGCCCTCGTGGATAAATATAAGAAATCCGAATATAAGCAGCGCTAACAGAATATAAAGAAACATAAATAGCTCCTAAACTTGAAATTATACGCGCAATCACTTCATAGCGTAAAGCGATTGATTTTCTATTATCCTTCCAGCCTCGATTCTCGCCTCGGCGTCGTACGCGAGAATATCCTCAAGCGAAGATACACTGCTTGCCGCGCTCAAGCGCCCGACCACCTCACAGACAGTCTCGCAGATGCCGTAGAAGGATAATCTTCTATTCAAAAACGCGGAAACGGCAACCTCGTTTGCGGCGTTAAGCACCGCGGGGAGCGCACCGCCCTTTGAAATAACGTCTATGGCGCAGCCGAGAAGCGAAAAGGTGTCGTAATCGGGCTTTGAGAAGGAAAGCGTCGCCAGCCTTGTAAGGTCAAGCTCGTCAATGACCGCATTCGTTCTTTCGGGATAGGTCAGCGCGTACTGCGCGCAAAGTCTCATATCGGGAACGGATAACTGCGCTATGACGCTGTTATCAATATATTCCACCGCCGAATGAATTATACTCTCGCGGTGAATAAGCACCTCTATCTTATCGGCGGGAACGCCGAAAAGATGCACAGCCTCGATGACCTCAAAGCCTTTGTTCATAAGAGTTGCGCTGTCTATCGTTATCTTTGCTCCCATTTTCCAGGTGGGATGCGCGAGCGCCTGCTCGACAGTGATATTTTTCAGCATATCCACAGTATAACCAAAAAACGGTCCGCCCGACGCGGTGAGAAGAATTTTTTTAACTTCTTCCCTCTTTCCCGATTTCAAGCACTGAAAAATAGCCGAATGCTCGCTGTCAACGGGCAAAATATCGACCTTATTCTCTTTTGCGCGAGCCATAACTATATCTCCCGCAACGACAAGAGACTCCTTGTTAGCAAGCGCAAGTCTTGCTCCCGAGTCTATTACCGCAAGCGTTGGAGCAAGTCCCGCCTCGCCGATTATCGAGTTGAGGACAACGTCGTTTTTCGCGCGCGATATCATCTCGCATATCCCGTCCTCGCCCGCAAGAACCTTTATATTAGTATCCGAAAGAGAGAGACGAAGCTCCTTTGCGGCGTCCTCGTCTGCCATCGCGCAAAATTCGACCCCGAATTCACGCGCTATCTCCTCGGTCCTTTTTACGTTTTTATTCGCGCTGATACCCGTGAGCGTGACCCCGTTTTCTCTCGCGACGTCAACTGCCTGCTCGCCGACAGAGCCTGTCGTTCCGAGTATCATCATTTTTTTATTTTCAGCCTTCAATTTAAGATATCCGCCTTATAAAATATTTATTCCAAGAAGTCCCGATACCATACACATCATAGCCACTCCAAGCGAGACCGCGAGTATAGAGTCAAATCTGTCAAGTATACCGCCGTGTCCAGGGAAAAGCTTGCCGTAATCCTTTATGCCGTAATGTCTCTTGATAACAGACATTATAAGGTCTCCTATCTGCGATATTACAGAAATAACTATACCGCCTAAGACAAGGAGAAGGATATTTGCGTCTGTGCCGAAAAAGATATCGGTTATTATTCCGAACACCGCATACGAGAGGGCGCAGAAGAATATTCCGCCAATGCTTCCCTCAATAGTCTTTTTAGGACTTACGTCGGGGATAAGCTTATGCTTGCCGAGAAGCATTCCCGTGAAGTACGCGAATGTATCGGTTATCCAAGCGCCAAGGAATATGAGTATGTAGATATACTTTCCCGCCTCTCCGAAATCCCTTACGTAAATGATAGAGGTGAGCGCGGCAAGAATATAGGCAGAAACGCAAAAGAGCGTAGAAATATCCGCAAATCCAAGCTTTCCGTGCGAAAGTATAGCGAGGGTAAAGAGATACATGAGATAAAGCGCCGCGAAAATAAAGGATATCACAGCGGCGCGGTAAATATTGCCGCTATATCTGAAAAGGAACGGCAAAGCGAGCGCGGCTAAATAAATGGGAAAGGTTATATATAATTTTTTTACACCTATGCAACGTGTTATTTCAAAGATAGCTATTACAGCCACAGCGGCAACAGCGGCGCAGAATATCGGCGTTGCCGAAAGCATAAGCGCGGGTATCAAAATACAGGTTGCGACTATCGAGGTTAAAATTCTTACCTTCATTACAACAATCTCCAATCAAACGCCGCCAAAACGACGCTTTCTTTTCATAAAATTCTCCACCGCCGCGTCAACGTCGTCCGTTGAAAAATCGGGCCAGAGGGTATCGGTAAAATAAAGCTCTGCGTAAGCAGACTGCCAAAGCAAAAAGTTCGATATTCTCATATCTCCGCCCGTGCGGACTATAAGGTCAAGCTCAGGCGACTCAGAGGTGTATACGGCGTTGCTTATATCCTTTGCCGAGAGCTTCTTTGCTCCGCTCGCTATAAGCTTATTCGCTGCCGTAACTATCTCGTCTCTGCCGCCGTAATTCAGCGCCAGATTGACTATATATTTATGCTCCGAGGACCGCTCTTCTATATCGAGCATTTTTTTGCGCATCTTTTCGGGAAAGACCGATTTCTCCCCCAAAAAAATAAAACGGATATCGTATTTTTCAAGCTTCTTCTCGCAGTCGTCAAGATAATTATCGAGAAGCGAGAGTATAGCGTTGACCTCCTTTTCAGGTCTTTTCCAGTTTTCTGTCGAGAAAACGTAAAAGGTGGTCGCGGGCATTCCCATATTGCAGCAGTATTCCATTACCGTCTCAAAGGTACGTGCGCCGAACTTGTGGCCGTATTCACGCGGCATACCGCGCTTTTGAGCCCATCTTCCGTTTCCGTCCATTATAAAGCTTATATGTCTAAGTCCCGCCTCCTCGGCAGTGTATTTAACCTTTTTTGTTGCCATACAGCCTTCCTCCTAAAAAAATCCGGGCGGGTTTTACGGCCGCCCGGTCCGCAGAAAGCCTTATATCTGCATAATTTCCTTTTCTTTTCTTGCTGTTACGGAATCGATCTCCTTGATGTACTTGTCGGTAAGATCCTGAATAGATTTTTCAGAAGCCTTCTGTTCGTCCTCTGTCATATCTCCGTCTTTCTTCATCTTCTTCGCGGTATCGTTTGCGTCGCGGCGGATATTTCTGACGGCAACCTTTGCCTCCTCGCCCATCTTCTGAACCTGCTTAGCGAGCTCTTTTCTGCGCTCCTCTGTGGGCTGAGGGAATACTATTCTTATCATCTTTCCGTCGTTTGTGGGTGTGATTCCAAGGTCAGACGAAAGAATTGCCTTCTCCATCGCCTTGAGAGACGTAGCGTCATAGGGGGTGATGGTTACAGTCTTGCTGTCAGCAATACGAACGTCTGCCATAGACATAAGCGGAGTGGGCGCTCCCCAATATTCAAAATTGATTTTTGAGAGAACGGCGGTGTTTGCCTGACCTGCTCTTATAGTAGCGATATTCTGCTCGTAAGCGGATATCGCCTTGCCCATTTTTTCTTCAAATTCTTTAGTGTTGAGTTTCATAGTAGCCTCCGTTATATATTTAGTCAGTTTATTTTTAACTTATGTTATTATTTGTGTATCTCTGTACCTATCTGCTCGCCCTTGATGACTCTGTAAATATTCATCGGGTCTTTAAGCTCAAACGCGTAAAGCTTGATATCATTGTCCATACAGAAGGTGGTCGCCGTAAGGTCAAGCGCCTTGAGCTCGTTCTTGAGTATATCCTTATAGGTAATGCTGTCGTATTTTACGGCTGACGGGTCTTTGAGCGGGTCTGCCGAATAAACGCCGTCGATATTTTTTGCCATAAGCACTGCGTCAGCGCCTATCTCAGCGGCTCTGAGCACTGCGGCAGTGTCGGTCGAGAAGTAAGGCGAGCCAAGTCCTCCGCCGAAGATAACTATCTTGCCTGCCTCAAGCGCCGCGATAGCCTCTCGCGCGGTATAAGGGTCTGCAAAGGCTCTCATATTGACGGCGGTCATAACCACCGAATCGAGACCGTTCTGGATAAATGTATCCTGAAGCGCCAAAGCGTTGATAGTCGTCGCGAGCATACCCATGCTGTCTGCTCTGATTCTGTCCATCTTACCGCCCTGTCTGCCTCTCCAGATATTTCCCGCGCCGACGATGATACCAATTTCTATTCCGTCGTCGAGACACTTTTTAAGTACCGATGATATCTCAGTAATAAAGTCAAAATTAAGTATTCCGTCAGCTCCCGCGGCAAGCGCCTCTCCCGAAAGCTTAAGGAGAACTCTTTTATATTTTGTTTCTGACATAGCAATTCTCCATACAATAATAGTTATATATCTATATTTTACTACATTTATCTTTCTTTGTAAACACCTATTTTATATTTTATTGTAAATATTTTATAAAAATCCCCGATAGCAAAAATGCATCGGGGAAAAATAAGTGTAAATTTATATTTTCAGAATTTCGCGAAGCTTTTTATACACAGCCATAGCCATATAGTACATTCCAATATCATTGGGGTGAGTCATATCTACAGAATAAACGTCCGCGATAGCCTTTTCAGGGAAAAACTCATATCCCGAAAGAAAATATACGTTTTTGTCATTTTCCGAAAGAGCCCTCTCATAGGTATCTTTTATAATCGATATTCTTTCTATATCTACGTCTGGACATAAGGTGTGGTAGATAGGTCTTGTAAGCAAAAGTATAGGCGTATCAGGATTAGCATTTCTTATTGTTTTGTAGAAATTATAATGCTTGAGTCTGTGATTTTCTGCGGTACCATTGCCGTCGTTATCTATGACAAAAGCAGATACACCGTGATAAGATGCCACGTATTCAGCCATGATCGGCTCAAGATGAGCACCGCTTGAATATCCTTGATTTATGCACTGTGCATTGAGCATTCTGCACACAAGATTAGGATAAGCAATTCCCGGTCTTGAGGCACAGGCTCCCTGGGTAATAGATGATCCGTAAAATACTATGGGAGGGATGTCGCGCTCAAGCGGTCGCGCAAGCTCGGAGTCCTCTGGAAAGCCGATAAGTATCTCATTAATACCGCTGTAAAGAGGCATATTTATCAGCACCTCGCAATATCCGCCGGGAAGCTTGACTATGTCGGCCATCACATCGGATTTTTTTGATTTGGTGAGCATTTGCATTCTTCCGCCACAATAAACTCGAGCGCTTCCACTTCCAACGTAAAGATCAAGACCAAATGCGCCCCTGTCAGTAAAATGATGAAATTCTGTCATAGGGTTACGCATGATCGCATAAAGGGCAAGCTCAGATGCATTTGTTCGAAATCTCAGCGTAGCTCCCGAGGTATGTGTTGCGAGCAGGCTATGTATACCCTCCTGAAAAAGCTCCTTCTTGTATAGTTCTTTCTTGGTAACGTCAAGCCTGTAAAACTCTCCTCCGTTTTCTCGTGGATCATTTATACCTCCAAGCTCTATCTGAGGGGTAGTATATTTGAGAAATATTTTTCCGTCTTCAATTTTTCCAATATGCTCTGAGGATATTTCAGAAACTTTTGAATAATCCCCTTCCATTATTCTATCATCATAGCTTTTTGGCATAAAGTCAAATGAATACATATAAAGGCTCCTTATTTAATTTAATAAAAAATCAAAGTACGATATAAAGCGCCAATAGTGACGCACTGATTGCTGGAATTCCTATTGCAGCTCCGTATTTCAAAAATCTTAAAAAGGATATCCTGACTCCCTTTTTGCGAAGGAGATTAGACCACATTATACCCGCAAGCGCTCCGACAGGCGACAGAAAAGCGCCTATATTTGAGCCTATAACAGTGGCGTATATCCCCGCGGTGCTCGTAAGACTTCCCGAGGCGAGTATCTTTGAGAAAAGTACGCTCATAGGTATATTGTTTACTATATTAGCGGCTAAAAAGGATACGTAACCGTAGGTAAATACGTCGTTGTACGGGCTAAGAGCCGTGTGGATTATCGCCGTGATACCGCTTGAATCAAGCGCGAGAACGATGATAAACATTCCGATAATGAAAGGTATTATCTCAAACGGCATTCCCGAAAGTCCTCGCCAAAGAAGCGTTAGCTTTTGCTTTCTCAAGCTAAGCGAGAGAGTTACGCAGATTATCTCCGAGACAGCCGTCACGAAGGAGATTATCCACATCTCCACGCCGATGTATTGCGATACCGCAAGCGAAACGATGCAAAAGCAAAGGTGTATGAGAGATATCACCATTACCGGCTTGTCTGTTATCGAGGCGTGCTCCTCGCACTTCTCCATCGGCTTTTTGAGCCTCGTGTAGAAAAGGAGAAGCATTACCGCAAGCGATGTAACTCCCGCAAAGACTGTTGGCAAGAGCATTATTTTGAAGTACTTTATAAAGTCTATTCCAAAAGCTCCGCAAATGTATATGTTTGTCGGATTTCCGATTATAAGCAAGAGACTCCACGTGTTCGCCGCGACAAATTCCATAAAAAGATACGGCGACCTTTTTATCTTTGCCGATTTGCAGAAATGGCAGATGAAGGGCGTGAATGTGAGGATTATTATGTCGTTGGAGGTAAATACCGTAAGTATAGAAATAACTATGTAGAAGGATATGAAAACAACAAATTGATTGTTCCCTGTCTTCTCAAGCACCTTGGTAGAGATATAGGCAAAAAAGCCGGTCTGCTCAAGTATGAGCGAGAAGGTGGTCATTGAAAGGAAGAGTATCAAAATTTTCAGCGGATTTACAGAGGTGTTTTCGGAAAAGCTCCTTATAACGTGAAAAAAATCCACCCTGCCAAACATTATCAGAATTATTGCCCCGATTATCGGAATTATCGAGTAGAGCTTGATAGTGTGCTTGCGTATCACAAGCGACGGAAAGAACAAAATGCTCGCGATAAATACGGATATAATTATCATTGATATCAAAAGCGTGGTAAACATTAAAAGACCTCACAAATGCCTAAATAAAATAGCCAACAAATTATACACCCGCAGTCGCAAAATGTCAATACAAAAATTCAAAGAAAATGAGAGAAAAAGAAAAAGAGACCGAGTGCGAAACCCAGTCTCTTTCACGCTAAAAATATTAGTTCTGCGCGTCCTCAGCCTGAACGTCAACACAACGAACAGCGGAACGAAGGATTCTGATCTTAGTGCCATCACGGCTTGTCTCCAAAACAAGAGTTTCTTCCTTGATGCTTACGATCTTACCGATTATTCCGCCGATAGTAGTGATCTCGTCGCCGACCTGAAGCGAATTGCGCATTTCATTGATCTGCTTTTCCTGTTTTTTCTGCGGTCTCATAACAAAGAAATAAAGAGCCACAAACATAAGAACGAGAAGAAGTATAGAGCCCCACTGCATAATAAAAAATCCTCCAATAGATATTTTACTTATTTTAACACATAAGCGAAGAAAAATCAATGAAATATTTAAAAAAAATTATATATTGACAAAAGTGACAAAAAAAAGAGCAAAAAAAAGCGATTTTTTTCAAAAAAAGCACTTGACTTTGCCAAATATGTGTGATATAATTTACAAGTCGCAAAGATCTGGGTGTGGCGCAGCTGGTAGCGCGCTACCTTGGGGTGGTAGAGGCCGCAAGTTCAAGTCTT
>JAZOLQ010000017.1:0-5151 GCA_045653185.1 Eubacteriales bacterium
GCGCTATAAGTCGCAGGATATGAAAGACAACAGATATTTTTCTCACACAAGTCCTGTTTACGGATCGCCTTTTCAGATGATGAAGGACTTTGGTATCACATATAGAAGTGCGGGAGAAAATATAGCGCGAGGACAAAGAAGTCCACAGGCTGTTGTGAATGCGTGGATGAATTCCTCGGGTCACCGTGCAAATATTTTGAACGCTTCATTTACGCAGATCGGCGTGGGTTATGTGGCTGAAGGAAATTATTGGACACAGATGTTTATTGGTAAACAGGGATAAAAATGCAGAGTTGCCTCGTGCAGTGAAAAATATACAAAGAGTTGCATTATGGTGCGAAGAAAAAATCCCCAATGATGTGTATGTCATCGCAGGGCGGTTTGGGTGAAAGCTCAAGCCGCCCTATTTGTATAACGAAAACCACTCGTGGTTCAGCAAAGTTTAAATGATGAGAAGAAATCCTCCAAATCGTGCAGCTCCCTTCGCCTTGATTTTAAAGTTGCGTTTTTATCCTATGACTACAACGAAGGAGATATCTTAATGAGACAGCCCATTTTTGTTGCGAAAATTATCCTTTGGTCAACTGAAATATTTCTGCGAAATGTGGCTATTTTTATTTCATATTGCTTGAAATGTTTTTTTAAATATGCTATAATACCAACAAGCTTGTATTGCGGAGGAGGGCATCAAATGGTTATTCCAGTTGTAAAGAAAGAGACGAAAAACGGAAGAAAATTTAAAACGCCTGAGAAGATAACGTATTCCTATAAAACGGTGGATAAGAGCAATGCCGCAAGGCTTGGCGCAGAAGCTTTTGCTTCCTTTGCAGAGGGGGCGGAGCTTTTTGAAAGCGGCGCTTTTGTTGTATTTGAACTAGATGAATCACTTGAAAACAAGGCTGAGATATACCGTGTTGTGATTTCCTCTGACGGTATTCGCGTAGGCTTTCGTGACGAAAGAGGAGCTTTGAACGGCGCTGCAACAGTCGCGCTTATGCTCCGAAAAGAATTGCTTGAAGAGGGAGAGATACTTGATTATCCCTCGTGTGCTTATCGTTCTTTTATGATAGATATGGCGCGCGGTTTGCCGACGTATGAAGATATAGAGATGACTGTGCGATATATGGCGCTGGCAAAGTTCAACCGTCTTCACCTGCATCTTATAGACAGCAAGGGTCCTTGCTATCTTTCCGACGCAGTCCCCGAATACAAATTTATAGGCAGGGGAGAGGCATGCGATAAGGTGTTCCTTCGCAGGATAGCAGAGCTTTGCCGTTCGTATTCGATAGAGATAATTCCCGAGATAGAAGTGCCTGCCCACGCCACAGCTCTGTGCAAGGCGCATCCCGAATTCAAGTGCGACGTGGAGGATGCTCATGCTTGGACATTATGCCCCGGAAGCGAGGGAATATGGGAGTTCTTTGATGCCCTTATCGGAGAGATTGCGGATATTTTCCCCGAGAGTGAGTATATTCACATTGGCTCGGACGAGATCGAGCTTCTGGATTTCCCAAAGCCCCAAAAATGTCATTGGGCGGAGTGTCCCAAGTGCGCGGCTTTGCGTGAGAAGAACCGACTTGCCGATAGGCAATCTGAGTTCTATTACCTTATTGAGAGAATTTACGGTATAGTAAGAGCTTATGGCAAAAAGATGATAATGTGGAACGATCAGATAGACGTGTCAAAAAATGTTCCCGAAAGTCTCAGCAGAGATATACTGATAGAGTTCTGGCGCATTGCCGCGCCCGGAAGAGGTCCGTACGAGGGATGTACCTTTGAAAAATTTCTTGAGCAAGGATTTAATATAGTAAACGCGTATTATCCGTATGCTTATTTTGAGAGTGAGGAGTCTACCTCCGCTGAAAAGCTGAAGGATTGGACTCCATTCAATGAGCCCGAGCAGTCGGAAAAATATGCCTCTTTGGTGCTTGGCGGAGAGGCTTGCGCGTGGGAGTTTGGCAATTATCAAGACTACCCTTTTTATAGCTACGTAACTCCCTCGGTCGTGGCGATGTTCGGCGATAAGCTGTGGGGGCTCGGATCACGTGATTACAGCGACGAAAGCGCTGAAGGAAGAAAGTATAGGGAGGCGCTTTCCGAATTCATATTCGGCTCGGCTGAGTATACCGACGTCTTTGATTTTGTCGGTGGACTTATACCGCCGAGAAGCGCGGAAAAGTTTACTTACGCGGACGTCGATAAGATATCGCGCGACCGCTTGCTTGAATGCATAAACAGAGTAGGCGCAAATAAGACTTCTCCCGTATCCGAAAAATACGTGTATCTGCTTAGCAAAATAGAGGAGAGCGTGAAGTGAAATTTTTGAACCGAGATAAATTGGCTGAGGCGATAGACCGACGCGCTGAGTCGGATATAGCTCTTTGCAATATTGGCGGGGCGTCGATATTGGTGGCGCAGGCGGGGGAGATCGTCTACAAGGGGCATTTCGGCTTTGAGGATATGCGGGAAAAATCGGTTTCCGATAACACGCTGTTCCGACTTGCGTCGATGACAAAGCCTATCACCGCGGTGGCTGTGATGATACTTGTCGAGAGAGGATTTTTGTCACTTGAGGACACGGTGGACTCATTTTATCCCGAGTTTTCCTCGGTGCAAGTACAAGAAGCGGACGGAAGGCTTGTCCCCTGTGAAAAAAAGATAACTATCAGAAATATTCTTACGCACTCGTCGGGTATCAGCTCCGGGGCGATATGGCAGGAATCGGTGAAAAAAATGACCGATAAGGACAAAGAGAGCGTAGAGAGCTTCGTTGATTTTATCTCAAGAGAGCCGCTGTTATTCATTCCCGAAAGCAGACAGGAATACAGCGGAGTCGGCGCGTTCAGTGTGCTGACGGGAATCATTCAAAAGATAGTCGGTATGCCGTACGGCAGCTTTTTGAAAAAGGAGATATTTGAGCCTTGCCGCATGGCAGACACCACCTTTGAGCCGAGCGGAGAGGCGTGGCAGAGGATAATCGCCATGCACGGCAAAGAAAACGGAAGGAATATAATTTGCAAGACCTACGACGGCTGTGTTTTTGAAAATATTCCGCCGCAGAATCACCTCGGAGGCGCGGGGCTTCTCTCAAGCCTTGGGGATTATTTCGGTTTTACAAAGATGCTTTTGGACGGCGGAGTTTTTGAGGGCGTGCGTATTATATCCGAGGCGTCGGTGTCCGAGATATCAAAGTCTCAATTCTTCAAAAAGGAAGCGGAAAGCTGGGGCTTGGGCGTGCGCGTCATAACCGGGGAGAATTCTTTGCCCGTTGGGGCGTATGGCTGGAGCGGAGCTTACGGAAGCCATTTCTGGATAGACCCAAGCAACCGAATAGTCGGTATATATATGAAAAATTCGTGGTACGACGGCGGAAGCGGAGCTATTACGTCTGGGAACTTTGAGAAAGACGTATATTCCGCGCTGAATAAAATATGAAAAAATCCCTTAGAGTGCATACTCTAAGGGATTTTTAAAAAGTTCTGAGCTTTTAGTTTTTATCGTCCTCAAGCGCCATATCGAGAACCTTTTGAACTGCCGCGGCGTCTGAGATGTTCGGGCATGCCTCTCTGCCTTCGTGAACTGCCGAGAGGAAGGAATACATACTGTGAAGATGTCCGCGAAGCCAGCCGACAGACGCCTTGAACGAGGGGAAAGTGCCGCCCGGAAGGTCGTATCTTCCGCAACATTCTATACGGGTGTAGCCTCTCTCTCCGCCAAAACTTCCCGACGGAGAGGTGGAGTCGTAGAAATAGAGCCAGTTGGGATTCATAAGCTCAAATTTTATCGAGCCCTTTTCACCGTAGACCGAGAAATTCAACTCGTCATTAGCGCCAACGGCAAGCTTACTTGCCTCAATAGTGCCGACAGCGCCGCCCGCGGTCTTGCATATCATGTAGAAAGCCTCGTCGGCGTTCGTCTGCCATATCTCGCCCGACATTCCTTTTCTCTCGGGAAAGGCTATTTGCGAGCTTGCTTTTACCGAGGATATTTCTCCGCAAAGATAATATATCATATCGACCGCGTGAGAGCCGAGGTCAAAGAGAGTTCCCGCGCCGCAGATATCCTTGTTTTGCTTCCAGCCCGCATTTTTGTCGGGGTCTGTTGCGCTTGCGTGCAGATATTCGCATCTGAAGCTGATTATTCTGCCGAGCCGTCCCTCGTCTATAAGCTGCTTTGCGCGCATAACGGCGGGGACGAAGCGATTGTTGAAAACTATTTGAGCCGTGATATTCTTGCCCTTTACCAAAGCTTCTATCTCTGTCGCCTGTTCGTAGCTTATGCAAAGCGGTTTTTCGCAATATATATGCTTGCCCGCCGCGATAGCCTTTTTCAAGGTTTCGTAATGATAGATATTCGGTGTGCAGATGTCGATTATATCTATCTGCGGGTCGGTTATCAGCTCGTCCTCATTCTTTGCGGCGCGTGTTCCGAGAAATTCCGCCGCCTTTTCGGTGGTCTCGGGACGGCTTGCGCAGACTCCCGCTATCTTTGCCTCAAAGGGCAGGTCGCGGTAAAAATATTTGAGATTGTCAACACACCAGGAGTGCGTTTTTCCCATAAATCCAAAGCCTATAAGTCCTATATTCATATTGGTTGATTCCTTTTTCAATATTTCTTACATATTGAATTATACCTTAATTATCTATCTTTGTCAAGTAAGTAAAGATTTTCAAAACTTATTGACAATACTGTATATAAATCTTAGAATAATCTTGCCGAGAGCTCGGCAAAAACTATATTTTATGAAAGCGAGAAGGAAAAATGAGAGCAGGATTTGCAGAAGTAAATATAACTCCAAAATCGGCAAATATGGTCGCTCTCATTTTTTAAAAGTATAAAATTAAGATTAAAATTGTATAAAGATTAGGCGTGCGGGAGATTGTTTTTTCTAAAGAAGGTAGTATTTTATACAAAACGGGTAGAATATTGTACACATTTTAAAGGAAAAAGATGTATAATAAAGGATAATAGGGAAGTTGTGTCTTTTTTGGGATATAGCTTTGAAAATAAATCGATAAAGAGGTGTAGTTATGAAGGCGATCATCAATACTAACATCGTAATGCCCGATCATATGATAGCGAACGGCGCTATCGTTATGGACGGAGAAAAAATAGTTGATTTTGGAAAAAACATTAAGGTAGGTTCTGCCG
>JAZOLQ010000018.1:0-8727 GCA_045653185.1 Eubacteriales bacterium
TTTTCCCGAGAATTCCATTACCACCTTGCAGTTTCCGACAGGTGATATAAATGAATCGTGCTTCTCAGCAGTAACGCCCGTGAGAGGCTGGAACCAGTGAGTATAATGTGTTGCTCCTTTTTCAATTGCCCAGTCCTTCATCGCGTTCGCAACAACGTCAGCGACAGAGGCGTGTATCGTTCTTCCGGTAGCTATGGTCTTTGTGAGGGATTTATATACCTCTTTGGGAAGTCTTTCACGCATTACGTCGTCGGTGAATACCATGCTTCCGAAAATTTCGGGAATACTCTTCATTGTGTCAATGTCCTTTCTGAACGTATTTAACGATTTATGAAAAAATGATATAACAAAAATCGATATTTGTCAATAGTTTTTTAATTAATATGTCGCGGTATCGAGATACCACGCTCCGTCGTCCTGCTTTATAAGCGAGAGTCTTACCTTGACTCTGGTTTCGGGAGAGCTTTCGAGATAGCTCTCTATCTCAATATTCGCAAAGCTTGAGCTTCCCGGTTTTACTACCTTCGCGGAGGAAAAGTCGTATATTCTTTTTTCCTTGATAAGAGGCTGATATTCGTCAGACTCCATAAACCAGACCGTTCCGTTTTTGTCGGTATAGTTATAATATCTCGCGCCAAGGCTTCCGCTCACGTCGTCCGAGATAACAGCTCCCGTAAAGAGCATTTCGTATACTCCCTCAAGATATTGCTTTGAATATACCTTTTCAGCGGCTTCCTTTATCTGTTCTACCGACGTATATTTTTCGTCAATACGGACGTAGCTGTATCCCGCGGGGGTGTCCTCGGTATAGTAGAGCTCGTATTCCTTTTCCTTATAGTCGATATAGTAGTAGAAATAGCCTTTTTCCTCGTTCTTGTGCGCGAGCACCTTATCGGACTGAGCCTCGCTTGAGCGAACGATATACTTAACGGTCTGAAGTCTGTATTCGTAAACCTTACCGAGCGTTTCGTCCTCTATTACGTAAAAATAATATTTTTTTCCGATTTGCTTATCCTCATACGACGATACCTCTTTTTCCATATCAGAGCCGTTATAAGTTATTTCATAGTAATAATTTCCGTTCTCATCGAGGTAAACGTATTCCTCGCCGTCCCTCTGAGTCTTGCTTGAAACAAAATACAAGACCTCGGTGTCGCGGTGAGCGTATATTTTGCCAAGCTCCTCGTCCTCTACCACGTAATAGTAATAAATTCTGTCGGCCGCATCTCTGTAAAGGAGTATCTCGGGCTCGTATACCTTTTCATATACCTCAAGTCCCTTGCCGAACAAGACCTCGTTTATCTCATAAGACGCCTCTATCAGCTCCTTGAGCCTACCCTCTATCTCGCTGTATTCGGGCGGTCTTGAGCATGAGGTCAGAGAGAGCGCCAGCATAACCAAGCAAAGCGCAATTATCAGGATTCTTTTCATAAATTCCTCTTTTATGAATATTTTAACTCACAGTAAGAAAAGGGAACACCCTTTTCTTACTGTATATTTTTTATTCTGTTACCTCTGCGGTCTCTTCGATAACGTCTGTTTCTTCGTCCTCGATATCCTCGCCGTCTTCCTTCTGTACCTTTGTGAAGTTAACGAGCGCCTGACCGTCGGCAAGTCTCATAACGATAACACCGCCCGCAGTTCTCGAATAGGACGGGATATCCTTCGCGGGAGTTCTTATGATAGTACCCGAGTCGGTTATCATCATGATATCGTCCTCGTCGTCAACAGCCGCGATACCGCAAAGCTTGCCCGTCTTCTCACTCAGATTATGACATACCACTCCGTGTCCTCCGCGGTTCTTCATAATTCTGAAATCGTCAAACGGAGTCTTCTTTCCGTATCCGTTGCGTGTGATTGTGATAAGCTGCTTTGTATCGTCAACAACGGTAACACCCGTTACGTAATCGCCGTCGCGCAGAGTAATTCCGCGAACGCCTCGCGCGGTTCTTCCCATACATCTTACGTTTGCCTCGGTATAGCGAACAGCAGAGCCGTTTGCGGTAGCGATAACGATATCGCAGTCTCCCATAGTGTGCATAACGAATACGAGCTCATCGTCCTCGTCAAGCGTGAGGGCTATCTTTCCGCCCTTGCGCTGATATTCGTACTCCTTAAGAAGAGTACGCTTGATTATACCGTTCTTTGTGACCATCGTAAGATATTCGTTGTCGTTAAAGTCGGAGATACTGATAAGCGCGGTTATCTTCTCGTCGGGAAGCATCTCTATGATATTTACGATATTCGTACCCTTTGCGGTTCTTGAGGATTCGGGTATCTGATATGCCTTGCGCATATGTACCTTGCCCTTGTTTGTAAACATCATAAGGTAAGAGTGGCTCTCAACCGCAATTACCTGCTCTATAAAGTCCTCTTCCTTCGTGGACATACCGATAATACCCTTTCCGCCTCGTCTCTGAGCCGAGTAGGTATCGGCGGGCAAACGCTTGATATAGCCCGCGTGTGTCATTGTGATAACGCACTTGTGTCTCTCGTTAAGGTCCTCAAGGTCAATATCGTCGGGAGCGGCGTCGATATCTGTTCTTCTTTCGTCCGAGAACTTATCCTTTATCTCAAGCATTTCTTTCTTTATTATCTCGTCTATCTTCACAGGGTCTGCAAGTATGCCCTCAAGCTCAATGATTATAGCGTGAAGTCTTGCAAGCTCGTCCTCTATCTTATCTCTTTCCATACCCGTAAGCTTTCCGAGGGTCATCTCAACGATAGCCTGCGCCTGAGTGTCTGTGAGCTGGCGCACGTTGCCGAGAGTGTCATCAAAGCCGTCCTTAAAGGTGACAGTGAAAAACTCTGACATAAGTCTTTCTTTAGCCTCGGGAATTGATTTCGAGGTCTTCATTATCTCGATAACTCTGTCTATATTGTCGATAGCTATATGATATCCCTCAAAGATATGAGCTCTTGCGAGCGCCTTATCAAGATCAAATTTTACTCTTCTGTAAATAACAGATTTCTGGTGATCTATATAGTGGTCGAGTATCTGGGGAAGAGAGAGTATCTTAGGCTCGTTGTTTACAAGAGCGAGCATATTCACAGCGCAGGTATCCTGAAGCTGAGAATATTTGTAGAGCTGATTAAGGATTATCTGACCGTTTGCGTCGCGTCTGTATTCGATAACTATACGCATACCGTCTCTGCCCGACTCGTCGCGCATATCGGTTATGCCTTCTATTCTCTTATCGTTTACAAGGTCAGCTATCGCCTTGCAGAGCATGCTCTTATTTACGCCGTAAGGTATTTCTGTAACAATTATTCTGTGCTTATCCTCTTCGACCTCTGCCTTCGCGCGAACGGTTATCTTTCCGCGTCCGGTAGTATATGCCTGAAGGATACCCGAAGTACCGTAAATAGTAGCGTAAGTGGGGAAGTCAGGGCCCTTGACGTATTCCATAAGCTCGGGAACAGAGCAATCGGGGTTGTCTATTCTGTAAACGGTAGCGTCAATTACCTCACCAAGATTGTGAGGGGGGATATTTGTCGCCATACCGACGGCAATTCCGACAGCTCCGTTTACAAGCAGGTTAGGAAATCTCGAGGGAAGTACCTTAGGCTCTTTGCGGCGGTTATCAAAGTTAGGAACAAAATCGACGACCTCTTTTTCAAGATCGGCCATAAGCTGATCGGCTATCTTTGACATTCTCGCCTCGGTATAACGGTAAGCGGCAGCGCCGTCTCCGTCTACCGAACCGAAGTTTCCGTGACCTGCGACGAGCGGGTACCTATACGAGAATTTCTGCGCCATACGTACCATAGTTCCGTAAACGGCGGAGTCGCCGTGAGGATGGTAACGTCCAAGCACGTTACCTACGGTGGTAGCCGACTTTCTGAACGGCTTATCATAGGTAAGATTGTCCTCGTACATAGCGTACATAATTCTTCTCTGACCGGGCTTCATACCATCTCTCGCATCGGGAAGCGCGCGGGCAGCTATAACAGACATTGAATACTCGATAAAGGATTTTTTGACTTCCTTTTCCATTTCAACGTCAACTATTTTTTGATCTCTGAATTCTATATTTTCGTTTTCCAATTTAATCTACACGCCTTTCTGAATCTTTGAACCGATAAACAAGTTTTTAACATACTTTTAAACAAACTGTGGAAAACTCAAACCCTTGCAAATCATAGATTTTTTAGAGTATATAACAGGTTTTCCAAAGTAATATTTCTCAAATATCAAGGTTTTCAGCAAATTTTGCGTTCTGCTCGATAAATTCACGTCTGGGCTCAACGCTGTCTCCCATAAGGAGCGGGAACATTGCGTCACAAGCCATAGCGTCCTCAACGGTTACCTTAAGAAGAGTGCGCTTTTCGGGGTCCATAGTCGTTTCCCAAAGCTGATCCGCGTCCATTTCTCCAAGACCCTTGTATCTGTCTGCCTCAGCGTTTCCGCCAAGCTCCTTTATCTTCTCGTCTCTTTCGGCATCCGAGAAGGCATAGAGCTCAGGTCCTTTTCCGCTTCTCTTATATACACGGTAGAGCGGGGGCTGGGCAAGATAAACGTGGCCTTCATCTATAAGCTGTCTCATCTGACGGAAGAAGAAGGTAAGAAGAAGTATTCTTATGTGCGAGCCGTCAACGTCGGCATCGGCCATTATGATTATCTTTCCGTATCTGAGCTTTGATATATCAAAATCCTCGCCTATACCGCAGCCAAGCGCCTGAATTATAGGAATGAGGGAAGGATTTGAGTAGACCTTATCAAGTCTGTTCTTTTCAACGTTAAGAACTTTTCCGCGGAGCGGAAGAATAGCCTGAAAGCGTGAGTTTCTTCCCATCTTCGCAGAGCCTCCCGCGGAGTCTCCCTCTACGAGATAAAGCTCTGTAAGCTCCATATTTCTCTCGTTACAGTCGGCAAGCTTTTCGGGAAGCGCCGAGCTTCCGAGAATACCCTTGCGTCTTGTAAGCTCTCTTGCCTTTCTTGCCGCCTCTCTTGCTCTTGATGCGGCAAGAGCCTTATCAAGAATAGCTTTCGCGGGCGCGGGATTTTCCTCAAAATACTCGGCAAGCTTTGTATTGACGGTATTTTCAACCAAGGTTCTTATTTCGGAGTTACCGAGCTTTGCTTTCGTCTGGCTTTCAAACTGAGCGTCCTCAAGCTTAACGCTTACGATAGCGCATATACCCTCGCGCACGTCCTCGCCCGAGAGGTTTTTATCGCTGTCCTTAAGTATTCCCGCTTTTCTCGCGTAATCGTTTATTACCTTTGTAAGACCTGCCTTGAATCCCGTCTCGTGCATACCGCCCTCGATGGTATTCATATTGTTGGCAAAGGTCATAATGAGCTCGTTATAGGAATCGTTATACTGAAGCGCTACCTCGCAAACACTCGTTCCTTTTTCGCCTCTCATATATATTACATCGCTGTGTATAAGCTCGCAGTGTTTATGTTCATTGAGATAAGTAACGAAGCTTCTTATACCGCCCTCATAGTAAAATTCGTTTTCAAAGGGCTCTTCGGTACGCATATCGGTAAGGACTATTCTTATACCCGCGTTAAGAAACGCCTGCTCTCTCATTCTGTTTGCAAGAGTTTCATAATCGAAAACAGTTTCCTCGAATATAGTGGGGTCGGGCTTAAAGGTAACTTTAACTCCGCTCTTTCTTTCGGGGTCCATGGGAGCGGGAGCAAACTTTCTCGCAACGCATCCTCTTTCAAATCTCTCTGTAAATCTCTCTCCCTCATAGACGTCGTCAAGCTCTACCCACTCGGAGAGCGCGTTTACGACCGAAGCGCCGACTCCGTGAAGTCCGCCCGCTATCTTATATCCGCCTCCGCCGAATTTTCCGCCCGCGTGAAGTATCGTATATACTACCTCGGGGGTAGGTATACCCTGCTTCGGGTGGATACCCGTGGGTATTCCTCGTCCGTTATCCTCAACGGTAACGCTGTTATCGGGATTTATAGTGACCTTTATCTTTGAACAAAACCCCGCGAGAGCTTCGTCTATCGAGTTATCCACTATCTCATATACAAGATGGTGCAGACCTCTTATAGACGTAGTTCCTATATACATTCCAGGACGTTTTCTTACAGCTTCCAGACCTTCAAGAACTTGTATTTGATTTTCATTGTAAGACTCGTGCTCGAAATTTTCCATTATTGTGACCTTTCCCCTTATTTATTGTTGTTTTCCGCGTGTGATATTCTTCCGTAAAGAGAAGAGCTTGAAAGCTGTGAAAAGCAAAGACTCACACTCTCTCCCTCACGGTAAAGCACAAATGATTTCGGTATTTCGTCATTTGCGCTCTCAATAATATTTTTCTTTTGAGATTCGCTCAAAAATTTTCTTGTTATCATAGATACCGTGGCATTATCCATATCAAAAATGCCTATTATATCTTTTTCTCTTATGTTTTTGTTATTGCCCACATGAAGAAACATAATATTTTCCGTTTCTGACCTTTATTTTTTTCGCGTTATTGTCAAATACAGACTCACAGCTCGTCATTATTACCTGCTTTGATTCTATTTTGTTTATAAGATATTCTCGCCTTGAGGAGTCAAGCTCCGACAGAACGTCGTCGAGAAGCAGAGACGGATAATCTCCAAACTCCTCACAGCATATATCTCCCTCAGCTATCTTAAGAGCGAGGGCGAGAGATCTTTGCTGTCCCTGAGATGCGTAAAGCCTTGCCTGCTTGCCGTTCAGCTTTATGTCGATATCATCCTTATGTATTCCCCAAAGCGTTGCCATAGCGGCTATTTCCCGGTCATAGGCTGAAGTCAAAAGAGAAAAATATTTCTTTTCTGTTTCCGCAGTATCAAAATACTCATCTTCGTCTCCGTGTGCCGAGGAAATATACGATATGCTTGTCTTTTCCCTCTCTCCCGTCATATCCGAGAAACATTCGGAGACACATCTGTCAACTCTTTTTATAAACTCAACTCTGTATTTTGATATAAGCGCCGCCTCGTGAGCAAGCTGAGCCGACCAAAGCTCTATGGTAGCGTCGAACGACTCTCTGTCATTGTAGGCGTTTTTTATCAACATATTTCTTTGCTTGAGAATATAATTATATCTCTGCAAGGTCTTCATATAAAGCGGATAAAGCCTGCTTATAGCGATATCGAGATAATTTCTTCTGAGTGACGGTCCGTCTTTTATAAGCGAGAGATGCTCGGGACAGAAAAGTACCGCCCTGAAGCTTCCGACTATCTCAGACATTTTTTCTATCTTTAAATGATTTTTTTCAACCTTTCTCTGCTTGTCTCGAAAGATACTCATTTTTATATTGTTATCTCTTACGCCGTCATGATAGTCTATTTCAAGCTCGGCATGATCAGCGCCGAATCTTATTATTTCAGACGAATGAGCGGCACGAAAGCTTTTTCCGACAGACAGATAAAAGATAGCCTCAAGTAAATTTGTTTTTCCTTGCGCGTTTTCGCCTATGAGTATATTTACTCCTTTATCAAAGGAGACCTCTGCCTCATCTATATTGCGAAAATCGCGGACCTTAATTGTATTGCAATACATTTTTTAAACTAAGAAAAACAACTCAGTCCTTCATTCTTACAGGAAGGATCATAAATATTTCTTCTCTGCCTTCCTCTGCCTCGTCGGGCTCTATGTTTATACTCGTAAGAGGTGAGGACATAGATATTTTTATCGTATCAGAGTCGCAGGCACGAACACTGTCTATAAGGAATCTGTTATTAAACGCTATAACGAGATTAGGACCTTCGTGCTCGACGACTATTTCATCGTAAGTGCTTCCCGATGCCGAGGTAGCCGATATCTTGAGAAGCTTTTCAACTATCTCAAGCTTAACGTGAGATCTCACGCTTCCCGCAATTCTTTCCTCGGTAACAAGCGCCGCTCTGTCAAGAGCCGAGAGGAGCATCTGCTTATCAAGCTTTATAGAAAGCTTGTGATTTTTTATCATTATTCTTTCAAAGTCGATATAATTTCCGTCGATAAGGCGGGAGAAGAAGGTAAGCTCTCCTATATTGAAAACTATATGCTTTCTTGTGACGTATATCTGTGTTATCTCTTCCTCATCGTCAACTATAAGCTTATTCAGCTCATTTACCGTCTTTACGGGAACTATGAAGGAATAGTCGATGCTTTCGCTTCCGTTAGTATTCTTATTCTCAAGATCTGTTGTACGTTTGCACTTAGCGCTCTTGAATCCGTCGCAGGCAACCGTCATAATACTGTTATTTTCTATTTTAAAGAAGCATCCGTTAAGAACTGCTCTCTGGTCGTTCACCGCCATAGCGAAGGTGACCTGACCTATCATCTTTTTAAGAACTGCCTGATTTACCGTAAAGCTTCTGTCACTTGTGAGCTCGGGAAGAGCGGGGAAGTCTTCGCCCGCAAGCGCGCTCATCTTATGTGAAGATCTGCCAGAGCTTATACAAGCCGACATCTTATCGTCAACTGTGAGTGTTATCTCGTCTCCGCTCATAACTCTTATCGTCTGATTGAATTTTTGAGCATTTATTATAAAGCTTCCTTCCTCTATGACTCTTGCGCTGATAGTTGTTCTTACACCTTTTTCAAGGTCGTAAGTGGTAAGAACGCAGGTGTCGGGATATTTTGCTTCTATAAGTATTCCTTCAATGGTAGAAAGGACCGATTTTCCTGATACCGCACACATAAGCGGAGATACGGCGGACATTACTACTGATTTTTCAAATACGACTTTCATTTTTTATCCTCCTTGAGCTTTTCTGCTTTTTCGCAGAAATAAATAAATAAA
>JAZOLQ010000019.1:0-1541 GCA_045653185.1 Eubacteriales bacterium
AAACCCACGCCAAGGACGAAATTTGAGCCATATAAGGGCAGGTACAGACGGCAGGGGACAGGCTCGATCCATCAGGTCAGCAAGAACGTGTGGGAAGGACGGTATTCGCCGATTGTAAACGGCAAACGCATCACCCGAAACATCTACGCCGGCAGCATCGAAGAATGTGAGGAAAAACTTGCACGGATGATAGCGGAGATGAAAGAGGAATACGGGATAGCATGAAAGGAGAAGAAAAATGAAATGTCCTATATGCAATAAGGAACTGAAAATCATGCGCGAAACTATTGTGGATGAACACATCGTCGAGGTTATCGGTGCATGCGAAAGCGGTGAATACGACGGCTTGTGGTTAGTAGAAAAAGATGAGAACGGAGATGAGATAAGAGAGTACGGTCATATGAAATATTGGCAAGGATAATCACTCAAAAATTGATACGCAGTAAGCAAAGAAAAGAGCAGAACGATACTAGTGATCGTTCTGCTTGAAACTTTGAAAAAATTTTCTTAAATTCACACCCAAGGTAAATGACCTTACCTATGGTCTATTGTTTATTTTCTCGGATATGATATAATACCAAGACCAATTGTTACTTGATTGATAAATAATCCGAATTGTGCTGGACTTCCGATCCTCTTTGGGATATGTTTGTTGGTATCCTAAAGAAAGGGGAATGGTATGAAAGTAAATTACAGATTAATAGGAAAACGGATAAAAGAGCATCGGCAACGGAGAAATTTGACTCAGGAGATGTTAGCGGAATTAATCGAAAAGAGTTCCGGATACATAAGCTTGGTTGAAACAGGAAGAAAGAAAGCAAGCTTGGAAACTCTGCTCTCAATTAGTAAAGTATTAAACATTACGCTTAATGAGTTGCTGACGGGAAATCAAATACCGCTTGATACTGACTACAATTCGGAAATCGGAGAATTAATGTCATGTTGTAATCATTATGAGCGAAGATTGATGTTCGAAATAATGAGAACAGTACGGGATGTGTTAATACAGAACCGCGCAAATCAGGGAAGCGAATAGCCAAGAAAGGATAAGTATGGTTTACATTACAGGCGATATTCACGGAACACCAACAAGAATATATGAATTTTCCCAAAGACATCAATTGACTGAAAATGATGTAGTGATCCTTCTTGGAGATGTTGGTGCAAATTACTATGGCGATGAGCGTGATGAACGCGTAAAAGAAACTTTATCAAATGTTAAAGCACAGGTGTTGTGCATACATGGTAATCATGAGATGCGGCCGTGGGAAACAAGCGGATACACGCTAACTGAATGGAATAGCGGTAAGGTTTGGGTTCAGGAAAAATATCCAAAATTGTTGTTCGCTAAAGATGGCGAGATCTTTACGATTGAAGGTAAGAGATATATTGCTATTGGCGGCGCATACAGTGTCGATTCTTATTGGAGAATCAAGCATCACGCCGGATGGTGGAAAACGGAGCAGCCAACAGAGGAAATCAAAAGATTTGTAGAACAACAGCTTCAGGAGAATGAGATAGATATAATCTTATCTCATACA
>JAZOLQ010000020.1:0-2751 GCA_045653185.1 Eubacteriales bacterium
GTGGCAAAGAGAATGGAGATCGGTGCAGTTATTGCTGCCGCTCCCGCAGAGAACGTAAGACGCGAAGTTCCCGAGGCAGGAGATATTATAATACTTCTCGGCGGAAGAACCGGACGCGACGGATGCGGCGGAGCTACCGGCTCTTCAAAATCCCATACACTTCACTCGCTTGAAAGCTGCGGAGCTGAGGTACAGAAGGGTAACGCTCCCGAGGAGCGTAAGCTTCAGAGACTTTTCCGCAACAAAGAGGCTTCCCGCCTTATCAAGCGCTGTAACGACTTTGGTGCGGGCGGTGTTTCTGTTGCTATCGGTGAGCTTGCCGACGGTATAGATATAAATCTTAACGCAGTTCCCAAGAAGTACGAGGGACTTGACGGAACAGAGCTTGCTATCAGTGAGTCTCAGGAAAGAATGGCTGTCGTTGTTGCGGCAGAGGATACTGCAAGATTCTGTGAGCTTGCAGCATCCGAGAACCTTGAGGCTACCGTTGTGGCAACAGTTAAGGCTGAGCCCAGACTCAGAATGACCTGGAACGATAAGGTTATCGTTGACCTCTCCCGTGAGTTCCTTAACTCGAACGGTGCAGAGAAGCATATAAACATCAAGGCGACAGCGCCTAAGAATTATCAGAAAGCTCCCGTGAGTGACTTCGCACAGGGTATGAAGGACCTCGTTTCCGACCTCAATGTATGCTCCAAACGCGGACTTTCCGAGAGATTTGACTCCACCATCGGTGCAGGCACAGTGCTTATGCCCTTTGGCGGAAAGAATCAGACCACACCTATTCAGGCTATGGTACACAAGATATCCGTTGAGGCGGCAGATACCGATACTTGTTCGGTAATGTCTTGGGGCTTCAACCCCTTCATCTCCGAAAAGAGCCCCTATCACGGAGCATACCTCGCGGTAGTTGAGTCTATCGCAAAGCTTATTGCTACGGGCGCATCCTTTGAGGACGTATATCTCACCTTCCAGGAATATTTCGAGAAGCCGATGAAAGACCCTGCAAGATGGGGCAAGCCTCTCTCTGCGCTCCTTGGCGCATTCAAGGCTCAGAAGGAGCTTGGAATCGCGTCTATCGGCGGTAAGGACTCTATGAGCGGAAGCTTTGAGCATATCGACGTACCTCCCACGCTCGTTTCGTTTGCGGTTACTACCGACAAGATAGGAAATATCGTTACAAACGATATGAAGGCGGCAGGACATAAGGTCATCGCTATCTCTCCAAAGTATGACGATAACGGTCTTCCTGTGGCAGAGTCGCTTATAGACGTATTCACAAAGGTTACAGCTCTTATGAGAGCAGGCAAGGTATATGCCGCATATACGCCTACATACGGCGGATTCGCAGAGGCGATATTCAAGATGTGTATCGGAAACGGACTTGGATTTGACTTTGCGAAGGAGCTTTCGGTAGCTGATATATTTGCCTATAATTACGGTGCATTCCTTCTCGAAGTTGACGCTGACACCGAGGGACAGACCGTTGGTATGGTAACAGCTGACGGCGCGTTCACACACGCGGGCGTAAGCGTTGCTTACAACACCTTGTTTGAGGCTTACGAGAATAAGCTTGAGAGCGTATTCCCCGCGCGTGCGCGTGAGGCATCGGGCAAGATAGAGGCGTATAGCTACGAGGCAAAGGAGAGAAGCGCGGCAGTGCTTAAGTGCGCAAAGCCCAAGGTTCTTATCCCTGTATTCCCAGGTACAAACTGCGAATACGATTCTGCAAAGGTATTTAAGAGAGCGGGCGCTGAGACCGAGATATTCGTTGTTAACAACCTCTCGTCCAAGGGAATTTCCGACTCGGTAGAAAGCTTTGCAAAGAAGATAGCTGAGGCTCAGATAATCTTTGTTCCCGGCGGATTTTCGGGCGGTGACGAGCCTGACGGCTCCGGAAAGTTCATCACTGCATTCTTCCGCAACGGCGCTATCAAGGAGCAGGTAAACGAACTTCTTAAGACTCGCGGCGGACTTATGTGCGGTATCTGTAACGGTTTCCAGGCACTCATAAAGCTTGGTCTTGTTCCTTACGGAGAGATAATCGATACAGATGAGAACTGCCCCACATTGACATTCAATACTATTGGACGCCACCAGTCGCGTCTCGTTCGTACACGTATAGCTTCTAACAAGTCTCCTTGGCTTGCTAACACAAAGGTAGGAGACGTTTACACAGTCGCTATATCTCACGGAGAGGGAAGATTCCTCGCATCCGACGAGCTTATCGCAAAGCTTGCTGAAAACGGACAGATAGCTACTCAGTACGTTGACCTTAACGGTGCGCCTACGTCCAATATACTCTTTAACCCCAACAACTCCTGCGCGGCTATCGAGGGAATTACCTCTCCCGACGGTCACGTAATCGGAAAGATGGGTCACTCCGAGCGTATCGGCAACGGTCTTTACAAGAACGTTTACGGCGAATACGATATGAAGATGTTCGAATCAGCAGTTGAGTATTTTAAGTAATTAAGTGATGTATACGAGGGGGAAGGAACTTTTTGCAAAAAGTTCCTTCCCCCTCGCATTAATATATTATCTACTCAAAACAGATTTTTATTTTTGATAGAGTGGTAGAGAATAAGTCCAAAGATATAGACCGAAATTATTTCGCCTATTCCGACGGTGAGCATAAAGAAGGGCAGACCGCCTTCAAATTTATAGCCGTAGGCAAGCACGAATGGAATTATTATCGTGTTTGCGAGCATCGGCGGAAGCGGAGCGAGCCACTTGAACTTGCGAAGCGCG
>JAZOLQ010000021.1:0-2098 GCA_045653185.1 Eubacteriales bacterium
ATCAAGCCCCCTTCTGAGCGCTCGCGCGCAATCCTGCGGAGCTACGGGCTTAAATTCAAAGAGAGATGAGCGCGAGATTATCGCGTTATAGACGTAAAAATGAGGATTTTCGGTCGTTGATGCAATAAGTGTAACTCTGCCGTCCTCTATATATTCGAGTAAAGACTGCTGTTGCTTTTTGTTGAAGTACTGTATCTCATCAAGGTACAAGAGAATTCCGCCCGTACAAAAAAGCGAATTCGTAGTGCTCAAAATATTCTTTACGTCACTAAGAGTTGCGGACGTTGCGTTCAGCTTGTGGAATACCATATCGGACTCCTTCGCTATTATCTCCGCCGCCGTGGTCTTTCCTGTACCGGGAGGGCCGTAAAAGATCATATTCGTGATCCTTCCCGCGCCTATCATTTTTCTTATAACACCGTTTTTGCCGAACAGATGCTCCTGTCCGACTATATCGTCAAAGTTTTTCGGACGAAGCTCATCGGCAGTTCTTGTATTTATCATAAACTGCTCTCCGTATTAAGTTATTGTTGTTTCCAAAGCCCCAAAAGATCGTCCAAAAGCTTGAGTATTTCGGGTATCAAGAATATCAGCGCCGCAAAGCAGATGACCGATATAAGCATAACCAAGATCAAAATGCCGATATTAGTTCCCTTTTTATCAAATCGCATCGACGCCGCGCCTTTTTTCGCCTCGGGTATATAAAATCTGTCGATGTCGGGATTGACCTTATACGGAATATCCGCAAATTTGGGCAAAGACGGGTCCTCGGCGCGTTTTTTCTCATACTCGGCGCGCCTCTCGTTAAGACTTGCAATATATTCCTCTTCCTCTACGCAACGAACGACGTTTCTCACGGTCGTTCCGCGTTTTACTGCATTTCTTATCGTATATTTCACCCCAAAACCAAGTTCATAAAGCGTTTTTGCCTTCTCGGGCGAGGTACAGTCTTCGGCGAGGAGCTTACGAATGAAATTTCCAAGCATTCTCTTATTAATAAGGACAAGGAAAGAGGCAATTATAACACCCACGAACAAGCCGAAAACTATCGTTCTCATGTTTGATATCGGATCAGGACCAAGATCGAGGTTCGCGAAGTAAATCTCTTCGGACGACTCCCAGGCGTTACGCAGGTATTCCCATATTTCTTCCCAAAGCGTGGGCTGACTGTTATTTAAAGCGGATAGCACAAAGCCTATCCTCCCTTCTTTATTAAGTGTTGTCGGATATACCCTTGCGTATATCCGACAGACAGCGAAATTATTTCTTGATTATATCTGTTCCAAGATACTTTCTGAGGACCTCGGGAACGACAACAGAGCCGTCAGAGAGCTGATTCTGCTCTACAAGAGCGGGTAAAATACGGCTGGTAGCAAGTCCAGAACCGTTGAGAGTATGCACGAAATCTATCTTTCCGTCGTCGCGTCTTACTCTCAGCATACCTCTGCGCGCCTGATAATCTCTCGCGTTAGAAACAGAGGATACCTCCTTATATCCGTCCATAGAAGGAATATTTATCTCGATATCGTAGGTTCTCGCCATAGAAGCGGAGCAGTCCTCTGCCGCAAGCTTAACCGTTCTGAAGTGGAATCCGAGTCCCTTAACAAGATTTTCAGCGCAAGTAACAAGCTCCTCAAAAGCCTCGTCGCTCTTCTCGGGAAGTGTGTACTGAACCATCTCGACCTTGTTGAACTGATGTCCTCTTACCATTCCTCTCTCGTCCGCGCGGTAGCTTCCCGCCTCGCGTCTGAAGCAAGGAGTATAGCTTATATACTTCTTGGGAAGGTCAGCCTCGGAAAGTATCTCGTCTCTGTGGAGAGATACAAGTGCCGTTTCTGCGGTAGGAAGCATAAAGCGGCGGCGTTCGTCCTCAGCGGTCTCAAGCCAGTAAACGTCATCTGCAAACTTAGGGAACTGACCTGCGGTAAGTCCGCACTCATAGCCAAGCATGTGAGGAACGAGCATAAGCTCAAATCCGTTGGATATATGAGTCTCTATGAAATAGTTGAGAAGCGCCCACTCAAGTCTTGCGCCGATACCGCTGTATATCCAGAATCCAGCGCCCGAAAGCTTTGCGCCTCTCTTGTAGTCGATAAGA
>JAZOLQ010000022.1:0-4579 GCA_045653185.1 Eubacteriales bacterium
GCTTCTTGGGTAAAAGAGAACCTTCTCTCCACTCCTCTTGTTGTTAAGTGGACTCCCGAATACTTCATCGACCGTTATAAGACATACTCCGTTATGCCTTACCACGTAGAGAGAATCCACTTTGAAAACGTAGGTGAGTACACCACAGAGGGCAAGTTCATGCACATGTTCACACTTTCTGTTGGTAAGAAGGTAACTGTTCGCTCCAAGGCTAACCCCGAGCTCAAGGCTGAGTGCGACAAGTTCCAGACTCTCGTTATTCCTGCTTCCTTCGGCGATTATGAGATCGTTAACGAAGAGGGCGGAAGAGTTACTTGCGTAATTCAGAGATGGAAAAAGGGCTAATATCTAAGTAAATAAACGATATACCTTTGAGAGGGTATCCTTTGATAAGGATACCCTCTTGTAAATATTTAACGTTTAAGGAGCATTATTATGAATATTTTGGCTATCGGCGCACATCCCGACGATATTGAAACCTCTTGCGGCGGAACGCTCGCAAAGTATGCAAAGCTCGGACATAAGGTATTCACAGCAACCGCTACAAACGGAAACGTTGGCTCTGCTACTCTCCCTATGGACGAGATAGCTGCTATCCGTAAAGAAGAAGCAAGAAAGGCTGCCGCTGTTATAGGCGCGGAATATATCTGCCTCGATTATGATGACGAGATGTTCTTTGAGGACAAGGCAGCAAGACTTAAGTTCATCGACCTCGTTCGTTACTGCAAGGCTGACGTTATTCTTACCCACAACCCCGAGGACTACAACCCCGACCACGAGCTTACAAGTAAAATAATCAACGATATCGCTGTAATGATACCTGTTGAAAAGATAAAAACTCCCAATAAGCCTTACGATAAAATACCGATAATCGCTTATTTCGAGCCTGTAAACGGTCTTGGATTTGTGCCCACCGAGTACGTTGATATCACCGACTTTATGGAGACAAAGATAGAAATGTGCCGCGCGCATCAGAGCCAGATAAGCTGGATGCAGGATAACTACAAGGATACTATGTCTGATAAGGATTTCTTTGAAAATTACGAAATAATCGCTAAATACAGAGGTATTCAGTGCGGTGTTCAGTACGCTGAGGGATTCCGTATGGCTAATGACGCCTTCAGAGTAGTTCCCTATCGCGTTCTCCCCTAAGCTATGAATCATTACATTAAAAGCCATCCGATACACGGAGACTGCCTTTTTGCCGACAACGGTATAATAGAGGTAGGAATTCCGCTTAATTTCGGCCTCAGAATAGCTCATTTTTCATTCATTGGCGAGAAAAACGTTTTTTTCGAGCAACCGAACGATATGACTATCTTCACCACCGATGAGGGTTGGCGTATACGCGGAGGCCACCGTCTCTGGCTCGCTCCCGAATCTCCAAAAACCTACTGTCCCGATAACGAGCCGATAGAATATTCTATCAAGGACGACGCTATCGTGATAACCCAAAATGAAGATCCTTGGCTTCATATAATAAAAACCTTCAAGCTGACCTTTGAGGGCTCACGCCTCTCTGTTACTCACAAAATCGTAAATCTCGGAGAAGAAGCGCTTTCTTGCTCTCTTTGGGCAATATCGGTCATGGCGGCAGGGGGCACGGAGTATATAAATTTTGAGCGACGTGACGGGGGTATGGATCACTGGCACCGCATATCTATGTGGGACTATACAAGTCTTGGAGACCCAAGAGCTACGTATACTCGTGATGAAATACAGATAAAGCATCTCCCGCTTGATACAAAGTATAAAATAGGCGTGGGTCATCCTTACGGTCCTGTCAAATACGAAAACGGAGATACTGTCTTTATAAAGCATTTCGACGTGCATCACGATAAGCTTTATCCCGACGCAAACGTTTCATACGAGACCTTCTTCAGTAAGTATATGGTTGAGATGGAAAGTCTCTCTCCTCTTGGAGAAATATCAAAGGGAGAGAGCATGGAGCATACCGAAGTGCTCGAATTGCTTCACAAAAATTAAAAACGAAAGGAAACTATTCAAATGAAAGCTAATATAGCAGCAGTAGGACTTGGTTGCCCCTTTGAGATAGGCTTTGACGAAGCTGACTCTCTGCTTAACACAACGGCAGCAACCCTTACAGCTCAGGGCATTAACTGTGCAAACGTAGGCGTGGTAATGCACGACCTTGAAACAGTTAAAGAGGCTGCTAAACGCCTCAGAGATATCGATATGGACGTTCTCCTTATCTGTATCGCTACTTGGAGCGAAGATCACCACCTTCTCGATCTCCTCTCCTATATCGACAAGCCCGTTATCCTCCGCGCATTCCCCGCAAGAGACACAGGTTCTCTTTGCTGCGCTCACCAGATAGGCGCTGTATTTACCGATATCGGCAAGGGATATGAATTTGTTTACGGAGATGCTGACAACGTTGAGTGTGCGCTCAAAACAAAGGATATCGCTACCGCTTACGCTCTCGCTAACTGCATGGGCAAGGTAAGAATGGGAGCTATCGGAGGACGTGTTAAGGGAATGACAGAGATAGCTTACGACGAGTTCTCTATCAAGCAGAAGCTCGGCGCAAGAATCGTCAACCTTGACGAAAAGGAAATGACCGAAAAGGTTGCCGCTATTACAGACGAAGAGGCAGAAAAGCTTCTCGAAGAAAAGAAGGATATGATGAAGGGTTGCAAGGTCCTTTCCACAAAGGAAAGTATGCTTGAATCCATGAAGTTCTACGGAGCTATGAAGAAGCTCGTTGAAGAATATGACCTTCAAGCTCTTTCTGTAAAGTGCTACACTACATATATGGGAAAGGTCTGCCTTGGATACTCTATTCTCGCCGAGGAAGGCATCGTTGCTTCCTGTGAGGGTGACGTTACAAACGCGCTTACGATGAAGCTCCTTTACGAGCTCAGCGAACAGCCCGTAAACAACACCGACCTTCTCTATCTTGATGAAGAAAAGAACACCATTCTCTTCGCGCATTGCGGATCTTCCGGATTCTCTATCGCTGGCGGAGAGATCGAGCTTGCTCCCGTTCGTCTTGCTGAAACAGGCGTTTGCAGCCGTTTCATTCCCAAGACAGGCACAGTTACCGCGGTAAACATCTGCGGTCACGGCGAGCAGTTCCGTATGGCTGTTATGGTGGGTGAAGCTATTCCCTGCGGAATGGAATTCCCCGGTAACCCCGCGGTTATCAAGTATGAAAAGCCTGTTGAGCAGATAAACGAGGAAATTATGGCAAACGGTATCGGACATCACTGGATGGTCGGATACGGCGATTTCCGTAACGAGCTTCGCAACTTCTGTAAGATTCAGGGAATTAAATACTACGAGATATAAAATTTATAAAGGAGATTTATTATGAAAAGATCAGAGATCAACGCAGCTATAAAAAATGCTCTTGCATTATTTGACGAATACAAGATCTCTCTCCCCTCTTTCCTCCTTTGGACTCCCGAAGAGTGGAAGACAAAGGGCGAGGAAGCTAACGAGATCAGAGAAAATATGCTTGGATGGGATATCACCGACTTCGGTCAGGGTGACTTCAGCAAGACAGGACTTTTCCTCATCACTCTCCGTAACGGAAGCCAGAAAAATCCTGAGAAATATCCCAAGCCCTACGCTGAAAAGCTCATGGTAGTTCAGGAGAACCAGATCACTCCTATGCACTTCCACTGGTACAAGATGGAAGATATCATCAACCGCGGCGGCGGAAACCTTATGATAAAGCTTTACAACTCTGACGAGAACGAAGGACTTGCTGACACAGACGTTGTTGTTTCTATCGACGGCGTTAAGCACACCTTCCCCGCCGGTCACGTTGTTCGCATCTGCCCCGGTCAGAGCATTACGCTCACAAAGGGTCTTTACCACAGATTCTGGGGTGAAGAGGGCAAGGGCACAGTTCTCGTTGCCGAGGTTTCTATGTGCAACGACGACGCAGCTGACAACCGCTTCTACGACAAGGTAGGACGCTTCCCCGCAATTGAGGAAGACGAAGCTCCTCTCTACCTTCTCTGCAATGAATACGAGGGCAAGTAATATGAAAAAAGGAATTTGTGTTGCAGGTAACCTGATAGTTGATATTACATATCCTATCGAGCGCTGGCCTCGTGAGAGCGAGCTCACCACTGTTACCGAGGGTATAACCCGTTCGGTAGGCGGCGCTGTATGTAACGATATCGTTGACCTCGCTAAGCTCGATTCCGAGCTTCCCCTTGAGGCTCTCGGCGTTATCGGAAAGGATTCCGAGGGTGATTTTATACTTGGGGAGCTTGGAAAATACAAAAACATCGACCTTTCAAAGCTCAAATTCGAGGGTAAGACTTCCTTTACCGCTGTTATGAGCAATAACGAGTCAAAGGCTCGTACATTCTTCCAGTACAGAGGCGCTAACGCACTCTTTGATGAATCCTGCATCGACTGGGATAAGCTCAATTCGGAAATATTCCATATCGGATATATCCTTCTTCTCGACGCTCTTGACGCTGAAGATCCCGAATACGGCACAAAGATGGCAAAGCTTCTCGCAGAGGCACAGAAGAGAGGACTTAAGACCTCTATCGACGTTGTAAGTGAGTCGGGCAACCGTTTCAAGAAGATCGTT
>JAZOLQ010000023.1:0-4686 GCA_045653185.1 Eubacteriales bacterium
GAATCATTTGTCTTACAAAAGGTCAAACACCTTGTAGATATCCCCTGCTCCCATAATCACCAGAGCGTCTCCCTCGGATATCTCCTCGCGAAGCATTTTTGCGGTGCTTGAAATATCTCCGCTGTATACCGCCTTCTCACCGATAGCCTCGGCAAGCATACGCGAGCTTACAGAGCCGTCGTCTATTTCGCGTGCGGCATATATATCGGATAGGAACACCTTGTCAGCCGCCTCGAAAGCCGTGCAAAAATCACCGAAAAGCTCCTTTGTTCTCGAATACGTATGCGGTTGGAAAACACATATAAGTCTGTTTTTCGCAAGTCCCTTAGCCCCATTGAGCGTCGTAAGGACCTCGGTGGGATGATGCCCGTAATCGTCGTAAAGCTCTGCCCCAAAAAGATTCCCCTTATACTCCATTCGCCTCTTTGCTCCGCAAAAAGCGCCGAGCCCGCGGGAAATATCTTCGGGGGATATTCCGCAGATATCTGCCGCCGCCGCACAGGCGAGCGCATTGTATATATTGTGATATCCCGTAACCGATAGGTCGATGTGACAGAAAAACTCCCGTTTTTTCTCTATGTCAAAGGAATATTTCCCTCCTTTGCAGAGGATATTGACGGCTCTCATATCCGCCTCCGAGTCTATCGCAAAGGTCACCTTGTTTCCTCTGTATTCCTTGGCAGAAAGCATTACGTTTTCGTCGTCGGCATTTATTATGGCATATCCGTCCTCCCCCGTAAGAGAAAGGTATTTTGAGAAGGACTCGCGTATCTGCTCTATGCTGTGAAAATAATCGACGTGGTCGATCTCAATGTTAAGCACAATTGCAATACTTGGGTTGAAATCGAGAAACGAATCCATATACTCGCAGGATTCAAATATAAAATCATCTCCGTCTCCTACGGTATAAGCTCCGTCCATAAGTGAGAGCTCCGCGCCCGAAAGAACTGTGGGAGAGACTCCAGCGCCTATAAATGTGGTAGCGCACATAGAGGTACAGGTGCTTTTTCCGTGCATTCCCGAAACTCCTATCCTGCGCTCGTACGCCGTCATTACGTATCCCAGAAAATCGGCGCGCGATATACAGGGTATGCCGAGTCTGTGCGCCTCGGCGTACTCGGGATTGTCGGGAGATATCGCAACGGTATAGACCGCCGCGTCATAACCTCTGATATTCTCTGCCGCGTGGCAGTAATTTATATGTATACCGCAATTTTCAAGCTTTGCGGTGAGGGCGCTCGAAACTCTGTCCGAGCCGCCTACCGAAAATCCGCGTTTTGCAGATATGTGGGCAAGAGACGACATATTTATGCCGCCAATGCCGATAAAATATATACTTTTACAGCTTTTGAGCATTTCGCCAATGGCTTTTGCCCCGAAATGTGTATTTGGAGTTGACATATCGATCTCTGCCGAGGCAGACACCTCCATTAATATTTTTATATGTATAAGTCAGATTTTGAGTCTGCGAAAAATGTTTCAATCTTGTTCACACAAAAATTTCAAAATCACTGAATAACCTTCAAATTTGAATTATATAATATACTTAAGATATGGCAATAAATGCTATTATATTTTAAATGACGGAGGAATAAAAAATGCAGATTACAGACGTCAAGGTCAGAAAGCTTTTTGATGAAGGCCCTATGAAAGCCATTGTTTCGGTTACATTCGACGGACAGCTTGCGGTTCACGATATAAAGGTTATAAACGCAAGAGATAAATTTTTTATCGTAATGCCCAGCAGAAAAAATCCCGACGACACCTATCGTGATATCGTCCACCCGATAAACGCAGAGTTCAGAGCCATGCTCGAGGAAAGCGTCATAAGAGCTTACAACGAAGCTCTCGCTAATTCCGAAGCAGAGGAAAGCCTTACCGAAACCGTTTAAAAAACACCAGAGGGGCTGAGACATTTAGACGCAGAAGTTGTGATTTGATCCTCGTCGGCGTACAAAGGTACGCCAGAGGGCCGAAGCGCGACTAAAGTTCACAATAAAAATTGAAATTCGTAAGAATTTCTGCCAAAATTCGCTTTTGTTTTTTATTTTTAGAGACAGAAGCCATATTTTAGTTTTGTTTTATTTGTGTGATCTTGTTCTGCGCTAAATGACTCAGCCCCTTTTTTATAGCTCTCCGTGCGAGAAAAGAATATCTTTCCCTCTTATCACAACGACTCCAAAGGACGCCCTGTCGCCTCTCGGCTCTCCGATGCTTCCGGGATTGAATACAGCCAAGGGCTTTTCAAGCACTATATCCCCGACTCTCTCGCCCTCGCTAAAATATCTCTCCAAACGCGTGTGAGTGTGACCGTAAAGCAAAACGTCAGCCCCCTTTTTTGCGGCATAAGCGACAGCCGCGCCGTCGCCGCCCTTTACACCGAACCTGTGTCCGTGCATAAGCATTATATTATATTCGCCAAAGCGCACCATTCGTTCCTCAGGTTCGCAAATATAGGAAGAAACGTCGCAATTTCCTCTCACCGATATCACCTCTTGCGAATTCAGCTCGGCTCGCTCAAGGTCTCGAAGGCAGTCTCCAAGGAAGAGTATCGCCTCACACGTTGGATTGAGGGCTACCGCCCTCTCTATCCTGTCTATTTTTCCGTGCGAATCGGATATGACGAGCAAGGTCACAGCGCCACCTTCTCGGCTTCTTCTTTTCTCGCTTTGTTTCTCTTGACTCCGCGCGGTACGACAATGTCTATCGCGCTCGGGATCACCTCGATGCAAAGCTCGTCAAAATCAAATATTTCTCCGTCGATGCTTGCGCTCTGCGTTGAGTCAAACTTGAATTCAACGCGCTTTACCTTTTTGTTTTCAAGTATATCTGCGTTTTTAGGAATGAGATGCGTTCCCTTTTTATAGCTTCCGACAAGCGAGACAAATCTCCTTCTCGAAACGTTTTCAACGAACAGCGCGTCTATTCCGCCGTCGTCAAGCGTTGCCACGGGATTTGAATGAAATCCTCCGCCGCAAAACTCTCCGTTTGCAAAGGTGGTAAGCAGACAGTTTTTCTCAAGAAATTCTCCGCCGTCGCAGGATATTTTTGCCGACACACCGGGCTTCTTCGCAAGAGTAATAACGACTCCGCCCACGTAGGCAAGCTTTGAAGGAATGAAAGACTTTCGGTTAAGTACCTCTTTCTTCTTCACCACTTCGCAGTCAAAGCCTATATTCACCATGTTCACGGCATATCTGTCGTTACACCTGAGAAGGTCTATGCGCTCGTTCTCTCCGTCTATCTGCGCGTCTATATCAAAGAAAAGCGCTCCCGACGAGAAATTGCGTACGAAATCGTTACCCGTGCCAATTGGTATAACTCCGACGGAAGCGCCACAAACACCGACAGCTCCGCATACGACCTCACCAAGTGTTCCGTCGCCTCCGCAGGCGTAAAATCTTGCGGGAAGATTATTTTCGTCCGCGCAGATCTCTTTTACAAATTCGGTAGCATCGGAAACCCCTGTCGTATAATATATCTCGTATGTAATCTCTTTTTTCTCGCAGCTTTTGCGAATATTCTCCTCAAGCGTTTCGGTGTAAGCGCCCTTGCCCGCTTTTGGGTTTATTATAAAATAATATTTCATAAGGATTCTCCGATCGAATAAGTATATTTTAACTCCTGATTAATTATAACATATCACAGCTCCAAAGTCTATATTTTTTTGCATTTTTACGACAGGATAGCATCTTTAATGTAACCAAATCTCAAAAAAGCGCATATACTTTCTATCGAGAATAATTTTTGGAGGTAATCTTATGCAAATAGACCGCGCTTCTCTTGAAAAGCTCCTCACCTTAAACGACAGACAACTAAAGCTTGTTATAAACAAGCTGGCTCTTGACAGCGGTATAGACCCCGCAAGCTTCAATATCGACCCGAAGGATATTCAAAGCATACGAACCGCTCTCTCGACGGCGAGCGACGCCGACCTTAAGCGTATCGCAGAGATCTACGAGCAAAAGCAAAAGAAATGAGAGGTGTTTCCTATGAGTGAAGAAACCGATATCCCGAAGGGCGAAGACTCTACGCTGCTTGATACCGCCCCGCCGAGTCAAATATCAGCCGCGATAGACAAGATACTCGCAAACCCCGAGCTTATAAGCATGGTCGCGTCTGCTCTCGGAGGCGCAAGCTCCGAGAAAAAGAATACCCCCGCGGATACGAATACACCGTCCGCAGACACAGTCTCGGGAGAGGAAAAGGCTGAGACGAGTGAAAAAGCAGGAGATATGATAGCGACACTTGCGCCTATCCTTTCCTCGCTTCAAGGAAAATCTCTCCTATCCCGCTCGCCCGCAAACGACAAGCGAGCCTGCCTTTTGAACGCGCTAAAGCCCTATCTTTGCCGCGAGAGATGCGAGGCGATAGACTATATGATAAAGCTCAGCAGAATTTCAGAGCTACTTAAAAACATTACTTAGCAGGCGGAGGAAATTATGTATAGCAGATATCCGAATTACAGATTTTCGGGAGGAATGAGACTGCCCGAAAATTACAGCGGAAACGCTTTTAATGCTTCCGTGGAAGAAACCGAAGAAACAAACCTTGACGCCGACGATACCCCTTCCTCCGAGAGTGTCTCGGCTGACGCTCCTGTTGTAGAGCAAAAAGACTCCAATGAGTCAGCGGAGGTCTTCAAGCCGAACGACAAAAAATTCAGACTTCCGGGCTTTAACCTTA
>JAZOLQ010000024.1:0-19998 GCA_045653185.1 Eubacteriales bacterium
AGCGCTTCCAAGACGAAGCGGAGTAGATGGGGCGCCTATATTGATGCTTTGCACGGGTGCGTTTTGTATTATGTCTATGTCGTCCCCATAGTAATAGGTGGGTATCTCATAGGGAGTAAAGCCTTGGTTGGCGAGGTCGACAGAGCCGCACAGCGAAAGACCGGTGCACGTGACCTCCACTCCGTCACAGTATTGCGCAAAGAGCGGCTCAACGTTTCCTCTGCGCGATATATAATCGTTGAATATCTCGCCGACTATCTGATATATATTTTCAAAAATATCTCTGCCGTTCACAAAGGATTGGTCAACCGAGGTCGAATTGGTTATGTCAAAATCGTATCCTCTCGAACGGTAGTATTCTGTGTAAAGTCTGTTTAGCGCAAAGGAAATCTGCGCATAAATATTGGCGCGGATAGCGCTTTCGGGCCACGTCGGATATATCTCGCTTGATGCCACGTTTGCTATGTAGTCGATAAACGGCAGGGTCACGTTTTGAGCCGCGGTATTTGGAGCGCCGAGATGGACGGTTATATTTTCGGGAATAAAAGGAATGAAGCTATCCAAATCAGTTTCCTCCTATACTTTCGGCGTCACTCGGAGAGATATCCGATACGGGCTCGAAGGAATCGGGATAACGATTAGCTGCCAAAGGTATCATCACAGCGCCTTGAATAGAGGTTATCGAATCAAATACAGCTACGTCCTTGAGCAGAAGGTCACGGTATCCTTCCTTGAAAACGTCTATATCGTATAAGGCATACGGCGCGATGTTTCCGGGTACTTCGCTAAGTCCGCGCGGAGGGGTTGGAAGCTCGATTTTTTTAGTTATGCCGTCTCTGTCAGAGGTGAGGGAATAGATGATATCGGAGTTTGAAGGCTCTGCGCCTCTGATGTTTACCGAAGCGCCCTCAAGCGGAATAGCTCCGCGAGCCGTTGACACCTTAACTATAAGATATCCTTTTCCGCGATAATTAGCGGGTTGTTGCGAATTATTGTTCATTTTGCGTCTCTCCCTTCGAGTTTTTGTTCGATAAAGAGTATATGACACATGGTGTGACGGCGTGAGAGTCACAGGGAGATTTATTTTTCGCTTTTTTTCGCAAGGTCGATAATAAGAGCGCCCGCGATAATGATAGTTACGCTCATAATTATGTGTTCTAAGGTGTGATAATGTATTTTTGCGATTATATATCCCGGTATATTCGTCAGAGAAAGTGCTGTGAAAAGGAAGGCTAAAAGATAAAAAATTATTATCGGAAGTCCGATGTGAAGGATAAGCGAGGATTCCCTTGAGAGTGTAGGCGGGCGCTTTTTGGCGCTTGAACGACTAAGATTTTTGCGATTATTCATGTTTTTACCTCGTTTTATGTATAAAAATTCCAAAAAAATAAAAAGAGCGTATTTTTTTGACATTAAAAAAATAAGCGTCGAATATTTTTCTTATTCCGAGAAGTTGCTTGATGGGATATTAAAATTATATCCTATAAGGAATGGCCCTGTCTATGATAAATTTTTGGAAAAAGCCTATGTAATAAAGGAAAAAACGACGTTTTTTTGAGAAAAACACGAAAAAGAGAATAAAAATACATAAAAGGTTGGTTTTTTGCATAAAAACCGCCGATTTTGCTCTAAAAATGGCTTTTTTGCTAAAAATCCCGCAAAAAACGAAAAATTTTCTTTTTCAAAAAAGCGTTATAATATATGAACTGCCAGAAAAATCAGGAGGTAAAATATGACTAAAAATATTTTTATCAAAAAAATAGCGGAGGAAAAAAGCTGCGGAGATATTGAGGCCGGATATTTTCTATATGAAATTTCTTCGCTGAGCGGCAAAAGCTATTACGCGCTTGAGATAATCTGCGGGGAGGAGAGTGATCTTGCGGTCGTAGGAAGCGATATCGAAAGCGCAAAAAGCCTTTATTATGCGCTCTTAAGCTCGGGCACTACTCCTATTGCGCTCAGCGAGATAATATCCGACAAAATTCAAAGCATAAAATATTGAAAAAATCTTTACTTTGGCGAGGAGATATGGTATAATGTAGGTGAAATAAAACGTTGAAAGGAATGCCTTTGGCAAACTGATTTAATATGAAATGTCCTGCATGCGGAAATCCCGACAGTAAAGTTATCGACTCAAGACCTATGACCGACGGCAACAGCATTCGCCGCCGCAGAGAGTGTCTTAACTGTCAAAAAAGATTTACTACCTATGAAATAATTGAAACTGTTCAGATGTTCGTCATAAAAAAGAACGGAACAAAAGAGATATTTGACAGAAACAAGCTGATGTCAGGTATAATGAAGGCGTGCGAAAAGCGTCCTGTCAACGCAGAGGATATTGTTAACGAAATAGAGAACGAGCTTCATAACCTTCTTTCAAACGAAGTAACGACAAAAGAGATAGGCGAGCTTGTTATGGATAAGCTTAAGGAGAGAGACGAAGTGGCGTACGTTCGCTTTGCCTCGGTTTACAGAGAATTTACCGACCTTGATACCTTTATCAAGGAGCTTAGCAGACTTAAAAAGAGAAAATAATATTCTGAAAGACATGGGGGGCTCATAAAATGAGTCTCCCATGTCTTTTTGAAAATGCGCGTTCATAATAAATTAACAAATATTTGGGCGGTTTGCTTGAAAAAAAGGGCGATTTGTGATAAAATTTATTATAATTGGGGTAAAAGTTTTATTTTGTTCTGAGGGCAATATTCTGCTTTTACTCTTGCACAAAACGGAGGTGTATTTATGGTGCAAATTGACGAAAAAAAGTACGGTGTCTCAAAAGAGAGACTCGAGATGCTTTTTGATATCGGAACATTTGTAGAGCTTGGCGCGTATACCAAACGCACGTCAAACGAGGCTGAATTTGAAGGCGTCGTTTGCGGATACGGCGCTGTGAACGGAAGACTTGTTTTTGCTTTCGCGCAGGATAGCGGAAGAACAAAGGGCGCTTTCGGTGAGCGTCACGCCAAGAAGATATCGGATATGTATTCACTTGCTATAAAAAACGGCGCGCCGATAGTAGGAATTTTTGACAGCGCGGGGGCTGTGGTCTATGACGGAGCATCTGCTCTTGCTTCTTACGGAGCATTTATGAGCTGTGTTTCAAAGGCTTCGGGAATAGTTCCGCAGATAGCTATTATTGACGGCGTTTGCGGAGGCTCTGCCGCGGTAGTTGCTTCTATGTTTGATTTTTGCATAACGGTAAAGGGTATATCAAAGCTTTATGTGAATGCGCCGTCGGTCATCGGCGGAGAGAGCGGAAAGAGCGAGTTCGCGGCGGCAAACGGAATTTCGGCGCTTGAGGCTGAGAATGAGGGCGAGGGCTTTGCTTTCGCAAAGAATCTGCTGTCTCTTCTCCCGCAGAACAACGCCGAGGGAGTTTCGTTCGGTGATAGCGATGATATAAACCGTGAGATAAGCTTTGATACCGATACATATAAAATAGAGGCTCTTGTCGGCGAGATGGCTGATAACGGAGAGTTCATAAGAATATATGAGAAATACGCGCAAAATCTCTTTATAGGATTTGCAAGATTTGGCGGTATTACCTCGGCAGTTATAGCGTCTGACCGTGACGCGGAGGGCGGAGTGCTCGATATAAAGAGCGCGAGAGCAGCGGCGAGAATTCTTTCTTTCTGCGACAGCTTCTCTATTCCGGTCGTTACGCTTGTTGACAGCGAGGGGCTTGACGTATCTGTAGAGACCGAGAGCGCGGCGTATGCGTCCGAGCTTGCAAAGCTTGCTTTTGCTTATACCTCGTCGGATAACGCAAAGCTTAGTGTGGTTCTTGGAAAAGCATACGGAGCGGCATTCACGCTTCTCGGCTCGAAGAGCGTGGGAGCGGATATTGCATACGCGCTTCCCGAAGCCGCTATAAGCGTGCTTTCGCCTGAGGCGTCGGTTGCATTCGTATGGAACGACAAGGTCGGAGATAAGACGAGAGCCGAGGTAGAGGCAGAGTGGAAGGAGAAGTGCGCGTCTGCGGCAGAAGCGGCTGATAAGGGCGAGATAGACGATATTATCGAGCCGTCAGAGCTGCGAAAGAGAATCTGCGCGGCACTGCTTATGCTTGCTTTTAAAGCGGACGGCACTCCGTCTCGCAAGCATGCGGTAATGCCTCTTTGACGGGAGGAAGGTTTATGTATTTAGATAAAACTTTAGACGCTGTTACACTCTCTGTAAGAGCGAACGGAACGTACGAGCCCTTCTCAAGCGAGGCTTGGGGATACGCTGGGCAGATGACGCTTCTCGGTATGATGATGGTATTTTCTGTTTTGGCTATTCTTTGGGGCGTGCTTACGGTGTTCAAATTTATATTTGCTTCAAACAAGAAGACCAAGTCGGTCAAAGAGATAAAAGAAGTGACCGAAAAAAATACAGCAGTGACCGAAGCGCCTGCCTCTGCATCGGACGACGCAGAGCTTGTGGCTGTAATAACTGCGGCAGTAGCTGCGTATATGTCGTCGGAGCAGGAAACAGAGGTTTCGCCAAATGGCTTCAGAGTAGTCTCATTCCGTAAGGCGAGCGGCGGACGTTCGTGGAATTCAAAGTAATAAAAATAACGCTTGAAAGGTTAAGGTATAAATTATGAAAACTTACAATATCACCGTCAACGGTGTCACTTATACTGTAAATGTAGAGGAGGTAAGCGCGTCCGCTCAAGCTCCCGCAGCTCCTGCTGTTACCGCAGCTCCTAAGGCAGCACCCGCAGCAGCTCCCAAAGCCGCTCCTGCCTCACCCAAGGCAAACGCAGGCGCTGTTGCCGTTAAAGCTCCGATGCCCGGAAATATACTCAAGGTGAACTTCAAAGCAGGCGATGCCGTCAAGAAGGGTGACGTACTTATAGTTCTTGAGGCTATGAAGATGGAAAATGACGTTTGCGCTCCTCAGGACGGAGTTGTTGCAAGCGTTGAGGTGGCTCAGGGCGCAACTGTCGATACTGACGCATTGCTTGTAACCCTTAACTGATTTCCTTTTGAGGATCTTAGATAATAAGCTTATTGAAAGGAAACGGTAGGAAATGCTTCTTGATAGTATAAAAAATTTCTTAGCTACGACGGGTATTGCCAGACTGTTTGAAGGCGACGATTGGTGGAAAACTCTTTTAATGATAGTTATATCGTTCGCCCTCGTATATTTGGCGATCGTTAAGAAGTTTGAGCCGCTGCTCCTGCTTCCGATAGCGATCGGTATGCTTTTGACAAACCTTCCCGGTGCGGAGATCTTCCATCTTGATTTCTTTATTGCTGAAGAAGTCAATTATGGTCAGGTGCTCCACGACGGAGGATTTCTCGACCTGTTGTATCTCGGTGTAAAGCTCGGTATATACCCATCAATAATCTTTATGGGTATTGGAGCAATGACTGATTTTTCACCCCTTATATCAAATCCCAAGAGTCTGCTTATCGGAGCAGGCGCTCAGCTCGGAGTTTTTGTGGCGTTCTCGGCAGCGCTGGTGTCGGGTATGTTCACTCCGCAGGAGGCGGCATCTATCGGTATTATCGGAGGTGCTGACGGACCTACGGCAATACTTGTAACAAAAACACTTGCGCCAGCCCTTCTCGGAGCTATTGCGATAGCCGCTTATAGCTATATGGCGCTTATACCTATGATACAGCCGCCGTTTATGAAGCTTCTTACGACGAAGAAAGAGCGTCAGATAAAAATGACTGCGCTTCGTCAGGTCTCAAAGACCGAGAAGATACTTTTTCCGATAGTAGTAACAGTAGTTGTCGGATTTATAGTTCCCGATGCTGTTCCGCTTGTCGGATGTCTTATGTTTGGTAACCTTCTTAACGTTTGCGGTGTTACAGACAGACTTTCAAAGACCGCTCAGAACGAGCTTATGAATATTGTAACGATATTCCTCGGTGTTTCTGTGGGAGCTACCGCGAGTGCAGAAAATTTCTTGCGTCCGCAGACACTTCTTATAATTCTTTGCGGACTCGTTGCGTTTATGGTCTCCACTGTCGGAGGACTGCTTACCGCAAAGCTTATGAACTGGCTGACAGGAGGAAAGATAAATCCCCTTATAGGTTCTGCGGGAGTATCTGCCGTTCCTATGGCGGCAAGAGTTTCGCAAAGAGTGGGACAGAGCGAGGATCCCTCGAACTTCCTTCTTATGCACGCAATGGGACCGAACGTGGCAGGCGTTATCGGATCTGCCGTAGCGGCAGGCGTATTCCTTGCTTGGTTTGCTTGATTTGAATGGAGGCTTATAAAATGGCAAAGGTAAAAATAACAGAAACAGTTCTGCGCGACTCGCATCAGTCGCTTGTCGCGACAAGAATGACAACGGAAGAGATGCTTCCGATACTTAAAACTCTTGACGGGATAGGATATCATTCTCTTGAGGCTTGGGGCGGAGCAACGTTTGATTCCTGCTTGCGTTTTCTTAATGAAGACCCTTGGGAAAGACTTCGCAGAATACGCGCGGAGATCAAAACCACAAAGCTTCAGATGCTTTTCAGAGGACAGAATATTCTTGGTTACCGTCATTACTCGGACGACGTTGTTGAATATTTCGTACGCAAGTCTATTGAGAACGGAATAGATATACTCAGAATTTTCGATGCTCTCAACGACGCGCGAAACCTTGAGACCGCGATAAACGCTACAAAGAAAGAGAACGGACACGTTCAGGCGGCTATAAGCTATACCACGGGTCCTGTGTACGATACCGAGTATTTCACAAGCTACGCAAAGACTCTTGAGGGTATGGGCGCTGATTCGATATGTATAAAGGATATGGCGGGACTTCTTAAGCCATATGACGCGTATGAGCTTGTAAAGGCCCTTAAGGAGACCGTTAAAGTGCCGATACAGCTCCACACTCACGCGACATCGGGGCTTGGCTCTATGACGCTTATCAAGGCGATAGAGGCTGGCGTTGACATTGTTGACACTGCGATATCTCCTATGGCGCTTGGAACTTCACAGCCTCCGACAGAGGCGATCGTGGCTACCCTTGCGGGTACAGAGTACGATACGGGAATAGATCTCGGCAAGCTTGATGTTATAACAAAGTATTTCACGCCTATACGTGAAAAATATCTTGCGTCGGGACTTCTTGACCCCAAGATGCTCAAGGTCGACGTTAACGCGCTTATATATCAAGTTCCCGGGGGAATGCTCTCTAACCTTGTATCCCAGCTCAAGCAGGCAGGAAAGTCCGACAAGCTTACCGAGGTTCTTGAGGAAGTGCCGAGAGTAAGAGCCGACGCGGGATACCCGCCTCTTGTAACTCCGTCCTCTCAGATAGTCGGAACACAGGCAGTATTCAACGTTATCGGCGGTGAGAGATACAAGATGGTAACGAAGGAGTTTAAGGGACTTGTTCAAGGACAGTACGGAAAGACCCCTGTTGCCATAGACGATGAATTTGCGAAGAAGATAATCGGTGATACAGAGCGTATCACATACCGTCCCGCAGATGCGCTTTCGCCCGAGCTTGATGCTCTCAGAGCGAAGATACCGCAGTATATCGAGCAGGACGAGGACGTTCTTTCGTATGCTCTCTTTGAGCAGGTAGCGCTTAAATTCTTTGAGTCAAGAAAGGCAAAAAAATATTCTCTTGATTCAGAATCGGACGCCTCTCTTGGAGTCCACAGCGTTTAAAAAAGACTGATTAGTTTAGTATACAAATAATAAAACCGCTTTCTCTATCAAAAACTGATAGAGAAAGCGGTTTTGTATGTTTTTGTATCTTGGATTTATTTATCCCAAAAGAAAATCTGTTACGAGCATAAGCGAAAAGCCTACAAGAAGCGCGTAGGTAGCTCCTTGCTCGTGACCGTGCGCGTGTGTTTCGGGTATCATTTCGTCGCTTATAACGTAGAGCATCGTGCCTCCCGCAAAGGCGAGCGCGAAGGGAAGTATGGCAGAGGCTACGCTGACTGCAAAATAACCTATAAAAGTTCCGAGAACCTCGATAATTCCCGTTATCATAGCTATAAAAAAGGTTTTCCCTGGCTTTATTCCCGTGGCTAGCATAGGAGCGATTATGACCATACCCTCGGGGATATTCTGAAGCGCGATTCCTCCCGCTATTATCAGCGCTCCCGCCGTGTTTCCTGAGCCAAATCCGACGCCCGCGGCAATTCCCTCGGGGAGATTATGTATCGCTATCGCCGTTACAAAGAGCAGGACCTTGCTCAGATTTGCGTTTTTGTGCGGCTCAATATCAGCTCCGACAAGCTTGTGCAGGTGGGGAACGAGCTTGTCGATAAGATTGAGACAGAGCGCGCCTGCGAATATACCCGCGATAGTTATCATTATGCCGTATCTTCCGCCGGATTCAAGCGAGGGAATGATAAGTCCTATAACGGCAGCTGCCAACATAACGCCTGCGGCAAATGACAGCACGATATCTGAAAAGGTGTGGGATATTTTTTTGAAGATGAAGCCTATAACAGCGCCGATAACAGTTGATCCGCCAACGCCGAGGGCTGTAATTAAAACAAGTTCCATATTTTTTTCCTTACTTAAAAGTCTTTTATCGCGGGTATACGCTCTTTTTAAAGCTCTGAAAAATTGTCTTTGCCTACTTTGCAAAGAGGACAGACAAAATCGTCGGGAAGATCCTCGAATTTCGTTCCCTTGGGAATGTTATGCTCAGGATTTCCAAGCGCTTCGTCATACTCCCATCCGCAAACGTTACAAACATATTTTTTCATAAAATACCTCCTAGTATGCTTTCTTTGAGCTAAAGCTTACCTGTGTATATTATTGACGTGTTTACCGCATTATATTAAAAAAGCTCTCCAAATGGAGAAGCACTATAAATTTATTATATCACACAAAAAGTAAAATGTAAAGAAAAATATTCGGAGTTTTGAGAATTTCTGCCATTTATACAAAAAAGGAAACGCGATTTTTTAGAAAATGTCAATTGTTTTTTGAAAAAATGTGTGATATAATTTAGACAAGAAAAGGAGGAAAGGTCCAATGAGAAATTGAACTTACCTTAAAACAGTAACCTGATAAAGATGCTGTTTAAAAGGAAAAACCTTCGCCTTACGCAATTTTATCACATAGAAAACAAAGGGTATTCTCGTTAGAGAAATTGAATTTTGAGTGTTTTGCGAGTGTGTAGAAAAAGAGCATGAGGCAGACGAAGAAAGAGAGGATAACAAAAGATGTTAGATACCAAAAGTGAAGAGAAGTGACCCTTGGTCGTGGGATTACAACTACGGTCAGGGGTCACTTCTTTTTTGTCGTGTTGTACTAGATGAGGGCGAGAGAAACTTTTAAGGAAAAAAGTTATCCCCATATGATATATATTCTCTAAAGGCGCAATCCGTCGGACACCTGCGTGCCGTCGAGTTGCTTTTTTGTATAAATGGTTTTGGCAACATCGAAAAAAGATGACAAACAATAGAAGAGAGTGTTTTTTCAGACTTGGATTAGTGTTGTTGGTTTATTGATTTTTCGTGTATATTTTAAAGTATGTTGCGTACCTTTAGATTGACCGTCCCATATAATAAGTACTCTATCAGCCATATCAACCATTTCTTTGTTGCGCTTCAATGGTGCGGCACGTCCGTAAAGCTCGTAGCGCGGGCGTAGTATATATTTGGAAAGATGGTGTATGTCAGCATACTGCTCCGCCAAGCTGTCGATTCCATCTGCGCCGCCGCTGATAATAGTGTCTACATCATCCGTAATATAGGCAGATAAGTCAAAGTCTGAGATGCTCCTCGAACCAACAATTAACAATTTCATTGTATAAAGTCCTCCTTTAATGTATATACCTATATAAGTATATACCTAAGCATAGAAATTGTCAATTAGGTATATATACGATAAAATATATATCAAAGGAGGGTTGTTCATGGTAAGATTGACTATTGATAGATATTTGGATAAGTGTGGTATCACTCGGTATGAGTTAGCCAAGCGAACCGAAATAAAATTTCAAACGATAGACCGCTACTATAAAAACCGAGTTGTTCGCTACGACAGTTATATTTTAGACCGCATATGCGCGGCTTTGGGATGTACCCTCTGTGATATAATCGAATACGTGAAGTAAGATGAGCCCCCATCGCCTTGATACAATTGTGTTATACGAGCGAATTTATTGCATAAAAGACTAATTCCATACAAAGTAAAAAGCCGATACAAGCTGTATCGGCTTTTGTTATTAAAATTTATTTCGCAATTACTTTCTTAAAGTTTTTCTTTCCTCTGCGGAAGGTCTTTCCGTCTGCGAGGTCTGCCTTTGCAAAGGTTGTCTTGAAGTCGCTTATCTTGTCTCCGTCTGCGGCAACTCCGCCTTGCTCGATAGCGCGTCTTGCTTCTGACTTCGATGCAACAAGTCCTGCTTTTACGAGTATCGTTCCGATATCTATCATACCGTCAACGAAATCCTTGTCGCAAAGCTCGACAACGGGAGCTTCAGCGTCACTGCCAGCGCCAAAGAGAGCCTTTGCAGATGCCTCTGCCTTCTTTGCTTCCTCCTCGCCGTGAACGAGAGAGGTAAGCTCGTAAGCGAGTATCTCCTTTGCGCGATTGAGCTGAGAGCCTTCCCAGCCTTCCATAGCGTCTATCTCTTCAAGGGGGAGGAATGTGAGCATTCTTATGCACTTAAGAACGTCGGAGTCAGCAACGTTTCTCCAGTACTGATAGAAATCGTAGGGAGAGGTCTTTTCGGGGTCAAGCCAAACTGCTCCCGACTGTGTCTTACCCATCTTCTTCCCTTCGGAGTTGAGAAGAAGGTTTATTGTCATAGCGTAAGCGTCCTTACCGAGCTTTCTGCGGATAAGATCTGTTCCGCCAAGCATATTGGACCACTGGTCGTCTCCGCCAAACTGCATATTACAGCCGAGTGTCTGGTAGAGGTGATAGAAGTCGTAGGACTGCATTATCATATAGTTGAACTCAAGGAAGGAAAGTACCTTTTCCATTCTCTTCTTATATCATTCCGCGCTGAGGATTCTGTTGACAGAGAAGCAAGCTCCGACATCGCGGAGAACTTCAACGTAGTTGAGGTCGAGAAGCCAATCGGCGTTATTTACCATTATAGCCTTTCCCTCAGAGAAGTCGATGAATCTGCTCATCTGCTTCTTGAAGCAAGCGCAGTTATGCTCGATAGTCTCCTTTGTCATCATCTGACGCATATCGGTACGTCCCGAGGGGTCGCCTACCATTGCAGTTCCGCCACCGATAAGGGCAACGGGCTTGTTTCCTGCCATCTGCAAGCGCTTCATAAGGCAGAGCGCCATAAAATGTCCTACGTGCAAGCTGTCTGCCGTGGGGTCAAAGCCAATATAGAAAACGGCTTTACCATGGTTTACCATTTCTTTTATTTTTTCTTCGTCGGTCACCTGAGCTATAAGGCCTCTGGCGACGAGCTCGTCGTAAATAGTCATAATCTTTAAAACCTCGCTTTAATATTACAATAAAATAAATTATATATCATTTTTTCCGCTTTGTCAATATTGGCGGTAAATATTATTTGGAGATAGCCTTAAAAAGCTCGTCCGAGAGGCGAGTGAAGGTCTCTGTGTCAAGTCTCTCTCCTCGAATGTCTGCGGGAAGTCCGCATTTCTCGGTAATTATTTCGGTGATAGTATCCTTTGAAAGCTCACCGAAGACTGCGGACAGGGCGTTCGGAAGGGTCTTTCTTCTTTGCTCAAATGCCGCGCGTATGGTTCTGAAGAATGTTGCTTCATCAAGCGGTTTATATGGCTTTTCCTTGTGGAGCTTTATTCTTATTACTGTCGAGTCGACCTTGGGTTCGGGGACGAATTTGTCGGATTTTACCACAAAAAGCTTTTCTGCCGTGCCGTAATAGTTGAGCACTGCGGTGATAGCTCCGTATGCCTTGTTTCCTGCCGAGGCGCAGAGCCTGTCCGCAACCTCCGACTGTATCATTATCGTGATATAGTCAAAGGGAAGGCCCGATTCGAGAAGCATCATCATAATGGGTGTGGTGATGTAGTAGGGGAGATTTGCGCAAACAGAGACGTGTCCGCCCTCAAAGTGCTCGGAAAGAAGCTCTTTGAGGTCTACCTTCATAACGTCGTCGTTTATTATCTTTACGTTTTTATATTCGTCAAGAGTATATTTCAGAAGCGGGATAAGACCGTTATCTATCTCGACGGCGACAACGTTTTTATATCTCTGCGCAAGCTCCTTTGTAAGAGAACCCGCCCCAGGTCCTATTTCAAGAATAGTGCTGTCGGCAGAGTCACAGCAGGAGTCGGCGATGTCCTCTACCACAAGATTGTCGATAAGAAAGTTCTGACCGAATTCTATTCTGAAATTCAGCGAGAACATAGCCATAAGCTGCTTTATAGTTTTTATGTCACAAAGATTCATAAATATCTCCGATATCAAGTATTTTATCTGATCCAATATATTTTACCACAAAACTGAAAAAAAAGCAACAACTAATGGAAAGATAATTGAAAGTGATTGACAATCGGTCTTCAAAATGTTAGAATATTATAATACGAATTTATCAGGGAGGGGGAGAGTATGTCCGAGGAAAACAAAGCGTCTTTTCGCAAACAGAAGCTGGACGATTTTTGGGATATAGAGTTTATAACGCCTAAGCGGCATACTCCGCCGCAAGCAAGACCGAGACGCGACGAAACGGTAGAGATAAAGATATCGTCGGTGCTTGAGGAGCTTGCGGACGACAAGATATACCGCACCGAAAAGCTTTCGGGTGAAGGCGGAGTCATACGAAAGGTGATAGCTGAAGAGGGTGAGAATGAGACGCCCGAGACAGAATATTCCCCCGAAAATTCGCTGATACACAAGGTAAAGATATTCAAGTGGAAGTCGTCTTACTGCTATTATGAGAAATTTTACAGAGACGCGCTTGCGCTTAAAGGTAGGCAGGGAGTCGAATGTGCGCGCGTCGGATTTTTCTCATACGTGCCGCAATACGACCAATTAGACGCCGCACAGCTCGCATATTATCTATATTTCAGAAGCGAGGCGCAAAAGGGAATCTTTTTGGATGCGGACCAAAGCTACGTCTTGCTTTACGTCTATGAGATAATCAATCTCAGCGACGCGCTTGATATACGTTTTGGGCAGTCACAGCTTGTCGCACTTTGGAGAGCGTACAGAAATAAATATCCGAAGCTTAATAAATCCCTCGTTGAATGGATATGCGATTACAGTCTTATACACAGACTTCCGCCGCCTCAGGATATAGATATATCAAGCGTTGCCGAGCTTACTAGCCTTAAGGAATTTTTTATGGTTCAAAAGGGAGCTGACAATATTTCCTATGCCGAGATATTACTTGCTTTTTGCTCTTCTTATGATTTTCGCGCGAGCAAATTTGCGTCGGGCGACGCGCTCGCGATATTCGAGACCTATATTCCCATGGCGCTTGCCGAGTGCGTCAAGCTTTGGTCGGTGGGCGGAATACTTGCAAACGTTGGATTTAACGACAGTCTTTTGCCGAGAGATGCCTATTCGGGAGCGCTTTGCTCACACCGAATAAAGCGCAGGATAGAGGTGGAATATTGCTCTTTTTCAAGAACCAACGAGCTTAGATATCTTGTGGGAGATATAGTAAAATATTCTGAAAACAAGATAAGGGCGCATCTCGGAATAAAGCCGAGGCTTAGCTGTTATTTGATAGACAGCGATATGAGAAGACTTTTGGACGAGTTCTTTGAGAACAGATTGCCGCGTGTCCGCAGACCGAGAGTCAAGGAAAAGCGGCAGGAGTACGACGCGCTTTACGATCTGCCGAAAAAGCCGCTTTCGATATCGAACGCAGCTGAGATCGAAGAGGCTTCTTGGGAGACGACAAAGGATCTCATAGAGGCGTTTGATGGTGTTCAGAATGACACCGATGCTTTTGAGGACGGTACGGATATATTTGCGGTATCTGAGCCTTGTAGTGCGGAAAATACCGAAAATCTCTCAGAGGACGAGGATATTATATCAGCGCTCGGTTCTCTTGCGCCATTTGCGCTGGCGGTATATCGGGGCGACCGTGAGGCCGAGAGAGCTTTTGTGAGAGAATGCGGGCGTATGCCTGACAGTATCGTGGATGCGATAAACGAGATAGCTGCCGATGTCCTTGGAGACATTTTGATAGAGGATGACGGCGACGGATACAGGATACTTGAGGATTACAAAAATTATTTTTTGGGAGCGGAGAACTAAATGGAACAGGATATAAATTTGCAAAAAATACCGAAAAGAATACTAAATTCCTTGCTCGCGTCGGTCTCGGCGGGAGTCGTGCCGAGAGCGGGAGCTCCGTATATAGCGATAGGCAGAAGGGACGAGATATCGGCGCTGCTTTCAGATCTTTCCGCGGTAAACGACGGCTGTGGGATAATGAGATTTATAATAGGACGGTACGGCAGCGGAAAAAGCTTTCTTATGCAGCTTATCAGGGGATACGCGCTTGAGCGCGATTTCGTGACGGCGGATGCCGATCTTTCGCCCGAAAGAAGACTTTACGGCTCAGCGGGAAGCGGTGTCGCTACTTACCGTGAGCTTATAAAAAATCTTGCTTCAAAATCCTCTCCCGACGGCGGCGCTTTGCCTAAAATGATCGCGAGATGGATAGATATGATGCAGTCTGAGATAGTCGCGGACGGAATTGAAGCAGGCAGCGAGCAATTTGCCGCAAGACTTAATCTGCGCGTAGCCGAGCAGTTAAGAGAGATAGAATATCTTGTAGGCGGATTTGATTTTGCTCGTGTTATAACCGAATATTACAAGGCGTTTGTGAACGGAGACGACGACAGAAGGATCGCTTGCTTGCGCTGGCTCAGAGGTGAATTTTCGACTAAGACTGAGGCAAGAGGCGCGCTTGGATTTCCTGTGTCGGTCATAATCGACGACGAAAACTGGTATGATTTTCTCAAGCTTTGGGCGTGTCTTGTAAGAGGTATGGGATATAGAGGTCTTATCGTATTTATAGACGAGTGCGTCAACCTCTACAAGATAACTCATAGAGTGAGCAGAGAAAACAACTACGAGAAGATACTTGCCATGTTCAACGACACCTTGCAGGGACGCGCTCCCGGCCTTGGAATAATTATGGGCGGAACACCTCAGTTCCTTGATGACACTCGCAGAGGACTCTTCAGCTATGAGGCGCTTCGCAGCAGACTTTGCGACAGCCGATTTGCTTCTCCCGACGCGGTAAATCTCATAGGACCTGTTATAAGACTTCGCCGTCTTAGTGACGATGAGCTTTTCGCGCTGATATCCAGAGTGACAAAGCTTTATGCGCAAAATTACGGTATAGAGCCGAGAATAAGCGACGAGGAAAAGGTCAGATTTCTCGAAATATGTCTCTCGCGCGCAGGGGCGGACAATATGATAACTCCACGTGAGATGCTCAGGGATTATATGACGGTTATGAATATCCTTATGCAAAATAAGGAGCTTAGCTTTGATGATATCGTCGGAAGCGCGGTAACGCTGAAGTGTGATGTTGACGAAACTGAAAAAACAGAAAAAAAGAGCAATTACAGCGCTGAGGACATAGTTTTTTAAGTCACAGAAATTATTAAGAAAGGGGAAGACAGTATGACCGAGGCAGACAGAATATTTGAAAGGTTTCCCGAATTTATAAGGGAATTTATATACTCTCACTCGTGGGACTCTCTGCGCGGGGTACAAATAGCGGCGGCAAAAACGCTTTTTGAGGCCGACAGAAATCTTTTGCTTACCTCGTCTACCGCCAGCGGCAAGACCGAGGCAGCCTTCTTTCCCATACTCACAGAGCTTTATTACGACAGGCCTACGAGCATAGGAGCGCTTTATATAGCTCCGCTCAAAAGCCTTATCAACGACCAGTTTTTAAGGATAGAGTCGCTTCTTACCGAGAGCGGTATAAAGGTCACGCATTGGCACGGAGACGTTGCCGCCTCGCATAAAAAGAAGCTTCTCTCAAGCCCTGAGGGGATATTGCAGATAACTCCAGAGTCGCTTGAAGCGATGCTGATAAACCGCTCAAACGATATTCCTCGCCTTTTTGGCGACCTCAGGTATATAGTTATCGATGAGATCCACACGCTTATGGGAAGCGACAGAGGAAATCAGATACTCTGTCAGATATCGAGGATATCGTCGCTTATCGGGCGCTCACCGAGGCGTATAGGTCTTTCGGCGACGATAGGCTATCCCGAGCTTGCGGCAAAATGGCTTTCGGCGGGAAGCGGCAGAGAGACCGATATTCCTCGCTTTGAAGCGGAAAAAATAAGGTGGAGGCTTGGCGCTGAGCACTTTTTCATACACAACAAAAATACCGAGCAGCGCGAGGCTCAAAATTCTTCCGACATGTCGGAAGACAGGGCTATGCTTGACGCCGGATACGAATATATGTACGACTGTGTAAAGGACAGAAAAGCCTTGGTATTTTCTAACTCCCGAGAGGAGACCGAATACGTTTGCGCGACCCTTCGACAGATAGCCGAGCGGCGAGGCGAGAGGGATATCTTTTTGATACATCACGGAAATCTTTCGGCGTCTTTGCGCGAGGAGGCAGAGATGAAGATGAAGGACGAGGATATTCAGGCGGTCACCTGCGCCACTGTCACTATGGAGCTTGGAATAGATATAGGACGGCTTGAGAGAATACTTCAAAACGATTCTCCAAACTCGGTATCAAGCTTTCTTCAGCGTCTCGGACGTTCGGGCAGACGCGGACAGCCGCCCGAGATGATGATGGTCTTCCGCGAGGAAGAGCCTCTTCCGACCTCTTCGCTGCCTCAGCTTATTCCGTGGGGACTTATACGCGCTATCGCGATAATTCAGCTTTATATCGAGGAGAGATTTATAGAGCCTCCGCTTGAGAAAAAACAACCGTTTAGTCTGCTCTTCCATCAAACGCTCAGCATGCTTTCGGCAAGCGGAGAGATGAGCGCCGCAAGACTTGCGCATAAGGTGCTTTCGCTTCCTCCGTTTGAACAGGTATCCAAAGAGGATTACAAGGCGCTTATAGTTTATATGCTCAACTCGGATATGCTTGAGATGACCGAGGAGAGAGGGCTTATCGTCGGTATGGCGGGCGAGAGATTGCTGTCAAGCTTCAAGTTTTACGCCGTCTTTAACGACAGCGAGGATTTTACCGTCAGATGTGAGTCCGAGGAGATAGGAACTATCACCACACCGCCTCCCGCAGGGGACAGATTTGCGCTTGCGGGCAGAGTTTGGGAGGTGCTTGAGGTCGATACGCAGAGAAGACTTGTTTACGTAAAAAAGGTCAACGGGAAAATGGAAATATCGTGGCCCGGTGAGTACGGAGAGGTACACACCCGGATACTCGAGAGAATGAAGCAGGTGCTCTGCGAGGATACTGTATATCCATACCTTAAGGATAACGCGAGAGCAAGGCTTCGGACAGCGAGGAAAGTGGCAAGAGCTACGGGTATGACAGAGCACTCGCTCGTGCATCTTGGCGGATATACGTGGTGTCTTTTCCCTTGGCTTGGAACAAGGTCGTTCAGGACGCTCAGAAAGTTTATCGCCCAGAACGCGCACCGCTTCGGTATATCGGGAATAGAGTTTGAGGGCTGTTATTATATGACCTTCCGAATGGAAAAGGGAAGTGACGCGGAATTGTGTGTCTTTATGTCGGAGTACCTACAAAAATACGGCATAGACGCTCGCTCGCTCGTAAGCTCGAAGGAGCTTCCCATATTTGAAAAATACGATAGATTTGTCCCCGGTGAGCTTTTGCGTTATGCCTATTCTGTCGATAAGCTTAATGCCGAGGAGACAGAAAAGCGGATATACGATATTGCTGGTGAATATTGAACGAAAATTGTGAAAAGTATTCAAATAACGCTTTAGCACGCGACAAAAAGTTGTGGGTAATGGCTATTGACTTTTCCTTGCTAAAGTGGTATCATATATCCAATGCTATGATAGGGAGCGGGAATGGAAATTTCTTTTTCAGAGAGCTGTCGTTTGGTGCGAGACGGTAAAAGATGTCCTTTCCAAATCACCCTTGAGCTGACTGTCGAAAGCGTTTTTTTGCCGTAGAACAGTACGTATTTCTGCGTTAAAGAGTAATGTATGCTTGTACATGAGTGCCCCGTGCTTTCGGGGAATCGGAGTGGTACCGCGGAGTTTTCGTCTCCGTCTCTGTCAAGAGACGGAGACTTTTTATTTTTTGAAAGGATGATATAAAATGCTTACACTTGACAAGGTTTATCATGCGGCGTACGTCCTTAAGGACGTTGTCAGAGAGACTGCGCTTATACAGTCTAAGCTCAATCCTGAGGCGGAGGTATATCTTAAGACCGAGAATTTGCAGGTCACGGGATCATTTAAGGTAAGAGGCGCGGGATATATGATATCCCAGCTTACAGAGGAAGAAAAGGCAAGAGGCGTTATCGCCTGCTCGGCGGGAAATCACGCTCAGGGCGTGGCTCTTGCCGCTTCAAAATACGGTATAAAGGCTACTATATGTCTGCCTGACGGAGCGCCTATCTCAAAGGTAGAGGCTACCAAGAGCTACGGCGCTGAGGTAGTTATGGTAAAGGGAGTTTACGACGATGCTTACAAGAGAGCGCTTGAGCTTCGCGATGAGATGGGTTATACCTTCGTTCACCCCTTTAATGACGACAACGTTATCGCGGGACAGGGAACTATTGCGCTTGAGATACTCAACGAGCTTGATTCTATTGACGCTATCGTTGTGCCGATAGGCGGAGGCGGTCTTATTTCAGGTATCGCTTACGTAGTAAAGCATCTCGCTCCTCACGTAAAGGTATACGGAGTACAGTCTGCGGGCGCACCCAGCATGTTCAATTCTGTAAGAGACGGAAAGATAGAGAGGCTCAGCTCGGTATCGACTATTGCGGACGGAATAGCGGTCAAAGAACCCGGAGACAACACCTTTGCGCTTTGCTCAAAATACGTTGACGAGATAGTTACCGTTAATGAGGACGAGATATCCTCCGCGATACTCGGACTTATCGAGCAGCACAAGATGATAGCAGAGGGCGCGGGCGCTGTGTCGGCGGCTGCGGTGATGTTCAACAAAGTACCGGTAAAGGGCAAAAAGGTTGTTTGTGTTATCTCTGGAGGTAACATCGACGTTACGATACTTTCAAGAGTTATAGAGCGCGGACTTCTCACCTCGGGAAGAACCTGCAATCTCTGTATCGAGCTTATGGATAAGCCCGGTCAGCTTATGGAGGTCTCGAGAATAATTGCCGCTCTTGGCGCAAACGTTATATCGGTACACCACGAAAGAGCAAGTGAGACTAAGGATATAAACGGATGCTATCTGCGTCTCGTGCTTGAAACAAAGAATTATGAACATATCGAATCTATTACCAAGGCGCTCTCTGAGGCGGGATTTAGAATAGTTTCGGTATAGTAAGGATAAAGGAGAAAAATGATGAGTGAAAAGGTATATACAAAAAACGCGCCTGATGCGATAGGTCCTTATTCTCAGGCGGTAAAATGCGGCGGAATGGTATTTACGTCGGGACAGATAGCTATAAATCCTGCAAGTGGAAACGTTGAGGCAGAGACGATAGAGGGACAGACAGAGCAGATATGCAAAAATCTTGCGGCTGTTCTTGAGGCTGCGGGAACATCTATTGAAAAGGCTGTAAAGACGACCTGCTTCCTTTCAGATATGGCGGATTTCGCGGCATTCAACGAGGTATACGGAAGATACTTTACCTCAAAGCCCGCGCGCTCCTGTGTTGCCGCAAAGCAGCTTCCCAAGGGCGTTCTTGCAGAGGTAGAGGTCATCGCGGAGCTTTGAGAGAGATCTCAAAATTGTTTGTATATAATATTAATAAGTAAATAATATTGAAAATTAAGTAGGTTTGCTACAAAAAAAGCCGAAAAAGTTTTTAAAACTGTGCATTTTCAATCAAATTTATAAAATTTCGCAATTTTTATTGACAAAGGCGATCATTCGTGATAAAATAACCACAATATATTAGTTTAGGCGTTTAAGGGAATCAGTAGTACGCAAAAGCTTACAGAAAGCCGACGGGTGATGCGAGTCGGTAGCCGTATCGTATGAATCTC
>JAZOLQ010000025.1:0-12778 GCA_045653185.1 Eubacteriales bacterium
TGCATCGAAGAGAGAACCGTATGTGATTCCGATAACGTCGGAAGAAACGATTTCTTCCTCGTTGTAACCGAAGGACTCGGTAGCAGCAGCCTTCATAGCAGCGTTGATGCCGTCCTTAGTTACGTCCTTACCCTTAACAACTGCAACGAGGATAGTTGTAGAACCTGTGCAGGTGGGAACTCTCTGAGCAGAGCCGATAAGCTTGCCGTTGAGCTCGGGGATAACGAGACCGATTGCCTTTGCAGCACCGGTGGAGTTAGGAACGATGTTCTGTGCGCCAGCACGTGCACGGCGGAGGTCACCCTTTCTGTGAGGACCGTCAAGGATCATCTGGTCACCTGTGTAAGCGTGAACAGTTGTCATGATACCGCTCTGGATAGGAGCGTAGTCGTTGAGAGCCTTAGCCATAGGAGCGAGGCAGTTTGTTGTGCAGGATGCAGCAGAGATGATCTGGTCATCAGCAGTAAGAGTGTTGTTGTTTACATTGAAAACAACGGTCTTTAGGTCGTTTCCTGCGGGAGCAGAGATAACAACCTTCTTAGCGCCTGCGTTGATGTGAGCCATCGACTTCTCCTTGGAGCAGTAGAAGCCTGTGCACTCGAGAACAACGTCAACACCAAGCTCGCCCCAAGGACAGTTAGCAGCGTCCTTTTCAGCGTAGATCTTGATTGTCTTGCCTGCAACAGTGATGCTGTCGTCAGTTGCGGAAACTGTGTCACCGAGAGCGTATCTGCCCTGAGCAGAGTCGTACTTGAGAAGGTGAGCGAGCATCTTGGGGCTTGTGAGGTCGTTGATAGCTACAACTTCGTAACCCTCAGCACCAAACATCTGTCTGAATGCGAGACGACCGATACGGCCAAAGCCGTTAATAGCAACTTTTACGGACATGGTAAAAATCCTCCATTTTTATATAAAAATTTTTTTACTGATTAAAACCCGAAATGGCATACTTAACCAAACCGAGCTACCTCAATTATATATTTTAACTCATTTTTGGAAAATATACAAGGGCTTTGATTAAAATTTATCAATTTTGTTAAAATGCACAATAATTGACAATTAAGATAGAAATATATGACACTTTATTGAAAATCCGAACCTTTTTGCGAGTTTTTTTGCTTTGAAAGTTGCTTTTGCCTGAGTATTTTTAGGAAAAATATGGGGATATGAAAGAGAACTTTTATCCGTTTTGGCTGAACGATTATCCTCCAGAGCCATTCAAGACCGAGCTTTTGAAGAAATTTCGGGGAGCGGCGGACATTTCCCGACCAGACGTCAAGCGCTCCGCCAAGCCCCGCGGAGAGTGTGACCGAGGGGATTTTTACGCAATTCTCATATATCCAGCGCTCTTGCGCGGGAAAGCCGAAGCATACAAAGATGATATCTGGCGATGCGCTAGCTATCTCTTTTACCACAGCGTCGTTTTCTTCTCCCTCTTTTTGAAAATAACCGTGGTGAGCTCCGCATACCGTGATATGCGGATATCTTTTTTTGATTTTTTCTCCCGCCATTTTCGCCACGGTTTCCTTTCCCCCAAGCAGAAAAACACGAAGTTTATTTTCGTTTGCCATACCAAGAATAAGCTCACCGATATCTATTCCTGCGACCCTCTCACGTATGGGTGATCCTAAAATTTGCGAGGCGATAACTATTCCCACTCCGTCCGCAAGGACAAGACTTGATGAATTTATAATCGCTAAAAGGGAAGTATCCTTTTGCGCCGCAAGAGCTATTTCGGGGTTTGGCGTAAATATGCTTAAATAGCTTTTTTGGCTGAGCGAGTTTTTGATAATGCCCTCAGCCTCACTAAAGGAGAGATTATCAAATTTTATCCCAAGTACGTCCACTCTTTTTTTCATATTTTCCTCCGTTTGTAGCCTAAAATGAGATTATTCCTCTTGACAATAAGGGAGTTATGTTTTATAATATATTATTATGGAAATAAATTGCGTGTTTTATTATAAGAAAGGACTAAAAAATGGCAAACGATAAGAAAATGGTTGAGCAGATCACGTCCATGGACGTTGATTTTGGTCAGTGGTATACAGACGTAGTAAAAAAGGCAGAGCTCGTTGATTATTCGGGCGTTAAGGGCTGTATGATAATCCGCCCTTACGGCTATGCGATTTGGGAGAATATCCAGCACGATCTCGACGCAAGATTTAAAAAGCTTGGACACGAGAACGTTTATATGCCGATGTTCATTCCCGAAAGCCTGCTCCAGAAGGAGAAGGATCACGTCGAGGGCTTTGCTCCCGAGTGCGCTATCGTAACGATAGGCGGTCAGAATAAGCTTGCGGAGCGTCTCATTGTGCGCCCCACATCCGAAACGCTTTTCTGCGATCACTATAAGAATATAATTCACTCATACAGAGACCTTCCCAAGCTCTATAATCAGTGGTGTAACGTCGTTCGTTGGGAAAAGACAACAAGACCCTTCCTCAGAACCTCCGAGTTCTTGTGGCAGGAGGGACACACCATGCACGAGAACGAGGAAGAAGCAAGAGAGGAAACTCTCAGAATGCTCAAGTGCTACGAGGACTTTTACCGCGAGACACTTGCTATCCCCGCAGTAACGGGACGCAAGACCGAGAAGGAAAAGTTCGCGGGCGCGATGGAGACATATACCATTGAGCCTATGATGCACAACGGCGTTGCGCTTCAGGGCGGAACGTCGCACTATTTCGGCGACGGCTTCGCGAAGGCGTTTGACATAACCTACACCGACAGGGATAACAAGGTACAGTATCCTCACCAGACCTCTTGGGGAGTATCCACAAGAATGATAGGTGCTATCATCATGACTCACGGTGATGATAACGGTCTTATCCTTCCTCCTAAGATAGCTCCTATTCAGGTAGCTATAATTCCTGTTGCTCAGCATAAGGAGGGCGTTCTTGAAAAGGCGGGAGCGCTCAAGGCTCAGCTTGAAGAAAAGTTCCGTGTTAAGCTTGATGACAGCGATAACTCTACGGGCTGGAAGTACAGCCAGTACGAGATGAAGGGCGTACCTGTCCGTCTTGAGATAGGTCCTCGCGATATCGAGAACAATTCTTGCGTGCTCGTAAGCCGTGTAACTCGCGCAAAGACTGTTGTTTCTCTCGATAACATCGTAGAGGAAGTTGAAAAAATGCTTGATACAGTTCACAATGAGCTTTATGCGAGAGCCTTGAAGAACCTTGAGGAAAAGATGAGCGTGGCTCACGATTATGATGAGTTCCTTGACATTGCTGAGAATCACCCCGGCTTTATTAAGGCTATGTGGTGCGGTGAGTCCGAGTGTGAGGACAAGCTTAAGGAGGTTACAGGCGGAGTTAAATCGCGTTGTATTCCTTTTGTTGAGGACAATATCTCCGACAAGTGCGTATGCTGCGGAAAGCCCGCAAAGCATATGGTGGTTTGGGGAAGACAGTATTGATTTTTTTGGGACTGTTGCAGTATCTCTTGCGGCAGTCCCATTTGAATAACGGAGGATATCTATGAGAGGAGTCGGAGCTTTTTTCAAAAACTTAATAAAAAATATAGATCCGATCCTTTTCGGAGCGACGGTGTTTTTGTGCGCGATGAGTCTTTTGACTATCTTTGGCGCGGTAGATAACTTCGGACGTAGCAAGCTCGTTATGCAGACGGCTATGACCGTTGTCGGCGTGATAATGATGATCGTGATAGCAAATCTTGATTACAAATTTTTCGTTGACCGTTTTTGCATCGTAATGTTTATCGCCTCGGCGCTTCTTTTGGCGCTCACGTTGATACTCGGAAGCAGCGGAGAAAATATGGAGACCGCGAATAAGAGCTGGCTCAGACTGTGGTCAGGCGGACCTATGATACAGCCGTCGGAATTTGTTAAGGTGACCTTTATTTGCACGTTTGCAAAGCATCTTGAGACGGTAAAGGATAAGATAAACAAACCCGTGACTCTGCTTTTGCTTATGCTTCACGCGGGAGTTATAGTAGGACTTATACTCGTGTCGGGCGACCTTGGAGTAGCTCTTGTTTATATCGGAATAATCGCGGTCATGCTTTTTTCGGCGGGGCTCTCACTTTGGTATTTTCTTGGCGCTTCGGTCGTCGGGGTCTTGTCGTTTCCGTTCCTTTGGGATTTTTTGAAGCCTTATCAGCGCAACAGAATAATATACGGCTTCCGTCCCGAGCTCGACCCCACGGGCGACTTTTCGCTTCAGCCTCTCATGAGCGTTGAGGCAATATCGCGCGGAGGCGCTTTTGGAGAGGGACTTTTTGGCGGTAAGGTCTATGAAAGACTGCCCGCGTCGCATACCGACTTTATTTTTGCCACGGTGTGCGAAAAATTCGGCTTTGTCGGCGGCGCGCTTGTTATAGTAGCTATCGCCGTTATCGTCGTAAGACTTATTTATATTGCGCTCCATTCCTCCGATACCACGGGCAGACTTATATGCTGCGGAATTTCGGCTATATTCATAATACAGACCCTTGAGAACTTGGGAATGTGTATGGGAATGCTTCCTGTTATCGGCATTACACTTCCGTTTATGAGCGCGGGAGGCTCGTCAATGCTTGCGCTTTACATTATAATGGGACTTGCGCACAGCGTAAGGGCACGCGAAAAAAAGCTCTATTTCAGAAAATATTGAATAAGAAGTAATAAAGAGACTTTCTTTCAAATATAATTCAATAGAATTATATAACGGAGGAAAGTCTCAATGTTTATTTACTCATTGCGCGCAAGCACTATAAAATTTTTTGCGGTAGTATGTGTGGCGCTCGTAACGCTTATAACCCTTATTACCTTTGTACCGACCTACGGAGAGAGCGGGGATAAGACCGTTTCAAAGGACACAGAGATAAATTACGAGAAGATAAAGACGAACGAGGACAGGATAGAGTTTCTGTCGCAGTTTGGCTGGGAGGTCAAACCAGAGCCTGTAAGCGCGTCTGAAGTAAATATCCCCTCAGAATTTGACAAGGTGTTCACGGGATACAACGAGATACAGAGAAGACAGGGGCTGGACCTTTCAAAATATAAAAAGAAGAACGTTATGAGATATACATACGAGGTCACGAATTACGACGGATACGACGGAGTTGTATACTCAAACATTATCGTCTATCGAAATAAGGTCATCGGAGGGGATATATGCTCCGCCGACGTAACGGGATTTATCCACGGATTTGAAAAATAGAAAAAGGGCGGGGAAATTTTAGATTTCTCCGTCCTTTTTGCAGTTAATATTGCTCCGCAAAGGATAAAAAATATTTTGCGTTGTTTCAATAGCACCTTTTCACTATTCACTATTACTTATTACTTGCCAAAAATCGACAATAGAGAAAAGTGAAGAGTGAAGAGTGAAGAGTGAAAAAGTAAAAATCGACAAGCTTCAACAAAAGCTTGTCGATTTTTGGCACGGCGTAAGGGATTCGGTCTCGCCTGCGGGCTCGGTCTTCCGCGGCTCTGACACCACACTGTGGTGTCATTCACTACCGCTCCCCTTCGAATCCCCTTCTTGTACTAAAAAAAGCAGAAAACACAAATGTGCTTTCTGCTTTTTTGGCACGGCGTAAGGGATTCGAACCCCCGACCTTTTGGTTCGTAGCCAAACACTCTATCCAGCTGAGCTAACGCCGCAAAGTACGTTTTTTTTCGTACCCGTATATGTTATCACAGATTTCATTTTTTGTCAAGCCTTTTTTGAAATATTTTTTATAGCTTTTTTTGATACGCTTAATAAATTGTGCAAAATTACCATAAAATTCCAATAAAAATCGTCAAATATCTATAACTGGAAAAATATGTAAAAGTATTGCAATATTTTCCATTATATGGTAAAATATCAGTGTTGAAAAAAATATTATACGGAGGAATAAAATGGAATACACAACAAAAATACTGATTGCCGACGAAAATGCGGCGCAAAGGCAGTCGCTTTGCAACGAGCTTGCGAGAGCGGGGTACAGAAATATTGAAGAAGCAACTAACGGCGAAGAAGCGCTTATAAAAATAGGCAGAAGTCATCCCGATGTGGTAATAATTGACGTTTGGCTCTCAAAGCTTGATGGAATAGGAGTTTTGAGAAATTGCAGGGCACTCAGCTTCTCACCCGACAAAAAGCCCGCGTTTATAGTAGTGTCGATGGTGTCAAACCAAAACGTATTTATCGAGGCGGCAAATGCGGGGGCGGAGCTTTGTTTGCTAAAGCCCTACAACATAGAAAGCCTCTGCGAGCATATAAATTCTCTTGTCCGCAACCGCGAGAATAACGGAGTTTTTTCTGAGAAGGTAGAGGAGGGCAGAACCCCCGATATAGAGACTCAGGTCACAAAAATAATTCATCAGATAGGAGTGCCCGCGCATATCAAGGGATATCAGTATCTCCGCACGGCGATACTTCTTACCGTCAACGACTCGGATATCATAAATTCGGTCACAAAGATACTCTATCCCTCGGTGGCGAAGAAGTATCAGACAACAACGAGCCGTGTTGAGCGCGCTAACCGCCACGCCATTGTGGTGGCTTGGGACAGGGGAGACGTCGATACTCTCAACTCCTATTTCGGCTACACCATTCAGAACAACCGCGGCAAGCCCACAAACAGCGAATTTATCGCGATGATTGCCGATAATCTCAGACTTAAATATAAGCTTTATTGAATACAAGAGCGTCCGCAAGAAAAAAAGGCTTGCGGACGCTCTTTGTCGGTAATATTGGCATAAAATATTTGCAATAAACTGTTGATTTATTTGGTAAATAATGATATAATTAAGATGATCTTATTTAATGGGGATATAAAAATGAACAACATTGTAAAATCGATATGCAGTGTAGGTTCGATAGGTGAGATACGAAATAACTGTTCCCGAAAATACAGAGGCTACCATAAAGATTGCGGGAATGTCCGCGAAAACCGTCAAGGGCGGTTCTTATACGATGGTTAAATAATTATGGAGGATATATTACTATGAACAAGAATGCGAAATGGATAAGACCTAATAATGAAATAGGCGAGATATCGCCCGAATTCAGAAAAAATTGGTCGGCGGCTAAAGAGGTCGTTAAAGCAGAGGCTTGTGTTACCTCTTTTGGAGTATATGATTTCTTTGTAAACGGAAACAAGATAGGGAAGGGCTTTATGGCTCCGGGCTGGACCTCGATGGCAAACAGAGTTCAGTATCAGAGATACGACGTGACCGAGTATATGGGCAAGGATAACTGCTTCTCAATAGTCGCCGCTAAGGGCTGGGCGCTTGGAAATATCGGATATCACAGACGTCCCGCGGTAGATTGCTCAAATATATGCGTTATCGCAAGTATAGTCGTGACTTACGCTGACGGTACGTCAGAGACTGTCGTCACCGATGAGAGCTGGGATGTTTATACCACCAAGATACTCTTTTCCGAGCTTTACGACGGTGAGACCGTTGACGCGACTGCAGAGCCCAAAAAGCTTTGCGGAGCTATTATAGATACAGAATTCAAGCCCGCGCTTGTTGAGCAGGTTGGCGAATTTATCGCCGAGAGAGAGAGAGTTTTCGCATCAGAGCTCATTATAACCCCCAAGGGCGAGAAGGTAATTGACTTCGGTCAGAATCTCGCGGGATTTGTTGAACTCAAGATAAAGGCAAAGAAGGGCGACAAGGTAGTTATCAGTCACGCAGAAGTGCTTGATAAGTACGGAAACTTCTATACCGATAACCTCAGAAACGCATTGAATACTATGACCTATATTTGCAGCGGCGAGGAAGACGTATTCACACCCAGATTCTGCTTCCAGGGATACAGATACATAAGACTTGACGAGTATCCGCTTGAAGAGGTCGATATTGACAACTTCACATCGGTTGTTATCTATTCCGATATGAAGAGAACGGGACATTTTGTTTGCGGATACGATAAGCTCAACCGTCTTTACAGCAATACCATCTGGGGACAGAGAGGAAACTTTATCGATATTCCTACCGACTGCCCGCAGAGAAACGAGCGTCTTGGTTGGACGGGTGACGCAGAGGTATTCTGTCGCACGGCGGCTATCAACTACGACGTTGAAAACTTCTTCAGAAAATGGCTTGGAGACGTTGCTCTCGAGCAGAGAGAGGACGGCGGTATTTGGGGCGTTGTTCCCGGCATCACCGACTGCGGAAATAAGATATCTACTGCCTGGGCAGACGCGGCTACTATCTGTCCTTGGGAGATGTATAAAGCTTACGGTAACGTCGATATGCTCCGCGAGAACTATCCCATGATGAAGAAATGGGTAGAATATATGCACAACACAGGCGTTGAGGAATATTTGTGGATAGGCGGCGACCATTACGGCGACTGGCTTGCAATGGATGCAGGCTACGGTACTTACATCGGAGCTACACAGACAGACTTTATCGCAAGCGCGTTCTTCGCATACTCCACAAGTCTCGTTGTGAAGGCAGGAAAGGTGCTTGGCGAGGATACCTCGTATTTTGAGGACCTTTACAGCAAGGTAAGAGCAAGATTCAGAGAGACCTTTATGAAGGACGGACTTCCCACAGTTTATATGCCTGAGGGCGTCGAGCTCAACAACGCAAGCTATAACGGTGTCGTTACCGATAAATCCTTGTCGGGAGCTACACAGACAGCTATCGTACTCGTTTTGAGATTTGGTCTTTATGAGGAGCACGAGAGACAGGGACTTATAGACCGTCTTGTAGAGCTTATACATAAGTTCGACGGAAGAATGTCAACGGGATTTGTTGGAACACCTCACATCCTTCATGCGCTTTCCGATAACGGACGCGCGGACGAGGCGTTCAACCTTCTCCTTCAGGAAAAGAATCCCTCTTGGCTCTTCTCTGTAAATATGGGCGCTACTACTATTTGGGAGCACTGGGACAGTATCAACGAGCAGGGCGACATGTGGAGCACGAGAATGAACTCCTTCAACCACTACGCATACGGCTCTGTATTTGACTGGGTATTCGGCGATATGCTCGGTATCAAGGTCTGCGACGACGGCGCGGCATACACGAAGGTTGAAATAGCTCCGCTTACCGATAAGAGAATAGGCTTTGCAGAGGGCTCGATAGACACGAGAAACGGCAAGATATTCGTTAGCTGGAGATATATCTGCGACAAGGTAAGATATGAGATAACAGTTCCCGAAAACACAGTTGCTACTATAAGAGTTGCAGGAATGAGCGAAAAGACTGTCAAGGGTGGAAGCTATACCATCGTAAAATAAAAAATGATACACGTATATTTGGCAAATATTATCGGATTTTTTGCGGTAATTCTTTTCCTGCTCAGCTATCAGCAGAAAAAGAGGATAAATATTCTTATATGCAATGCTACATCGCGAGTGCTTTATGTATTGCAGTATATTCTGCTTTCGGCGTTTGAGGGCGCTGTGCTTGACGTGCTCGGAATACTTATCTCGATTGCGGCGCACCGTAAAGATACTCCGTTTTTAAAAAAGCATATCAAGCTCTTTATAATAACGGGCAATATTCTGATGCTTGGCGCGGGTATCTTGCTTTATAAGAATATTTTCAGCCTCTTTTCTATGCTTGGAGTAATGCTCCACATAAACGCTTTGTGGTTCAACGATGAAAAGAAGATACGCAGAATGTCTATCGCGGGCTCGCCGTGCTGGCTTATCTATAATTTTACAAACAAAGCGTACGGCTCTGCGGTCGGTGATGTGCTGTCGATAGTATCTATCGCTCTGGCGATGTTTAGATATGATTTCAAAAAAAATTGGCAGAAACCGCAGATAATTGATAATAAAAATCAGAAAAAGGCTTGACATAGCCAAAACCGATAGTTATAATAGTTCTTAGATGCAAGGCATCGTAATGTTATTTGTAAATGATTCAAAGGAGAAAAATTATGTTAAAAGTTGGATTTTCAAGATTGGATGTAACTCCACCGCTCGGAAATGACCTCTCGGGTTACTTTGTCCGCAGAATAGCAGACGGAATACTTGATCCGCTGTATTTGAATACAGTGGCTATAAGTAACGACAAAGAAACTGTAATATTGATCGCTGTCGACTATATCGGTATGCAGGTCGGTGTGTGCGATGATCTGAGAGAAATGATCTCCGAAAGAACGGGTGTTCCTACCGATCATATCATGGTGGCAGCGCTTCATCAGCATACAGCTCCTTGTCTCACAGGAGAACTTAAGAGACACGGAACAGAGCTTAAGGACAAAAACTTCATAGACGTAGTTATGCGCAAGTTTGCGGACGGCGCGCAGATGGCTATGGATGACCGCAAGGAAGCAGTTATGTCTACCGCTACGGGCGAGGTCGCAGAGCCTATCTCATTTGTACGTCGTTACTTTGTATCTGACGGAAACGTCAAATCAAATCCCAACACAGATAAATATGCTGTTGTAAAGCGTTGCTCCGAGTCGGATAACTCTGTTCGTCTCGTAAGATTTAAGAGAGAGGGCGCAAATGACGTTGCTATAATAAACTTCTCAACTCATCCCGACGTTATAAGCGGAGAAAAGTGGTCTGCGGACTGGCCCGGATTTACACGTAGATTTGTTGAAGAGGATATCGGAAACGTTTCTTCTATCTTCTTTACAGGAACACAGGGAGACAGTAACCATGTTGACTTCTTCAAGCCGAAGGCAGAGCGCAGAGCAGGCTACAAGCATAGCGAATATATGGGAAGAATGGTAGCTGACGCTGTTATTTCTATCTGGGATAAAACCACGGAATCAGTAGGAGATAAGATAGCTTCCTATACCGATACTATCTATAATCCCACTAATATCGAGGGACTCGAATATTACGACGATGCCGTTGAATATGACAGACTCTATACAGAGCAGTCCACGGGCGCTAACTGGAGCAGTATCAGTATCAAACATGACTACATTACATGTATAGCACACGCTAAACGTATAATGAGACTCAGAACTTCTCCTATATTCCAGTCTTTCCCGATGATGTTTATCACTGTTGGCGACTTTGCTATGGTTGGATTTGGCGGAGAGGCGTTCACGTCTTACAGCACCGTTTTGAAGGGCGTTCTTAAGGACAAGTTCTTGATGACTGCGGTATGCGCTAACGGTTATGAGGGATACTTCCCGACAGCAGAAGCGTTCAAGCAGGGCGGTTATGAGGTAATAGGCTCTTTGTATACTCCTCAGCTTGAGGATCAGATAATAGGATCTGTTAGCGATATGTATAAGAAGAGCATGGACGAAAATAACGAATAATTAAAAAATGAAAAAGAGTCCGACTCAATTTTGAGTCGGACTCTTTTTGCTATATTTGGATATTGGGTTATTCTGAGGCGATATGCTCGTTAAATAGAGAAGGGGTCATTCCGAAAATATAGTCCTCAATATTAATGTCGGATATTTTTTGGGGGATATCTTTAAGCAGAGTATCTTCGAGTAGATTTTCAAGCTCTTCAATGGGACGAACACCGAAAAAGTCGCCCTGTATTCTTATATTCTTTATTCTCTCGTTTGACATATTGAGATATGCCTCAACTATCCCAAACGGATAACGCTTCTTTTTTATAAGTGTATAGTTGGCGCGCAGACCGCTCTCGGGGAAAAGCCACTCTGAAGAAGAATTTCTTTTGTAAAGCGCGTCTATCTCGGGAGAGCTTGGGGCATCTATAAGCTCGGCGTCATACTTCTTTTGTACGTATTCGGCGATAAGAGAGATGAATTTTTGAGTGTCACACTCCTCGCTTATTAACGGCTTGAGATTTGTCACTCTTGCACGAGTGGATTTGATAGCCTTTGATCTTATCTTTTCCTCATCTACCTTAAGAGCAGAGGAGAGAAATTCAAGGTCGCTGTCAAACAAAAGCGTCCCGTGATGGAGCGTGCGGCCGTGAGCTGAGTGCTGAGCGTTGCCCGAGAACTTTTTGCCGTCTGTCATAAGGTCGTTTCGTCCGGAAAGCGAAGCGCTTACACCAAGTGTTGCGAGGGCATCTATTATCGGGGCGGTAAAATGCTCAAAATCTATTCCTTTACCGTCGTGCATTCCCGAAATGAAGGTGTAATTTACATTTCCAAGGTCATGATAAACAGCGCCGCCGCCTGTTATCCTTCGTGCGATATGAATGTTATTTTCCTTTAAAAAATCTTGGTTTATCTCGGCATAGGCGTTTTGATTTTTTCCGATAACGACGGTAGGCTCGTTTTGCCAAAGCATAAATATATCGTCGTCACAGCTTGAAAAAAGATATTCTTCGATAGCAAGATTCAAATGCGGATCTTTGGTTTTTAAAATCAGAAATTTCATAGACTTATTCCGTTTTTTATGTTTTTAATGGGGGAAGGAAACATTGCGTTTCCTTCCCCCGATGATACTAATCAGAAGCTACTATTATAAGCCCTTCTTAGCGCGCTCTACCTTCTCAATGTCGGTAAAGTTATTTGTGGGAACATAACCCGGAATGGGCATGATCTTCTCGTGGAGAGCATCGATTATCCAATCAGCCTGCGGGAAGAAGCTCTTCTCAAGCTCGAATGCAGGAGTGATCCAGTTACGAGAACCAACAACAACTGCGGGGCCGTCGAGGTAATCGAAGCACATTTCTGTGATGTTGGAAGCCATATCTCTCATTACAGAGTTTCTCTCGCAGGCGTCACCTACGAAGAGTATCTTACCGGTCTTCTTAACAGACTCGATAACCTTCTCGTAGTTGAAAGGAACGATAGAACGAGCGTCGATGATCTCAGCAGAGATACCGTACTTCTCCTCGAGAGTCTTAGCAGCCTCGAGAGCTCTGTAAAGAACTGCGCCGATGGTAACGATTGTAACGTCCTTACCCTCTTTCTTAACGTCGGGC
>JAZOLQ010000026.1:0-28827 GCA_045653185.1 Eubacteriales bacterium
TTATGTATAGCAGATATCCGAATTACAGATTTTCGGGAGGAATGAGACTGCCCGAAAATTACAGCGGAAACGCTTTTAATGCTTCCGTGGAAGAAACCGAAGAAAAAAACCTTGACGCCGACGATACCCCTTCCTCCGAGAGTGTCTCGGCTGACGCTCCTGTTGTAGAGCAAAAAGACTCCAATGAGTCAGCGGAGGTCTTCAAGCCGAACGACAAAAAATTCAGACTTCCGGGCTTTAACCTTAACATAGGCCGTATATTTTCGGGAGGCTTTGGTATCGAGGAGCTGCTTATAATAGGCATTATTCTGCTCCTCTCAAAGAACGATAGCGACGACGATATAATCCTTCTGCTCGCTCTCCTGCTTTTCATAGGCTAAAATAAAAACACCGCTAAGAAAGCGGTGTTTTTATTGTATTTTATGTCTTTACTCTGCGATAAAAGTCACAGCCCTTATTCATATATAGCGCGTATTCCGCCTATGTATTTTGGACGGGTGCGCGCGCACAATATATTCGCCTCTCCTATCTTTGAAAGGGAAAGTCTGACAGGCACGGCAACGTCTCTCAGGTGCATACCTATGAGCGTTCCGCCGATATCTATTCCCGCATGCGCCTTGATATGCTCAAGCGCCACAGGAGACTCAAATGCCTCGTAAGCAGATGTCGCAAAAGAGCCGCCCGCCTTTGGCTGAGGCTTGACAGCCACTATCTCGTACCCATATTTTTCAGCGCAGGCTCTCTCAACTATAAGCGCTCTGTTGAGATGCTCACAGCACTGTGCCGCAAGGTATATTCCCTTTTCCTTAAGACACGGATATATCGCTTCAAAAACAGCCTTTGCCGCCTCAAAGGTAGAGCCCTTTCCTATCGTGTTTCCTACTATCTCCGAGGAAGAGCAGCCCACCACAAATATATCTCCGCTACGAAGCTCTGCGATCTCTATAAGCTCGGAGACGGCTTTCTCTGCCGCCTTTTTTATTTCATCGTACATAATAGTCTCCATTCTGCCGCATGGGCGGCACAAACTTCTTCTGAATTTATCAGAAAGGCTTTATTACCGTTTTTTGAAGGGGCTGTCTCAAGTTAACTTGAGACAGCCCCAATTTTTGTTAGAATTATTCAGCTGCCTCTTCAGTTGCTGCTTCCTCGGGCATAGCCTCAGCTGCTGCCTGAGCCTCGTCAAGAAGCGCTCTGATAGAAAGGCTGATCTTTCTGTTTTCCTCGTCAATGCCAACGATCTTAGCGTCAACTACCTGACCGATAGAAAGAACGTCTGCAGGCTTGCCGATCTTCTGCTGTGCGATCTGAGAGATGTGGATAAGTCCGTCAACACCGTCAACGAGCTCAGCAAACGCGCCGAAAGGCATCATGTTTACTATCTTTACAGATGCAACGTCGCCAACAGAATACTTAGCGGTGAATATGTACCAAGGATTTGTGTCCTCTGTCTTGTATCCGAGAGAGATTCTCTTCTTCTCGGCGTCAAAGCTCTTTACGAATACAGTTATCTCCTGACCAACCGCAACAATGTCTGCGGGAGTAGAGATGGGACGCCAAGAAAGCTCTGTCTTGTGAACCATTCCGTCAACTCCGCCAAGATCAACGAACGCGCCGTAAGAGGTAAGGCTCTTAACACAGCCTGTGTATACCTTTCCTTCTTCGATAGAAGCCCAGAAAGCCTCTTCCTTTGCGCGTCTTTCCTCGCGAGCAACTGCCTTTATCGAAGCGATAGCTCTGTTGCCCTTTATTTCAATAACGCGAAGCTTGACCTGCTCTCCCTTAAGAACAGCGAGATCGCCATCCTTGGAAACGCCTGTCTGTGATGCGGGAACGAAAACGCGGTTAGCGCCGACAAGGACGACAACTCCGCCCTTTACAACGTCAACTACCTTTCCCTCAAGTATCTCTGCGTTCTCGCAAGCGAGAACTATCTTCTGCCAGTTTCTGTCGGAATCAACACGCTTCTTTGAAAGCTCTGCAACTCCCTCAATGTCGCTGACACGGATAACGAATGCCTCTATCTCGTCACCCTTTTTGAACATCTCTGTAAGCTTTACAGAAGCATCGTCTGTGATCTGTTCAGCCTTAATGATGCCGGTAACGTTCACGCCGAGATCAAGCTGAATCTCTGCGTCTGTAACCAACGTTACAGTTCCGGTGACGGTGTCTCCTGTATTTAAAGTTTTAAGTGATGCTTCAAGCAGTTCTTCGAAATTTTCTGTAATTTCGCTCATGGTTTTGTATACCTCCTGTATTAGACCCGACGGAGTAGACGCCCCCGCCGCTATACCTACTTTCGTGTAGGCGGACGAATTAAGATCGTGCTCTGCAAGCTCGTCCGCACTTTCTATCCAGACGGCTCGCGCACAATTCTTTTTACAAATTGAATAAAGCTTTGCGGTATTCGAGCTCTCTCTGCCTCCAATGACTATCATAAAATCACTTTTGCGTGAAAGCTCCTCTGCTTCGCTCTGCCTCAATTCAGTAACACTACATATTGTATCAAAAATTGAAGCGTTTGTATATAGTTTTTTGAAAATTTTCTGACTTTTTTTCCATTCGGACGTTTTTTGCGTGGTTTGAGACGCAATTATCGGCTTTTTTTGACTCAAATTTTCAAGTTTTCCGCTTTTTATCATTTCTTCAAGCTCTGCCGAATCGGCAAATACCGCCTTTTCGCACTCGGCGTAGCTCATTATGCCGACCACCTCGGGATGCTCCTTTGCGCCAAGAAGAAGGAAAAATTTATCATCTCCCGAGTTTTCCGCCGCTATTCTGTGTATTTTCTTCACGTACGGACAGGTACAGTCCTCGTATTTGAAATATTCGTTGTTCTGAGCCACCTTGCGAAGCAACTCTTCGTCCCGCTTCGGTATTCCGTGAGCCCTCACAAAAACCGTCACGGGAGACTGTGCGTTGGCAGTAGCGGCTATGCTCTCTATCTCCCCTATACTTATTACGCGCACTCCCTTTTCGGCAAGCTGTCTGTTATAAATATCGTTATGTATGAGATTTCCGAGAGTGAATATCCTCTCGCCCGAGCCCTTTGCTTCTATCGCCGCTTCAAGACGGTCTGTCGCCCTTTTCACGCCAAAGCAAAAGCCCGCGTTTTTTGCCACTGTAACACTCATTTTTTATTTCCTTTTTTGAACTGTTCGGGGTCAAAGCTCTCGCCGAGCAAGCATATCTTATCAAAAACCGTATCGGTTATACGCTTGTATTCCCCTGTTCCGTCAGAGTCGTAATTCAAGGACTCAAACGGAATCTTTTCTCCTATGATAACGTACGTCCTCTTAAATACGTGGGGCTTATTATTCTTTGTCCACACGTATATCGGAACGATATCTGCCTCAGCGCGTGTAGCTATGAGCGCCGCGCCGTTCTTTGTCTCAGTACCTCTGGGGTCAACAGAGGGATATCTGTGTCCCTGCGGGAAAATACCGACGCACTTGCCCTCCTTCAGCATATCCACAGCCTTTTTTATCGCGCCCACGTCGCTTCCCGAACGGTCTACGGGAAAAGCGCCGAGCATCTTGATAAGAGAGGACAAAAGAGGTATCTTAAAGAGCTCCTTTTTCGCCATAAGCCTTACTTGATGCTTTCTGAAGGAATAGCACATTTTAACGGCGTCCGACGCCGCTATATGATTTGAGCAAACGAGAAATCTTCCCTCGTCGGGCTCGTTTTCGGGATTTACCACCTTTATTCTGAACAAACACCCCACTATTTTAGCAAAGAGGGCGTAACAAACCTTATAAGTTTTGCTTGCTTCGGACTTCTTTTTCACGATATGCGTCCTTTCCTTGCGGCACTCCGCAACACTTTTTATGCTTTAGTCTTTTTTTCTACTATATCAATGACCGCTTGAACGTTTTCTTCAAGCGTCATATCCGAGTTATCGAGCAATATAGCATCGGGAGCTGCCGTCGCGGGCGCTATCTCGCGCGTGCTGTCGTTTTTGTCGCGCTCGTTCATCTCGGAGAGCACGTCCTCGTACTTGACCTCGACTCCCTTTGCCAAGAGCTCCTTATATCTGCGTGTAGCTCGGCACTCTGCCGATGCCGTCATAAATATTTTTACGTCTGCATCGGGAAGGATTACAGTTCCTATATCTCTGCCGTCCATAATAACGCTGTTCTTTCTTGCGATATCCTTCTGTGTCTCAAGCAAAAAGCTTCTTACCTCTCCTATTGCCGAGACGGCAGAGGCGTACATCGACATCTCGGGGGTACGTATCGCATCTCCGGGATTTTCGCCGTTAAGATATACGCACTGCACTCCGTTCTCGTACTTCACCTCGATATTTATCTCGGGCAAGCAAGCCGAAACAGCGGCAGCATCACTGGGCTCTATCCCTTTCTTTCTAACGTAATATCCTATCGTTCTGTAAAGCGCTCCCGTATCCACGTATATTATTCCCAGCTTTGCGGCAACCGCCTTTGCTACTGTGCTTTTTCCCGCTCCGCCGGGACCGTCGATCGCTATTCTTATCATGATTTTTATCCGGGCAAGCTCTCACGCGAGATGCTTCCCTCTCCTTTCAAAAATTCCAATCTTACAAAACAGCATATGCCGCGTTCTCTCCGGCAAGCACTCCTGTGGAAAATGCTATTTGAAGATTAAATCCGCCCGTATACGCGTCAACGTCTATGAGCTCGCCCGCAAAATAAAGTCCTTCGCAAAGCTTTGACTCCATCGTTCCGGGATTTATCTCTTTTACCGATATTCCGCCTTTAGTGACGATAGCCTCCTCTATCGGTCTAAAGCCCGATATGCGTATTCTGAAACGCTTTATAACGTCACAAAGAGCGCGTCTTTCCTCTCTTGTGATCGAATTGACCTTTTTTCTTCCGTCGATCCCGCTTCTCTCTACCACAATATCTATCATCTTCTGCGGCAAAAGATCTCCGAGCGAGTTCATAAAATCCTTGTTATTATATTTTGCGAAATCCGAAAGTATCCTTGCGTCAAGCGTTTTTTCGTCAAGCGCGGGTTTGAGGTCAATGACCGCCTCGTAGTCTCCCGAAGAGACATCCTTTATATGAGCCGATGCCGAGAGGATCATAGGACCTGTCATGCCAAAATGCGTGAACATCATTTCTCCAAAGTCCTCGTAAACGCATTTTCCCTTTGAGGTATCAACTATGCAAAGTCCCACGTTTTTGAGCGAGAGACCCTGCATTCTCTGGCAGTCTCTGTCCTTCGAGGTTAGCGGAACGAGTGACGGAATTATTTTCGTGACCTCGTGTCCGAGCGACTGTGCAAGTCTGTATCCGTCTCCGTCAGAGCCTGTAAGCGGATAGGACTTTCCACCCGTGCACAAAATGACCGCCTTTGCCGAAATTCTTCGTCCGTCGAAGCAGACGCCCGAAACTCTGCCGCCCTCGGTCTCTATTTTATTTACTCTGCCGCATACTATCTTGACTCCGCTATCCTTGCATCTCTTCACCATAGCGTCAACCACGTCAAGCGCCCTATCGGAAACGGGAAACACCCGTTTTCCCCTCTCTACTTTAAGCGGCACGCCCGAGCTCTCAAAAAAGCTCATTGTATCCGAGCTGTCAAATCGGTTGAGAGCCGCGTACAAAAATTTGGGATTTGTGGGAACGTTCTGCAAAAATTCATTTGGAGCGCAATCATTTGTGATATTGCATCTACCCTTGCCCGTGATGCGAAGCTTCCTTCCGCATCTTTCGTTTCTCTCGATAAGCGTAACATCAGCGCCAAGCTCCGCCGCGCTTATCGCCGCCATCATTCCTGCAGCTCCGCCGCCGATAACGACGACTCCCGCCTCAGTTGTGTGTCTTGTCGTAGACGTCGTATTCATCCCATATCTCCTCGAGCTTGCGAAGTCTGACGGTAAGCTCATCCTGTTTCTTTCTTGCCACGGCAACCACTATCGCATTGACTATGCTCAGCGGCGCGACAAGCGAATCGACAAAAGACGCCATATCGCTCTTAGCAATAAGCTTCTCGTTTGCGTTCTGCGCAATAGGCGACATCTTGCTGTCGGTTATCGCAATAACGTTAGTTCCGACGTGCTTGGCGTAATCGACCGCGTTTATTATCCTCTTTGAGTATCTTGGGAAGCTTATCGCCACGAGAACGTCATCTTCTCTCATTCCCATTATTCCCTCAAACATCTCACTCACCGAGGTTGTATCGACAAGCTTTACGTTGTCAAATATCATTCTGAGGTTGTAGTTAAGAAAGCCCGCAAGCGTTGCCGACGAGCGCATTCCCATAATATATATCGTTCTTGCGCCGATTATCTTCTCAACAGCCTTGTCAAAATCCTCTTTATCTATCGCCTCAAGTGTGTGCCTTATTTTATCCGCGTCCGAAAGAAGCACACTTGTCAAAACATCTCCGTCGCCTATGCGGCTGTTTGTGACCTCCATTCTCTGAACAGAGGTGAGACTTGTTCTCACAAGCTCCTGAAGCGCATGCTGAAGGTCGGGATATCCATCAAATCCAAGCTCAATAGCAAAGCGTACAACGGTAGACTCCGATACGTTTACGACCGAGCCGAGCTTTGCCGCTGTCATATACGCCGCTTTGTCGTAATTCTCACTTATATAATTTGCAATCAGCTTTTGTCCCTTTGAAAAAGAAGTCATTTTGCTTTCTATTTCCCTGAGAAGATTATTTTTCACTGTCTCATCCCGCCTTTCTATGCAAATCTACCTTATATTATATCTTTTTCTCCCCCAAAAGTCAAGTACTCCTTACTTTTCTTTTGAAAAAGAAAAGTAAGCAAAAGAAAACACTACCGACTATCCTTTTAAATTTATTTTTAGTTTACAGTAAGCAAAAGAAAACACTACCGACTATCCTTTTAAATTTATTTTTAATTTATAGTAAGCAAAAGAAAACACTACTGACTATCTTTTTTAGCTTCCCAAAATCAAATCGGGGAGCACGTCGCAAAGCGGCTATGCTCCCAAAAATTCAATTTTTCTTTTTAAAATATCCCTGCGGATAGGAGCAAGTAGGACATATCTTAGGCGGCTCTTTCGCTGTAACAATGTATCCGCAGTTAAGGCATATCCACTTTGTTTGCGCGCTGTCCGAGGTAAACATTTCCGCGTTTCTCACCCTATTAAGATAATCGACGTATCTTTCCTCATGAGCCTTTTCAACAGATGCCACTCTTTCAAAGAGGTCTGCGATAGCGTCAAACCCTTCATCCTTCGCCTCTTTTGCGAACTGAGAATACATTGTAGACCATTCAAAATGCTCTCCGCCCGCCGCCGAATTCAAATTATTCTCGGTGGACGACCATCCGCCAAGGCATTTGAACCAGATTTCCGCGTGTTCCTTTTCGTTATCGGCGGTCTCGCAGAATATCTGCGATATTTCAACAAAACCGTCCTCTTTTGCCTTCTTCTCAAACCACTTATATCTCAGGTACGCCTGAGACTCGCCCGAAAGCGCGGTATGCAGGTTTGTTTCTGTTTTCGTACCCTTCAGCGCCTCGATGTCGACTCCACTTTTTGCATAAGTTGCCATAATATGCTCCCTTCTGCCGCAATAGCGGCAACACAAAGATTATGGCAGTATTTTGCGCAAATTCGGTGCATTTTATTCCCTTTCGAGAAAGTTTTTTGAAAGCAAGGCGCATTTCCCGACTGTTTTATAGCTTCCCTTAACAAAAACAGACTCCCTTGCAAATCCCTCAAAGCTCATGCCGAGCTTTTCCATAACGCGAAGCGAGGGAGTATTCCCCTCCATAAATCTCGCCTCTATTCTGTTAAGCCCCAAGCTTTCAAATCCAAAGCGGATAACCGTCTCTGCCGCCTCTTTCGCTATACCTTTTTTATGATAATCGGGATTTAAGACATATCCAAGCTCTGCCGAATTGTTCACCGTGTCTATTTTGGCAAATCCGCACGTACCTATCATCTTTCCGCCATCCTTGAGCGTCACCGCCCAATCGTAAAAATCCCCCACCGAATATCTGCTTTCGATGTATCTGAGATATTCCTTTGTATAGGCGAGCGATTTGTGCTCATTCCAAAGCAAAAACTCGGTAACCTCTGCCCTTGAGGCGTATTCGTACATATCCTCGGCGTCCTGCTGTCTCATAGCACGCAAGATAAGTCTTTCGGTCTCGAGCGTCGGAATGTCCGAAAATATCTTATATAATTTTTCGCGTTCCATAAACAAAGCCTTTCAAAAAGTTCTACTGTTATCCATTATAATAAATCAAATATATCTTTTCAACAGTTTTTTATAAAAAATTCTTTATTTTTCTCGAAATGTATGCTATAATTATTCTGTATAATTGTTTTATCGACTGAAGAGGGCTATATATGGACTACAACTCAAAGGATATGCTTCGCTCCTGTGTCATTCCCGTGTTGCTTGGCGACACCTTTGCGGCGCATCTCCTCGCAGCAAAGATATATTGGCGAATAGGGATAACGTCTTACATCTGCGATGCAAAGGCATCTCTTCTCGACTATCTTGACCCCCTCTCGAATTTTTTCTCGCTCGTATCAAAGGATGACGGAGATATCGTCTGCGAAGCGCTTGGATACCTTGCGTCGAACAAGGAATATCTGCCGATAATTATCCCCTGCAACGGGCATTACGAAGCTTTTGTCGATGAACACAGAAAATTTTTAGAACCAAGATTTATCATCTCCGACAAGGAGTCCTTCTTCAACGAGCCCCCTATGTCGATTTTTTAGAAATTATCAGAAAGGAGAGTTCAATATGAAAGACCGAAAGCTCCTTGGCATCTTAGGCGGTCTCGGCCCTATGTCAAGCGTCTATTTTTACGAGATGCTGACCTCTCACACATACGCCGAATGCGATCAGCAGCACATAAATATTCTCATATCCTCGCGCGCCGACACCCCTGACAGAACCGATTTTATTATCGGCCGTTCAAAGAACAATCCTCTTGACGCTATGAAAGAAGAAGTGGACAAGCTTGTAAGCGCGGGTGCTGAGCTTATCGCGATTCCCTGCAATACCGCGCATTATTTTTACCGCGGAATAGCCGAAAGCACTCAAATTCCGATACTCAATATAATAGACGAAACGGTTGCCTTCTGCAAGCATCTGGGGCTATCAAAGGTGGGAGTTCTCGCCACCGAGGGAACAGTCCTCTCGGGCGCGTACAAAAAGGTTCTCGAAAGCGAGGGCATCGAATACATGAGCTGCTCCGAGGAAGACCAGCAGAAGATATCGGATATCATATACCGAGACGTAAAGCAAGGCAAAGAGCCCGACCTCGACGTTTTTTTAGAGGTTGCCGACCATCTCACCGCTCACGGCTGTGAGAGGATAATTTTGGGCTGTACCGAGCTCTCTCTTATAAAAAAGAAGTTTCGGCTCGGAACAAGATTTATAGATTCACTTGAAATTCTTACACTCTGCGCCATAGTTGAATGCGGAGCCGTCCCCTTCGGCTTTGATGCCGAGCTTTTAAACTTTTCAGAAGAGAAAGGAAGGAACTGAAAAATATGCTGCTCAACCAACTTTTAAATACCATCGAATACACAGAAATAATAAACCCCTCGGGGCACAATATTGACAGCACCGATATAGTTTCTCTTTGCTGTGATTCAAGAAAGGCTTATCACTCCTCTCTCTTTGTTTGCATTTCGGGCGCGCTTTCTGACGGACACGACTATGCCGTAATGGCTTATCAGAGAATGTGCCGCGTCTTTGTAGCGGAACGTCCTCTCGAAAATCTTCCCGACGACGTAATAGTTATCATCACGCCCGACACAAGAATAGCTCTGGCAAAGCTTTCGGACGAATTTTTCGGACATCCGTCGAAAAAAATGAGAATAATCGGCATTACGGGAACAAAGGGAAAGACCACGTCCTCCCTTCTCATATACAATCTTCTCAACGCAAACGGAATACCCACGGGATATATCGGTTCAAACGGCGTCTCGTTTGACGACTATCATTTCAACACCGTCAACACGACTCCCGAAAGCTACGACCTGCACTATTATATGCACAGAATGCTCGATATCGGCATAAACACGCTTGTAATGGAGGTCTCCTCGCAGGCGCTGAAATATAACCGAGTTCACGGAATAGATTTTGACGTGACCGTCTTTACAAATCTTTATCCCGACCATATCGGAAAATTTGAACATCCCGACTTCGACGATTATAAAAATTCCAAGCATTCTCTTTTTACCGACTATAACACAAGCTTCATAGTTTATAACGCCGACGACGCAAATTCAAACGAGATGCTCCTAGGAACGGCATGTGAGACGGCAGGCGTCGGAATAGACTCCGAGCAGTCCGACTACAAAGCCTCAAGAATAGCCTTCTTCCGCTCCCCCGGAAACATCGGTGTAAGCTTTGATTGCACCTGCGGCGGAAAGAAATATCCCGTCTCGCTCTCCTTCCCGGGAGACTTCAGCGTATATAACGCTATGACGGCAATAGCGGTGTGCCGCAAGCTCGGTCTTGCTTTTGACGACATCATAAAGACTATGCAAAAGGTACATATCAAGGGCAGATTTGAAACGATAGAGCTGCCGAACGGCGCGACAGCCGTCATCGACTACGCCCACAACGGAGTAAGTCTTAAAGCGGCTCTCACCTCTCTCAGAGTATATAATCCCAACCGTCTTATATGCCTTTTCGGCTCGATAGGCGGAAGGACGAAAATGCGCCGAGCGGAGCTTGGACTTGTCGCGTCAAGAGACGCTGACTTCTGCATCATAACCTCGGACAACCCCGATAACGAGCCGCCATCCTCGATAATCGGAGAAATAGCGTCCTATTTCACGGCGGGCTCTTGCCCATATATAGCGATACCCGACAGAAAGAAGGCAATAATCTATGCCCTTGAAAATTCCGAGCCGGGAGATATAATTCTCCTTGCGGGAAAGGGACACGAAACATATCAGCTTATATGCGGTGTGCGCGAGCATTTCAGCGAATCCGAAATAATCGCCGAGTACTGCTATTCCAAAAAGCCCTCTTAAAATACAGTCAAACAAAAAATTTACCGCCTTCCCGCAAAATTTGCGGGAAAGCGGTTTTTTATTTTTTGTGTTGTCGTAAATTTATCAAAGAACCAAAGAGGGCGCGCTGTAAATTCTTGCGGCAAGCTCTTGATTGAGCATATAAAGGCTCTTGGGGTCAGAGCCGAAAAGCTCCATCTTGGTTATAAGGTCGTTAGCATTGGTCTCCTCCTCGCCCTGCTCCTTAACAAACCAGTCAAGGAACTGCATCGTGCGGAAATCCCTTACGTCGTATGCCGCCGCATAGATGTCATTGATAAGCGAGGTCACGTACTCCTCATGCTCAAGCCCCGCCTTAAGCACGTCCATATGACTCTCAAACTGCTTATCGGGCTTGTCGATAGCCTCAAGCGTTACTACCTGATTTTCGTTCTGCAAGTAGGTATAAAAGAGCATTGCGTGATCCCTTTCCTCCTGCGCCTGTATCATATACCAGTTTGCAAAGCCGTCAAGCCCTTTTGCCTTGAAATAATTTGAAAAGTCAAGATAAAGATACGCCGAATAAAATTCCTTATTTATCTGTTGGTTTAACAGCTCTCTAACCTTTGTATTCATCATAAAAATATCCTCCTGATCTGTTTTTATTTTCTATTGCAACTATATTATAGCATTTTTATAGCTTGAAATTCCGTGACTTAGTCACGATTTATCCGCGTCAGATATTCTTCTGCAAAATGAAGTGCCACAGCTCCGTCCGAAACCGCCGTCACTACCTGACGGAGAGCCTTTGAGCGAACGTCTCCGACGGCGTAAACACCGTCAATATTTGTTTTGGTCGTCTCGTCCGCAAGGATATATCCGCCCTTATCAAGCTCAAGAATACCCGAAAACAGCGCAGTTGACGGTGTCCGTCCGATACTTACAAAAAGTCCGTCAACAAAAAGCTCGCGTATCTCCTCGGTCTTAAGATTTTTTATCCTCGCGCCGACTATCTTTTTGTCAATTATATAATCCTCGACGACGCTATGCCAGATAAACTCGATGTTCTCCGCCTTCCTGAGCGGCTCGTGGTATATCTTCGTCGCGCGCAAGGTGTCTCTGCGGTGGATAATATATACCTTTTTCGCAAGATTTGAGAGATATAGCGCATCGGATACCGCGCTGTTGCCTCCGCCCACGACCGCCACGGTCTTATCCTTGTAAAATCTTCCGTCACAGTGAGCGCAATAGTGAAGTCCGCGGCCAACAAAAGCCGCCTCGCCCTCTATCCCAAGCTCTCTCGGAACAGCTCCCGTCGCGATTATCACCGCATAGGCAAAAAGCTCGCCCGAATCGGTAATTATCTTTTTTATCTCTCGGTCAAGCTCAACTCCCAAAACCTCGGTATAGACCGTCTTTGCGCCAAAGCGCTCCGCCCCCGCCTGCATTTTAAAGCCAAGCGTTATGCCGTCAACGCCTTCATCAAAGCCCGGATAATTGTCGATAACGTCAGTCAGCGACATCTGTCCGCCAACAGAAACCTTTTCAAGCACACAGGTATCAAAGCCCGCGCGCGCCGCGTAGAGCGCGGCGCTGTATCCCGCAGGACCGCCGCCTATAATTATTATATCATAAACGTGCTCCATAACAGCACCTCCGTAAATGCTTATTTTCTACATTATATCCTTTTGTTTTCACTAAATCAAGTTATATATTGACATATCAGATAAGCGATGATATAATCGACTTAACCGATATCAGTTTTATCTTCAAGGAGTCAAGTATGGAAAAATACGAGCTTATCGAGCTTTTTGAAAATACCTTTCCCTTTTGGAAAAACATGACCGAGGCAGACAAAGAGACTTTTATGCGCTCCTCGTATAACGTGAAATTCCAAAAAGGCGATAATATACACGACGGCAACGAGTGTACGGGAGTCATTCTGATAAAATCAGGCTGTCTGCGAGTATACCTTCTCTCTGAGGACGGAAAGGAGATAACCCTCTACCGTCTTTTCCCCGGCGATATGTGCATACTCTCGGCATCCTGCGTCCTCGACGCCATAACCTTTGACGTCTTTATCGATTCTGAGGATGACAGCGAATGCGTTGTCGTCGGCGGATGCGCCTATGAAGAGCTTTCAAACCGTATGACCGAGGTCAAGCTGTTTACGCTCGAGAGCGCGCTCTCCCGTTTTTCCGATGTAATGTGGGTAATGCAACAGATACTCTTTATGAGTATGGATAAGCGCCTTGCTATCTTTCTCCTTGATGAATGCGCCAAAAACGGCTCTGACACGATAAAGCTGACGCACGAGCAGATCGCCAAATATATGGGATCTGCCCGTGAGGTAGTATCGAGAATGCTGAAATACTTCTCATCCGAAGGAATTATTGCTTCCTCAAGAAAGGACGGTATTCAGATCCTCGATAAGAAAAAGCTGAGAGAGTTAACCCTCTAACAGAGCAAGTATCTGCGCCTTAGGACGCGCGCCCGCGATCTGATCTACGACCTCTCCGTCCTTGAATATAAGGAGCGAGGGGATGCTGAATATTCCGAAACGGCTTGCGAGCTCCTGCTCTTCGTCAACGTTTATCTTGCATACGAGAATATCGTCTCTCTCCTCGGATATCTCATCAACTATGGGGGACACCATGCGGCACGGACCGCACCAGTCGGCGTAAAAATCAACTAAAACCTTCTTTTCGCTTTGTTCGACCAATTCAAAATTATCTCTGTTTATATTTAGTACTGACATTTCTGTTTCTCCTTTTCATATATTATTTATTACGTTTATAGTTTACCACATTTTGTTTTATAATTCCGTGATTTAGTCACACAAAGTAAAATCTCCGTCACAGTCCTATACGAGCGTGACGGAGATCTTTTATATCATTTTCTGCTTAATATCCCACCGCAAGACCCAAAAGCAATATCAATGAGGTAAGTATAAGGTTCAAAATCTGGAATTTCCAGCTCCACTTAAACCAGTCGCCGTACTTGACATCGGCAAGGCCCAAGCTTATAAGGAGCGCGGGATTTGTCGGATAAAAAACGTTTGAAAAACCGTCTCCGAAGGCAAAGGCGAGAACGCAGAGCTGTGCCGAAATACCGAATATCTGCGCCATAGGAACAATAAGCGGAATAAGCATAAACGCCTTTGCAGAGCCCGAAGGAATGAAGAAATTCATAACAAGAACTATCAGATATATAAACAGTATCACAAGCGCCGCGGGCATATGCTTTGCGATCTCCACCGCTCCGTGCAGTATGGTATCCATTATGTTCGCCTCCTCAAGCGTGTACTTGATAGAGGATGCCATAAGTATCATAAGCACTGCGGGCAAAATGTTTACCATGCCGCTAAACGAGGTCTTGAGGAGAGTCTTTGCGGACATACCGGAAAGAAGTGTTGCCACGATACCGTCTATCAAAAAGATAACGGCAACTATCACCATAGTGTAATCCTGCAAAGCGGGAATAAATCCCGAAGAGAGAATGAGGGCAATACCCACGCCAAGGATCGTGGCAAAGGCGATCATCGCCCTGTCCATCTTTTTGTTCTTCGCAAACTCCTCGGAATTTTTAGTCTCGATGACAGGTCTTTCTATTTTCTTTGTATAGAGCAAAAGAAAGCCCATAAGCAAAAGATATATGAAAACGAACGAAACAGCGCGAAGCCACACGCCCGAAAACATCGGAAGTCCCGCAAGCTGCTGCGCCACACCGACAGTGAAGGGATTGCATATTCCCGACGCAAATCCGCATCCGACAGCAAGCAAGCTCATACCTACGCCCATCAAAGCATTCCAGCCAAGACTTATAGCAAGAGCCACAACAATAGGCACAAGTGGGACGCACTCCTCAAACGAGCCTATCATAGCTCCAAGCGCCATAAAGAACAGAACTATAATAGCCATAAGACGATAGCGGACAGCGCCAAAGCGCGCCGTCAGTCTGCTAAGCATATATTTTATCAATCCGCAAGCGTCAAGACTGTTAAAAACTCCGCCGATAACAAGCAAAAAAGCGATAACAGCGATCAACGCCCCACTTCCCGACGCTCCAAGCACGAGTATTGGAGAAAGAAGCCACTTCCAAAAAGGTATTCCGCCGTCTATATAGGAAAAATCCCCTTCGGTATCTATCACCGTGTTTCCGCTCTCATCTATTATTCTCTCGTAACTTCCCGCAGGAATAGTCAGCGTGAGAATATATGTAGCTATCATCAATACGAAAATGACGAGTATAGCCGCAGTAAAGGACTTCACGCCGATATTCAATCCTTGTTTTGAAGCTTTTGTCATAAAAGTTCCCAACCTTTTCAATCTATATACCCAACATTATACATTATTCGAGCATAATAGTCAATAGCTTGTGCCGAATTACGTATATAACAAAAATATCACTCTTTTGTCGGTATCGATTTCTTGCGCCGTAATATGCAGACATAATAAACCACGGCTCGTTTTGAGCCGTGGTTAGTTATAAATACAATATCTATTCTACAAATTGAAATTCACGTATGAATTTACATCATACTTGTAGGGACAGGCATCATCGACTGCCGTTTGACCTCTTAAGGTCTGCTTGTCCGCTTATTTCGTCACCATGTGAACGTTCATGTGCGGATAGCTGAATGAGATGCCATGCTTCTCAAAGGTAGGCTTTATGGAATCCATGATATCATAATACACCGTCCAGTAATCCTCGCTTGCGCACCAAGCGCGCGCGGTATAGCAAATATCGCTCTCTCTGTATTCCTTTACGTGAACGACAGGCATAAGTTTTTCTTCAAAAAGGACCGACGGATGAGCGGAAATAAGCTCAAGCAGGACCGAACGTACCTTTTCGACGTCATCGTTGTAGGAGACGCAAACCGTGAATTCCACCCTGCGATTGATGGCGCTGGAATAGTTGATGATGCTGTCGTTGGCAATTTGGCTGTTGGGTATCTGTATCAGCTTTTTGTCGGGCGTGTCGAGCTTGGTGTAAAACAAGCCAACCTCGCGAACCGTACCCGCTTCGTCCCCTGCCTCTACGTAATCGCCTATCTTAAAGGGCTTATTGGAAATTATCTGAATTCCGCCGAATACGTTGCTCAAAAAGCCCTGTATCGCCAAGGAAAAGGCAACACCGACAACAGAAAAGGTAGCGATCAAGGACGAGACCGAAATACCGAGACTGCTCAACGCAATGATAAATACCGTGAACAAAAGCAGCATCTTTACCACAAGATGCGTGATCTTACAAACTATGGGGTCCATTTTATAGCGCTTCAAAAACTTGTCAAAGATGACCAAGATCAACTTGGCAACGATCAAGCCTATCGCAAACAAGCAAATAGTAGAAATGGCTCGTCTTACAGGAAATTGCTTCAAATAATCCAAAACAACAGACATAATACTTTCTCCTAAAACATTCTTTTATTTTTACGAGTGATATTGTATCATTTTTTACAATTGATGTCAAGTCGTCAGAAATATTTTTCTGTTTTGGGCAGTTTCAGATAAGCTTGCTCATATAAAATCCCCCACAGTATTTCTTATGATTTTAATATATGATAAATTTTCCAATATATTTTGTCAAAATATAGACTTTTTTTAGGATTTGTGATAGAATAAAGAAGGACACAAATACTAACATCAAGGGGTTTTTTATGGACGATTTTATCAACAGACTATTAAAATATCAAGACAACTCTCTGAGCCGAGAGTACGAGGAAGCAATAACCGATCAGAGCAAGAAGCTCGCGGAAGCAGATCTGGACGGGTACATAAACCTTGTTGACGACAAAACGCAGGATATCTTTGCAAGATTCAGTTGCTTTTTCGTGGTCTATACTTATTACAGAAAGAATAACCTCATACGCAAACTGAAGAATTGGGTATATCGCTACGAGGAACTGTTTGCGACACAGCCGCTCTTTCCGTTTATTTACATTATGGCAGAGGCAAAGGCAGCAACGATAAGCCAGCTTGACACACTTCTCACAAGGGGCGAAAAGCATTTGGAGCGATACAAAAACCATATCGGCTTTTTGAATTTGTATGCAGAGCTCTGCGCAACCTATTATGAGGTCAACCTTGATCTGCGCGGCGACGTTGACGACCAGTCAGGAAACGAGCGGCTCAAAACAGCGTTTGCCCTCACGGAAAAGTGCTGTGAGGAAGATCCAAAATACCACAAATTTTACGTCAATAAGGGCCGTATTGCCGCTCTTCTTTGCGATTACGACGGCGCGGAGCGATTTATCCTTGAGGGTATAAGCAAGGTACCCAACGATTCCTATCACGACAAGACAGTTGCATACTACGAGGGATTTTATCATAAGATTGCAACAGTTATCTCCTACGACAAGGCACAAGCGACTATTAAGCTTTGCGAGAAAAAGCAGGAGAAGCTGGATGAAACACTGCGCAATATGGATAAATCCATGAAGGCAATGCAGATAGATAACTTCAAGAACATCTCTATCATTTCCACCGTTATCGCGTTCTTGCTCGGCGGTATAGAGGCGTTCAAAAAAATCAGCGATTATCATGTCATCGGCAAGGTCATGTTGATGTACGCGGGCCTGTTTTTGTGCTTAATCGGCTTTGTTTCGCTGATTGCAACCGTTTCCACCTATAAGTTCAAACAAAAACTAGGACCAAATCTTTTGGCAATATTCCTTGTTATTCTCGGAATTGCCATTTTTGGAGTAATGCTGATTTTGTAAGTATGATTAAAGAGCAACATTTTACTATCCGTGCGCACAGCTATAACGAGGATCGCTTTGTCGTTACCAAACACCTGCTTGCTGTGATAGACGGCGCTTCAGGCTTGGTGTCGGAGAAAAAACGCGGGTCGGGAACAGACGCCTCACGTCTGGCTGCCTACGTCAAGACCGAGCTTTTGCGCTGTCGCGAGGAAAATATCGAACAATTTCTGCTAAAGCTGAGCCGTCGCGCATATGAGTCGGGGTTTAACGAGGGCACTTCCTGCGGTATATCGGTAGTTCAGTTTTGCAAAGACACCGTGCGCTTCTATACGGTCGGTGATTGCGAGATCATCTATCGCCTGCGCACAGGCGAGGTTTCACGTTTTTATCAGCCCGAGTTGCCTGTATTAGATGACAAGGCAATCGAGCAAATGGTGCAATATGCCAAGGAGCATAACGTCTCTGTCAGAGAAGCTCGGCCGCACATTCAGGATATTTTGATACGTCACAGAGCCTTGATGAATACGCCCAACGGCTACAACGTGTTCGCTCCGAGTTCAGCACCGAAATTCGAGGTAAAGACACTTGAGATCTCGCGTGCCGAGCTTCAGGACCTGTATCTTTGCACCGACGGCTTTTTGCCCTGCTTTACCGAGCTTGGCATTTTTGGACACGAGGGAGAGTTGTTTTCTACCTCTATGTCGGTTAAGGATATTTGCCTTCAGATCCAAAGCATTTTGCGACAGGATAAGGATTATAACAATTACCCGCGTTTTAAGCTCTTTGATGACATTACCGCCATCCGCGCTGAGCTTGAATGAAAAAAAACTCCAAACTGCCTGCGCGGGCATAACTATCCCCTTGTTTATATAACAAAACGGCGCGAAGAATGTGAAAATCTCGACTTCGCCAATAAAAAAAGCACCCCTATGGGTGCTTTTTTATTGTGTATGGACGATACACGCTGACGCGTGATGATATGCCAAGCCTGCGGCTTGGATAAAAAAAATACGAGGACAATGTCCTCGTATTTTTTGGCGGAGAAGGAGAGATTTGAACTATCTAACTTTCGTTTGATTTCAAGCCTTGTGAGACATTTGACAACAAAATGACAACATTATTTTATTTTATCATTAAGCTGCGAGGTGATTTCCTTTATTCTATTTTTTCTAAAATCGGTGTATATATCCATTGTAGTTGACAGTTGCTTGTGTCCGAGGATCTCTTGAACGTCTTTCGGAGAAATGCCGTTTTCAAAGGCTATTGTTGCGAATGAGTGGCGCAGCTGGTGAGCAGTACAGGATATACCGTTTTCTTCTTGATATTTTTTATATAGGTTTGTATATCTTTTTTCTGTAAGCGGCGAAGATCCGTCATCAGAGAAAAGATATTTTTCTTTATCTGCGGGAAGTATTTTTAATAATGTTTCCTTAAGAGGATTCAAGAGGGGAACGAGTCTTGTCCCGGCTTCTGTTTTTGTACCTTTTATCTTTGGCTTGTTTCCTTCGTGATAAACCGATTTATATACGTCAATAACGTTGTTTTCAAAATCGACGTCTTTCCATTGAAGCGCGAGGATTTCTCCCTTTCTCATCCCGGTATAAATTGCGAAGTAAGGAAAAAGCCATTTATTAGGATTAGCTTTGATAATCTTTTCTTCCTCAGGTGTTGCTGAATTTCTTTTGACTTTTTGAAGTCCTTTAGGAAATTTAGCAATAGCGCAGGGATTGTATTGGATCTCACCTGTTTCAATCGCATATTTGAAGATTAGATTAACTATAAGACGGTGTTTCTCAACGGTCTTTTGGGAATAACCCTCAAGAGCTATTGATTTGTAATAAGCTGTTATATTTTTAGGTTGAATTTCCTTTATAGAAATGTCCTGAAAAAATATATCTGCTTTTTTCTTTGCCGAAAGATAACCTCTTTTGCTTTGCTCTGCGAGAGTCGGTTCGGCTTCTTCCCACCATTCAGAAGATATTTCTTGAAATAAAGCTCCTTTAGCTTCCTTTCTTTCGTAATTGAAAATCTTTTGTTTAAGTTCACTTGGTGTTTTGGCATAGATATATTTTCTCTTGCCTGTTTTTGGGTCGGTGATGGATGTTGTCAGTCGCCCATCAGTACGGACAGTATACCAAGTGTTTTTCATTGGTCCTCCTTTATTTTAGTATTTTCTTTACGAGTTCTATTTTTTCGGGTTGTTCTTTTATAAGGTTTATGATCTCGTCCTCTTCAAATGTATTCTTTTCTATATCTAATTTTTCAAAAGCGCAGTAGTCACAAAGATTATTTGAGACTCCTTCAAAATTGTTTTTTAGATAAAGCGTGTTTCTTTCTTTTGTTTTCATTAACATTTTTGTAAATGCGATAGATAAGGATAACGGTATTATTGATATAAATAACGGATAACTTGAGTTGTTATTAAGAAAATAATTGTTTTTTTCGTAGTCCATATCAATTATGTATTCTGCAAGAGCTATTCCAATTATTATTGCAAGTATCGTATTAAATACAAATACTGATATTTTTAGAATTGTTTTCTCAAAAGAATTTCTTCTTGTTTTGTTATCAACGATAGTTTTGTGAATCGTCAGTGTATTTGTTATTGTTAAAGTGAAGATTATTGTTATTATTATTAGAATATTCATTACAAACCTCTTTTAGTCTTTTATTAAATTTATGGCTTTGGTTTTACCATTTGTTGTATCGAATTCTACTTCGTATTTGATATTTGAAATGTCGGTATCTTCATAAGACCATAGTTTCATTTCAAATTGTTTCGTATCATCTTTTGAAAGTTTTTCTACTGAAAAATTTTTATAATCGGATCTTCCGTCTGATGATGTGATTTTTACTTGAAATTCAAGATCTTCAATATCAGTTAATGCTTTTGCTTCTATAATTATTTTGCCGTCTCCTGATTTTTTGCTGTATTTTACCATATCGTCTCTTATAGAAACATCTGTATTACACAATGTATAAAACATAGTTGATATGATAATTATTGCAACTATTGCAAAGCTTATCAATGAAAATAATATACTTTTTATTGTTATTTCCTTTTTCATGGTTATATATCTCCTTAAAATTTTGCTCTGAGCTCTACAACTTTACCGATTATCGAAATTGGGAGCTGTTCTATTTCTTTGTTGGTATAAAAGAGAGGTTCATAGGAAGGATTTAAAGATATGAGCATCAGACCCTCGGGGGTCTTTTTTATTTTTTTGCAAGTAGCGCTGTCTCCGTTGACAAGAACTATTGCTATATCTCCGTTCTCAGCCGTCGATTGCGATTTGACGATGAGGACATCTCCTGTTGTCATTCTCGGCTCCATTGAGTCGCCTTTGACGATAAGACCGAAGTATTCTCCTTGTGAAGCAAGCTCTTCGGTTATTTCTTCAAAATCCACTATATCTTCAATAGCCGATATCGGAACGCCTGCTGCTACGTTTCCGAAAACAGGAATTTTATGTCCTTTGGGTTTTATAGTTTCTCTGCCTACAATTTCATCAATGGATGCATTTAGATTATCAGCTATTATTGAAAGTGTTTCAATATCGGGTTCTCTTTTCTTTGTTTCGTATTGATTATAGGTAGTTGGCGGTATTTTACATTTTAAAGCGAATTCTTTTTGATTTATACCGGTTTTTTCTCTTATTGTTTTAAGGTTTTTCATTTTTTACCTCCTGTTATTTATATTATAATTCACAAAATGTGATTTTTCAAGCAAATTCACAAAAAGTGAATATTTTTTTATTTTTTTCAAAAAAACCCTTGACAATTCACAGAACGAGGATTATAATGGTATTGTGAATTCACAAAATGCATATTTGAGGTTGTTATGAATATTAAGAAATTGAGAGAGGAGAAAGGATTTACTCAAAAAGAGATAGCAAATTTGCTTGGAGTTACTCATACTGCGATTTCTAATTATGAAAAAGGCATTAGAGAACCAAATATTAAAAATTTAATCAAGCTTGCGGATATATTTGGATGTAGCCTTGACGAGCTTCTGCGGGAAGAGGTTCCGGAAGAAAAAAACGAATCAAATTCGCAAACGTTTGCGAATTTGGAAAATTGAAAGTTATAAGAAAGGAAAAATAAAATGCGAGTTCAGAAGGTATATGTTGTAGTAGTTAAAGGCAGCTTAGGACATACGAAAGTATCTCAAGAGGGATATACAACGCTCGAAGCAGCACAAGAGTTCTGCCGTAACCGTGCAGATTGTCCAGAAGAAATATCTCCGTATTTGTTTAAGTCAATAGTTAACAAATACGAGATCGCATTTGTTCAGATATCAAAGAATTGAAAATCCCAAACGTTTGGGAATTTGGAGGGTAAAGGATATGAAATTTTCTGAAATAATTTCTGATCATGTAAAACTTGAATGGACAAGATCTTTCGGTACTACTTCTATAATTTTAGATGATTGGATCCCTTTGCTTGATCTTACTGAAATATCTTATAATCCTAATTATAATTTTGAAGTTGCTAAACGTTATGTTGGTTGTCAGCTTTGTGATTATTTAAAAAATTTGCTTAGCAAAGAAGATGTTTTAAGTGATTATTGGACCAATAAGTATTGCGACAAAAGTGAATTGCTTAGAGCATTTGAAACGCTTGAAGCAAATATTGAACGAGATATGGAGGATATTAAAAAATGGATTCAGTAAAAACTGAATTAGAGTGCTTGATAAAAGGTTTAAGATTTGGTAAAGATATTGAGAAAGATTATAAAAATCTTTGTAAAAAGATATATCTGTACTATGCTGAAGGTAATATAACAGAGGAATATGCTAAATATTGTGTTTGGGCAGCATATTACGAATATTGTTCAATTTTTTTATTCAGATTTCGCCGTGGCGATTTTGATGAAAAAAATAAATCTTGTGAAACTTGTTATAACTATTCTCCTGGTTCGGTTGGTATATGTAAAATAACAGGTCGTCCTGTTTTTCCTAAATTTTTATGTAATAATTATGAATTAAATATAGTGGAGGTATTTGATCCTTATGGCAAGAAAGAAAAGTAAACTTAAACGCAGTCAGAGATCTTCATTATATAAGGTCCATTTGGCTGTAAGCTTATTGATTTTTGATAAAAATACAAGATGATGTGAAAAATTTTAAAGGAGAATGATGTGGAGATAATAGGATATCGTGAAAAGCTTGGCGTTCTGAACGAGCTTTATCCAAATTGCGGAACGTTGACGCTCGAGGAATGTGCTCGGTTTTTGAAATGTGACGTTAGAACGGTTCGCAGCATGATGCATCGAGCGATTGAGCCTTTGCCTGCAGTTTATTTAACAAAAACAAAACGGCCGAAAGTAGTGATTGATAAATCATCACTTGCGCGCTGGTTGTGCAAAATGGAAAGGAGCATTGTATGAAGTCAATACTTAATTACCCCGGAGCAAAGTGGGGAATGGCGGAACAGATTGTGTCTTTGATGCCACGACATCGATCATATGTTGAGCCCTTCTTTGGATCGGGAGCGGTGCTTTTTAACAAACCACCATCAGCAATAGAGACTGTAAATGATATCGATGGTGATATTACAAATTTTTTTAGAGTATTGCGCGAGCAACCCGAAAGGTTGATCGAGGCGATAAGCTTAACACCTTATGCACGCGAAGTGTTTGATGACGCGCATGAAAACCGAGGCGTTGATTACTTTGATAAAGCATATAGATTTGCGATCAGATCCCGAATGGGACACGGCTTCAAGACGTATGAAAAGACAGGCTTTAAGATAGATGTTTATGCCCGAGAGAGAAGCTATTGCGTTGATACATGGAACAAGATGCCGGTGATGCTTGCTCATGCTGCTGAACGCCTTAAGGGAGTACAGATCGAAAATAGACCGGCTTTGGATATTATCAAGAAATTCAATTATGAGAATGTATTGGTTTATGCAGACCCGCCGTATCTACTGAATACAAGAGGCGGTAAGCAATATCGGTATGAGATGAACGAGCAAGATCATCTTGAATTGCTGGCCGTACTTCGTGACTTTAAGGGGACTGTGATTTTGAGCGGATATCCTTCCGAGATGTATGACCGAGAGCTTCGCGGATGGCAGAAGATCAGTAAAAAATCATACAATCAAAACTCCGATCCGCGGACCGAAGTTCTTTGGTGTAATTTCATCGCGATACCTACACTATTTGACATACAAAAGGAGGATACAGAATGAACGTAGTAGTAGAGGTAGGACGGCTCACGTCCGACGTAGAGCTCAAACAGACGGGAAATGCTGTCTGTCTCGCTGTTGCGGAGGCTCTTGTGAGAGCAAATCTGCCGCAATACTGCAAGCGCAAAATAAGCGATATGGCTCAGCTGCACGAGGTTATGATTTCTTGGGGGGGAACATTATGAATATTGTTTACAACACAGATTGCCTTCCTGCTATGAAGGAATAGGTGTATTTGATGAAAATTATACATCCTTATGACGTGAGCTCCGCTGAATTTAACGAGATCCTCAGCGGTTTGAAGGTTGCTGTTGAAATTGAACCGAATATAGAAATACGTATCGGTGATGAAATTGATTTTCGAGAAGTTATCAACGAACGTGATCTCGTTTACGGCAGAACTCAGAGAGCTGTTATAGTTCAAATTCTTAATAGTGAAGTTATCCGGGAAGGAAATTGTTTTGTTGCTTTTGTTCCTGTTCTCCCGGATGATATACCAAAAATACCAGTTCGGCAATTTCTCAATATGTACTATATGTACGTTGATAAATGCCGAGAGTACGACAAATTAAGAGAGGAGATAAGGTAAAATGATCTATTTTCCTATGTGCCGTTCACCTACTTTTTAAGCTTACTATGACAAAAAATTTAATGATGTTTTTTGGCAAAAATTTTGGTTTTTGCTTGGGGGCGAGTCTTGTAAGACGCCCCATACATAAAGAAGCAAAAAAACAGTAAAATAAAGGCTTTGAAGATGTTTTTTCGTTTGGTCAAATGGGTAGTTGACCAAATGAACATTTTAGCCTTTTGGAGATGTTTAAAAAATGATTTCTGTTCAGGTTAAACGATGTAAAATTTTGAAAGAGTTTTCTCCGGAACAGAAAAATGAATTCTTTTCGATTCATAGAGATAAAACGTTGCATCACATTGACACTTTGTATTATTCTGTAAAGATAAATGAACCGGATGAAGTTATCAAGCTGCAGAGCGAGGATAAGCTTCCGGAAAACTTGAAGAGTTTCTTAAATAAATTACGGGATATGAAGGCATATTGTCGAGGTAACGAAGGTAAGGTTATTGAAATAGCCGGCATGGAAGCAGCATCTAAAGTATTTTCAATGTATGAGTTTTGTGTGAGTCTCAACGAGTGCTTTGATATATTTATTGCTTCTTACCTTCCAACATCAGAAACACCGAGAATAGTTGTACAGCTGCGCTCGCGTTACTTGGTGTTGGAAGGTGTTAAAAAGGCTCTTGATCAATCTTTTAATTATCTTTTGAATTTGTTAGAACCGTTTGAATTGTTCCCGGAAGTTGTTCGGGAAAATCGTATTGATTACGCATTTCATACTAATCTTATTCAAAATCCGTATAAGTTTTTCAGGGATGAAAATTTGCAAAAGCATTTGAAAACAAATTTAAGAAAGTATCAAAAAATCGGTAATATCGGTGAAGATATAACGGTTGATACTTTTAATCTTGGGAATCGTAAATCAAACAACGTTTACTTCCGCGCATACAACAAGGCGCGTGAGGTTATTGAAATGAACTATAAAGCTTTCTTTATAGAGCGTTGGTATGAGAACGGACTTATATCTCAGTTTGATAAGTATATCTATGAAATTGCGTATGAATTAAAATCATATAGGACCGGTATTCTTGTTGGTCGACTTAAATGGTATTTGGAATATGGGAGTAATGACGAGCTTAAGGAGCTTTGTAAAAAGCTTCTTAAGAGTGATTTTATCAACTCGGATAATTGCTCTCATATAGAAGCAAAGATAAAAGGTGTAATACCTGAGCCTACGTTGATTGTTAATATCGAGTATCAGACTAAACGAAAATTTTACATGACTTGTTCAAAATGGATCAAGAGCTTTGTATCGTCTGAAGATCTTAAACTCTATTCTGAAATTGATCCTGAAGGACTATCCGATATGCTTGTAAAGTGTGATTTCGGTGCTGAGTATCTCAATCCTATGGCGTGTCATCCGCTTCTGAAAGATTTATACATAATCTTGGGTAATGCAAGAGCTATTGTAGATTATCTTACAGGCTTCGGAAATGTTGTTTCTTTTGTAGACGATAGGAAGATGTCTTATAAGGAATTCATTGAAGAAGGTGAGCCTTATATGAGCTGGTGGAAACGTATTCGAGGTACTCCGATAGATTACAGTGCTGATAAAATTCTCGATGTTTACCGTACTTATGATTTAAATTGTAATATCAAAAAATCCCGAAGGAGTTTACTTGGCAGCATATCAAGAGTTGCCATGCTAAACAAAAATACCGCAAATCCTGCGAGCTTTGTTGAAGATATGACAGATGTCCTCTGTGTGCTAAATGATAACGATTTACCACCTATTCAGATATATGTCGATGAAAACGGTGAAATTATGCAGCCTGAAGATTACGAGGAAATAAGTCTTAGAAAAGCTCGGCAGTTGCGCGGAATTTTAAAAAAGGCTAGTGAGCCTGTAGAAAATAATTAAATTAAGTCAAGTTAATCTTGAAAAAAAGGAGAAAAATATGAAAACTTATCATGTAATAGGAATTGAAAACAAGAAGGGTAATTTTACAAACGATCAGAAGGAGACTATTGGATACGATAACGTTCTTTTGAAATGTATCGTTGAGTCAACGTCTGCTAAGGATAAAAAGAGAATACTTAAGGGCTTTGATGTTGATGAAATAAAGATAAAGAACAACTTCGATGAGCTTGTATATGTCGGAACTCATCCGGTATACAGTATGATTGACCTTGTTGGCTGTTCGGTAGAGCTCGATCAAAATTCCGATGGAAAAATCGATTGTATCGAGGTCGTAAATCACGGCAGTCTCGGGGATCTGCTTCTGCGCCTTGGTTCTGATTTTTGATGAACGTAAACAATCCTGTAACCTGTTCCGATTGCGGTAAGTTGATATTCAAGGTTAGCGCAGACGGAAAAAAACTTATCCTTTATTGCAAACATTGCAAGAAGGAAAAAGAGTTCTTAATTGAGGACTTAAGTAAAGCAATTCCGGATATTCGGAAAATCTAAAAAATATGAAATAAAAAATAAAAATTAAGAGCCTTGAGCCGAATACTGAGAGTATTTGCCTTAAGGCTTTTTTGGAGGAATTATGAAAAAGTTTAATAAAATAATTAAGTATGCAGCAGTATTTCTTGTTGGCGTTCTTGTGTGTGGTGTTCTTATTAACGTTAAGGATTCGAGTAACGGTTTCTTGTCGAAAGAGAGGAATCCCGATAATATGATCGTTTTTGAGGATAACGATACTTATATCAAGACTCAGGATACAAACGAAGGTGTAGAAATTGACGTTGACGATAATGGTGTTATTACCCTTAAGGGTAAAGCCACCAGCGGTTATGAGCTTACGGTTGCGCAGGTAACTCTTGAGCCCGGCACATATACAATTTCGGGTTGTGATAACACAAGCTCCGATTTCAGAATGTACGTTAAGTACAATGTAACTGACGTAGCTATCTCGGGTAATGAAGATAATGACACTTTCACCATTTCAGAAGAGCAGACGGTATCTGTTAAGATAACATGGAAGGAAGATTATAACTTCGGTAAGCTTGTCGGCACAAAGATAAAGCCTGTAATTGTTGAAGGTAAGGAAATCGGCGATTTTTATAAATAATTTAAATTTTATATTTTAGGAGTTAATTATGAAATTTAAAAATATTTTATCTTTGATTCTTGTTGTCGTTTTGCTGTTTGTTTCGTTTGGCTTTATTAAAAATATGAAGGGCGGAGCTCCTGATGAAGACAATACTATCGAAACAACAGAAACAACAGAAACAACAGAGACACAAGTAATACCCGATGTAACTCCGGAAGAGTATGTAATAAAAGCTGGAGATTATATTACAGAGTTGAATTATGAAGTAATAGAAGAATTTCAGGGTGATTATGTATTATCTAATATAAATTTTACTATTACTGATGGTAGTAATGAAAGTTATGTTTCTATTGTTTTAGATGAGGATTCTTTCGATTTTGTTTATGATAATGGTGGCTATCAATCTTTATGTTCTTATGATTATGGCCTTCCAGTATCTTTCTATACGTACGATTCTTATGATTATTATAGATATATAACTATATTTGAAGATACTATTGTTTCAGAAGAAGACTATGAGTTTTTCAATACTTTTTTTCATAAGGCTTGTTTAGTAAAATCGGGTATTTATACTATTAATCGGACTTCAGATAATTATAAATCTTTTTTAGGTTTAGAGTCTCAAGTTTTATTAAGTTTTCCATTTGCATCTGGTCCTGATTTTGATGATTCTTATTTTTATGTTAAATTGTATGAAGGATCTTTTATATCTTATACTACGTCTCCCGATACTATGTTTGTTGATTCTTTTTCTTTTGTTTTTTTTGAGCAGATAGCAGATGATTTTGAGGTTTCGTTTTCTGAAGTTGATGAGTATAATCAAATTAGAATATATGATAAATTAATTTTGCCTTCTTATCAGTATGATATTTTTAATTTGATTTTTGTTAAACAGTAATTTGTATTTAGAAAGTAATAGGTGAAAAAATGAAAAAAAAGAGTATTATAGTTTCGATAATATCTTTTGTACTTATGGTTGCTATTTTAGCAGGTGCTTTTATTGCTATAAGTAAGATCAGCGGTATGATAGATGATATTGATACACCAAAAGAAACTACTGTTGCAACGCAAGGTATAAATACGTCTAATACATCGTCTACAACAGCGCCTACTTATACCGAAGCTGTTCCGAGTAATCTTACAAAGATAAATTCTTATACCTTTGTAAATGAAGAGACAAATTGCGGTTATTTTGTTTATGACGGTCAAACAACTTTCTTCAGAAGAATTTCAGTAAGTGATTTGCGCTTAACCGGAAATACTCGTTGTATTATTTATGGCGCTGATTTTAGAAATTATTCGAGTTATACTGCTGATCCGTCAATGTCTGTCGGACCCGGATATGAGACCGCTAACGAAGATGATAAT